>LKMK01000054.1 GCA_001563805.1 Natrialbaceae archaeon B1-Br10_E2g2
GGCCGATCCCCGTGGTGTGTCGGAACGGGTACTCCTCGTACTCGGGGTGTTCGCGTAACGCCGGCCGGCGCCCCTCGGCGTTGTTCGGCAGGTCGATTCCGCGCTCTTCGAACGGGTTCAGCTGCAACGGCGGCCCCTGCCACATCCGGAAGCCGCCGGGTCGGTCGACGTTGCCGACGAGCCCGTTGAGCGCGAAGACGTTCTGGGCGGCCTTCTGGGCCTCGGCGTACTGTCCGACGCCGGTCCAGAGGGCGATACCCGCCGCTGGTGCCGCCTCGGCGAAGCCGATCGCGATCTCGCGGATGAGCGCCGCGTCGATTCCCGTGATGTCTTCGGCCCACTCGGGCGTCCTGTCCGCGACGGCCTCCCGGTAGGCCTCGAATCCGTGCGTCTGTTCTTCGACGAACGCCTGGTCGTAGAGCTCTTCGTCGACGATCACGTGCCCCATCGCGAGCGCGAGCGCGCCGTCGGTCCGGGGCTCGATCGGCAGCCAGTGATCGGCCTTCTGCGCCGTCGGCGTGTGCTGGGGATCGATCACGACCAGCGTCGCACCGTTGTCGAGCGCTTCGAGGACGCCTTTGGGCTCCCACTGACCGGCAAACGACTCGAAGATGTTCCGGCCCCAGGCGATGATGTAGTCGGAGTGCTGGTAGTCGACGAAGCGCATGTTCGCGCCCAGCCCCATCAGGTTCCCGCTCAGGTGCGGCCCGCCGAAACAGACGTGGCGGCCACGGCCGATGCGCTCTGGAGTTCCATAGAGGTTCTCCCAGAAGTACTCGTGCAGGTTCGTCGTCGACCAGCTCGTCGCGTCAAGCAGCTTCTCGGGGCCGTGCTCGTCGGCGAACTCCTCGAGTCGCCGGGCCGTGTACTCGAACGCCTCGTCCCAGTCGGCTTCGCGCAGTTCGCCATCCTCGCGGATGTACGGCTGCGTGATCCGGTCGGGGTCGTACAGTTTCTCGAGTTCGGCCTGCCCTTTCGGACAGAGCGTCCCTTCGGTGCCCGGACCGGCGCTCCCGCGGGGGTGTTCGTCGATACCGGTGATGTCGACGGCCGTTCCGTCTCTCACCGTCAACTCCTGGCCGCACGCGTGGTGGCACATCCAGCAGTTGCCGTAGGCGGTCTCCGTCTCGGCGTCCGGATCGACCGCCGGCTGTCCGTCGTCGCCGGCGAGACACCCGCCGAGGCTCGCCCCGACCGCGGCAGCGCCTGCGGTCTTGAGGACGGTCCGGCGGGTGAGGTCGAATCCATCAGCGTCGCTCATCGGTCGGTCACCTCCGGGCGTCGCCGGAGACCAACGAGGTCCGATACGCTTCCGATCCCGGCCGGGAGCGACGATACCGTCGATCGGCCATCGCGACGGTCGGGGTCGGTCGTCCGTTCCGGCACGAGGTGCCGGGTCTGTAGTTGCCGTCGCATACTGTTTCCTCTGAATAAAACGAGGGGCCCTCCGACGGTATGACCGACTCTGGATAGGATTTGGTTTTATATGGGGGCAGGAACGAAGCGACGACAGTCGGCCGGTATCGAGCCGAAAACCACGATCGCTGGCGCCAGCGTTCCTCCGTCCCGGTTCGGCCCACTGGCCTGCAGCCGCAGTCGTGAACGATCAATCACGTGGGTGGCCGAACGTCTGCTGCATTGTACAGATGTTTATAACGCCCTCGAGACGCAGCGACCCGGTCCGACGCCGTCGCCATCAGGTGGCGTCTGGACACTCGTCCCTGCAGGCGAGCTGACGCATGACGTTGCTCTCCGCACGGCGGAGTCGCTGGGAGAGCGCCGACGTCGAGATCTCGAGGTCGGCCGCGAGTTCCTCGAGCCGGACGCGGGTGTCGGGGTCGTAGTAGCCCGCCTCGATGGCGTGTTCGACGGCTTCGCGCTGTTTGGGCGTCAGCGCCGAGACGTCGATCGAGCAGAGCTCGTCGTGACTGTTCCGGTCGGTCGAGACAAGACTCCTGACGGTGACCCGGTCACAGACCTCCCGAACGTCCGCGACCAGCGAGGAGACGGTCTCCGTGTCCGCAGCGTAGGTTTCGACGACGAACCAGCCGTCACCGACGCCCAGGTACCGCGGGATGCAGCCGTGTTTCGAGAAGACGACGCCGGGACAGTGTCCACAGACGTCGTTCGATCCGTACTTCGTCTCGATCCGCTCGTCGCCGTCGTCGCTGGTTCGGACGGTGACGTCACAGTGACACTGCCCGTTTTCGAACCGAACGTCGGCATCAAGGACGTCGCCGTCGAGACCGTCCATGAAACACGGCCCGCCGCGGACGATCTCGAGGACGACCCGGAGGTTCCGGTCTTCGATCCGTTCGTGGCCTCGAGGGTCGATCGCCTCGGAACTCCCAGGAGGGTCGGCTGTTGCGGGGACGAACTGGCTCATATGAGAACCTACAGGCGCCGGATACAATCAATCGTCTCTCGTTCCCACTGGATGAAAACAACGGTCGACCGGCCCCGTTCGGTCCACTCGAGCGGCCGGGGTATACGGACTCCGCTTCGACAGTTCCGGCCGCAAGCGTCCTGCGGTCGAGCAGGTACGTCGGCACAGGGGACCGCCTCAGTCGTCGCCCGCAACTGACGGCGACGTCGCCGGCTGCCTCGAGCGCAGGACGCCCTGGAGGTAGGCGCCGACGAACATGCCGGCGAGCGCCCAGAGGATCGTCACGTTGCCGACGCCGAGGCTGGCGTAGGCCGCGCCGGGACAGATGCCCGACAGTCCCCAGCCGACGCCGAAGATCGCCCCACCGATGGGGACGTCACGGTCGAACGACTTCAGCCGTCGACCGTAGGCGGTGCCCGTCAGGGGCGCACGACGCCCCAGCCGTGGCATGATCGCGAAGGCGATCCCGGTGACGATCGCTGCACCGAACATGACGAACAGCAGGCCGAAGTCCTCGAACTGCAGGAAGTTCAGGACGACCTCGGGCTGAGCCATGTGGCTGAAGCCGAGGCCGAAGCCGAAGATCAGGCCGCCGACGAAGATCAACGGCATGAACAGTGGGTGACGGGTTTCAGTCATCTTACGGGCTCACCCCCAGTGCCATCACGATCTGGGCAGTGCCGATCGCGACGATCAGGAACGTGATCACGCCAACGATCGAGGTTTTCGACGCCGAGCCGACGCCACAGACGCCGTGGCCCGAGGTGCAGCCTTTCCCGATCCGTGTGCCGATCCCGACCAGAACGCCACCCAGGAACAGCCGCCAGGGCTGGACGTCGGTCAGCCAGATCGTCAGCCCGCCGACCTCCCGGAGTTCGCCTGTCGTCCCGGGCTGGTAGAGCGAACTCGAGAGGAGCCCCGACTGGAACGTCAGCGCGTAGATCGCCGCCCCGGCGACGATCCCGAGCGTGAAGACGACGCGCCAGTCCCGCGAGCTCCGATACTGCTGGAACCGCGACTGGTCGGAGACGTACGAGAGCGTCGACTCGAGGAAGGTACTCGCTCCGGCGGCGATGCCGGTGGCGAGGTAGATGACGGCCGCGCCCAGGCCGACGAGCAGCCCACCGACGGCGTACCGGCTGATCCCCTCGGGAAAGAGCGTCTCGAGCAGCGCCGGACCGATGAGTTCAGCGACCATTCGACGGATCGAGAGGGTCAGTCACCGGCCAGCGATCCCTGGCTTGCGGCGCAGTTGTTCGGCCCGAGCTCGAGTCTGAACGCCTCGTCGTCGTCCGCCTCCCGTTGACCGAGGTTCGTCGAGATGATGGTCTCGTAGTTTGCCGGTCGGGGCGGCATATCCGAGAGGACTAGCTCGACGAACTCGTCTTCGTCCATCGTCAGCGCGTCCATCTCGTCGACGAGCTGGCCGATCGGTGCCGTGTAAGTCCCGTCAGCGGCGGGCTCGGCGGCGTCGCTGTAGTGTGCGCCGCCGATCAGCGTCTCGTCGGGCAGCGTCAGCACGCGCTCCTGGAGCGACTCGTAGAGCTGGCTGGCGGCTTCGGGTGCGCCGTCGTCGCCCTCCTCCAAGTCGGGTCGGGCGACGCTCTCGACGAAGAGGCCGTCGCCGGTCGCGAGCAACTCGCCGTCGATCAGGTACGAGGTCATCCCGGAGGTGTGGCCGGGCGTCGAGACGGTTTCGATGGTAGCGTCGCCGACCTGGAACTCGTCGCCATCTTCAGCCTGGGTCAGCTCGTCGGCGTAGGTCACGCCACGGTCGACTGCGGCCGCCGGGATAACGCCCTCGACGCCTTCGTCGGCGAGGGTGCGGACGCCGGAGATGTGGTCGGCGTGGATGTGCGTGTCGATCGCGTACGTCAGCTCGACGCCGAGTTCGTCGGCATCCGCGAGGTACCGGTCGGCGAACGCGCGAAGCGGATCGATGACGGCGGCCTCGCCATCGTCGTAGACGAGGTAGCCGAGACAGCCCGACGACGGTCGCTGGTACTGGACCAGCGTGCCGGCGCCGTCGTAGCGCTCGACGTCGACGGCCTCGTAGATGCGCGCCCAGCCGTTCATGCCTTCCTCGAGGTGATCGACGTCGTAGCCGCGTTCGATCAGCGCGCCCGCGACGTACTCGCTTGCGCCACCCTTCGCACAGAGGGCCGTTACGGGCCGATCCTCGGGGATCCGTGCGAGCACGTCCTCGTCGATCTCTTCGTCCAGAAACTCGAAGTACGGGACGTTGATCGACTCGACGGACACACCGTCGATGCGCCACTCCTCGTAGTCGCTTTCCATCCGTGCATCGAGCAGCGTTACGTCGTCACCGGCGTCGATGCTCGCCTTCAGCTCGTCCGGGGTCACCGACTCGACCGGCACGTCCGGCGTCGGAAAGTCCATGTCGTCCATGATGTACGGTTCGAACTACCGGTTGCGCTCACTTAAGAGTTTGCATGGTATTTCGATGATTGTGCAATATAGTGCCCCACAACGAGAGCGGAGGCGGGCAATGACGGCCGCCAGAGCGGACGAGGTGTTATGAACTCCGGCCCAACAAACCACGGCTGTTCAATAACCGGACAATCACCGGTACGTTTTTATAGGACCAGTTAATATTGTGTAGTAGCTCCAATATAGAGAAGACGATCAATCATGAGTTCAGAATACGACACCACAGAGACGCTCGACGTGAAAGGACAGTCCTGCCCGATGCCAGTCGTCAAGACGAAACAGGCGATCGACGACCTCGAGGCCGGCGACGTGCTCGAAGTCGTCGCGACCGACTCGGGGAGCATGAGTGACATTCAGGGCTGGGCGAAGGGGACGAACGGCGTGGAACTCCTCGAGCAGGTCGAGGGCGAGGACACGTACACCCACTACGTGAAGAAGACGGACTGACATGAGCACGGACAGCCACCCGTCGATCGACGAGGACGTCGACGCCACGGAGCTTCAGGAACTTCGAGAACGCGTCGCCGAACTCGAGGAGTCGGTTGCCGACGCAGCCGACGATGCCGGCGGGAAGAAGATGACGATCATCGCCACCAAGGGGACACTCGACATGGCCTACCCGCCGTTGATCCTCGCGAGCACGGCGGCCGCCTTCGACTGGGAAGTCGTCGTCTTCCACACCTTCTGGGGGCTGGACATCCTCCACGAGGACAACTCGAGGAACCTCAAACTGAGTGCCGTCGGCAACCCCAACATGCCGATGCCGAACGCACTCGCCGCGCTCCCGGGGATGGACGCGATGGCCACGAAGATGATGCGCAAGAAGATCGACGAGAACGATACGGCCACGATCGAGGAACTCATCGATCTCTCGCTCGCACAGGGCGTCGATCTCCAGGCGTGTCAGATGACCATCGAACTGATGGACTACGACGAGGACGACTTCTACGACGGCGTGACGACCGGCGTCGGCGCTGCGACGGCGCTGCAGCACATGGCCGAGTCGGACGTCCAGTTGCTCATCTGAGCACGGACACGGTGACCGACTGCTGCCCTGTTCTCACGGCGACGAGAGTTAGGTCGCCCAGCACGTGTGAAGGACCCGATTTCAGTGCCTGAACCGGCTGGTTTCGGCACCCGAACCAGTGTTCTTAATATTGGGTTTTCTGCGAAATACTTTACTGGAGTCTCGACGTATCGAGTGGCATGGACGCCCCATTCGTCATCGTTGGCGGCGACGCAGCAGGAATGAGTGCCGCGAGCAAGGCCAAGCGAGCCGATCCGGAGCTCGAGGTGATCGTCTTCGAGAGAGGCGAGTGGGTCTCGTATGCGGCCTGCGGGATGCCCTACTACGTGAAAGGAACCGTCGAGGAACTCGAGGATCTCGTCGCGGTGACGCCCGAGGAGTTCCGCGAGGACCGCGACGTCGATCTGCGAACGGGCCACGAAGTCGTCGCGATCGACCGCGAGGCCAAGACCGTCACCGTCGAGGCCGACGGCGAACAGTTCGAGCAACCCTACGGGAGCCTGCTGATCGGAACCGGCGCCCGCGCGGTCGAACCCCCGTTCGACGGGCTCGACCTCGAGGGCGTGTTCACGCTCCGCAGCATGGACGAGGCCGACGCGATCGAAACGTACGTGAGCGACCGCGAGCCCGAGAGCGCGGCGATCGTCGGCGGCGGCTACGTCGGCGTCGAGATGGCGGAGGCGCTCGTCGAACGCGGCGTCGACGTCTCGATCTTCGAGATGCTTCCCCGCACCCTCCAGCCGTTCGGCGAACAGACCGCCGAGATCGTCGAAGACCACCTCCGCGAGCAGGGTGTCGACCTCCACCTCGAGACGGCCGTCCAGGGCTTTGTGGGTGACGGCCGCGTCGAGACGGTCGAGCTCGAGGACGACGGAGTGGCAGCGGACCTCGTCGTCGTCGGCGTCGGCGTCACACCGAACGTCGAGCTGGCCGAGGACGCGGGGATCGAACTCGGTCCCACGGGCGCTATCGCGACCGACGACTACGGCCGGACGAACGACGAGAACGTCTACGCAGCGGGTGACTGCGCCGAGGCGACTAACGTCGTTACCGGCGACCCCGATCACGTCCCACTGGCGCTCACCGCCAATCGTGCGGGTCGGGCGATCGGCTCGACGGTGACGGGCGACCCGACGCCGACCGGGGGCACGGCCGGCACCGCGATCGTCAAAGCGTTCGACCTGGGCGCGGCCCGAACCGGCGTGATCGACGAGGACCGGGCGCTCGAGGCCGGCTTCGAGCCCGTCTCCGTGACCGTTCAGGCGCCGACGCGGCCACACTACTACCCGGGGGCGACCGACCTCACCGTCACGCTGGTCGCCGACCGCGACTCCGAACGCGTTCTCGGGGCGAGCCTCGTCGGCCGCGACGGCGCCAAGCGGATCGACACGGTCGCGACGGCAGTCGACGCCGGCCTGACCGTCCGAGAGCTGGAGCGGCTGGACCTCGCGTACGCGCCGCCGTTCAGCCCCGTCTGGGATCCCGTCCTGACCGCCGCAAAGGTTCTGTCGGGGAGCCTCGAGAGGTGACCACCACATGAGTCGACAGGCGCCGACTCGTCGGCGGTGCGACCGGTCGGAGGGCGAGAGCGGCTCGGTTCGGCGAGCGAACCAATCGGCTTTTCCTCGTACAGGCGTAGGCTCGTACATGGACAGGCGAACGTATGTACAGGCAGCCAGCGCAGCGGGACTCGCGAGCGTCGCTGGCTGTCTCGGCGGAGTACTCCAGAGTGGGGCCGACGGAACCGTACTTGCGCCGCCGGAACAGGACCTGAGCGAGTCCTCGCACCCGACGTACGGCGACGAGCTGCCGTCGTTCAGCGTCCCCGACGCGTTCGCCGACGAGATGGTTACCGACGAGCAATTCCGCGGTGAGCAGGCGATGCTCATGACGTTCTTTTTCACCTCCTGCCCCGCAGGTCTCTGTCCGGCGTTGCTCCAGATGCTCAACGCCGCCGCCGAGGACGCCCAGGCGGAAGGCTACGAGGACGACGCCGCCTTCGTCGCGATCACGTTCGACCCCGACTACGACACCCCGGAAGTGCTCGAGACGGAAGCCGACAACATCGGCTTCGACCCGACGGCCGATAACTGGCACGTGCTCCGACCGGAGGACAACGACGTGGCGTACGAACTCGTCACGGAGGACTTCGGCGTTCCGATCCACCTCGAGGACCACGACGACCACGACCATGGGGACGAAGACGGACACGATGACCACGATAACCACGATGGACACGACGAGGAAGCCGACACGAACGATCACGACGGCCACGATGACGGCCACGCTTCCGAGGAAGACGACGAGCACGAAGCGCACGACGACGCCGACGAGCACGAAGCGCACGACGACGGCGAACACGAGGCCGACGGTGACGATCCGGAGCCGACGGACGGGACCCACTTCTACGTCATCCTCCTCGTGAACGAGGACGGCGTCGTCGAACGCTCCTATCCGGGAGCGACCGATCGCTCGGCGAGCGAGGTCATCGAGGACCTTCGCACGGTCGTGGAGGGATAACGATGCGACGACGAGAACTCGTGGCGGGACTGCTCGGCGGCGGGTTGCTCGTAGGCGGTGGCGCGGTCGCCCTCACGGACGGCCCCTCGCTGTTCGACGACGACCTCCCCGAATCGAACGACCCCATCGAGATCGAGGCGATCGAGGCTCGAGGCAGCGAGCCCGGGCCGCTTACCGTCCCCCACGACGAGGAGGCGACCGTGCTGTCGTTCTTCGCGACGACCTGTGAGAGCTGTGGCGAAAAGATGCCTCACCTCGCGGAGGCGGCGTCGACGTTCGAGGGGGACCCGGTACAGTTCGTCTCGGTGACGACCGAGCCGGTCGGCGACAACGTCCCCGAATCCGCGGTCGTCGAGTGGTTCGAAGACCGCGGTGGCGACTGGACGGTCGCCCACGACGACGGCTCGGAGCTGAGCGTCGCCTACGACGGCATCCCGTACCCGAAGCTCGCGGTCGTCGACACTGAGGGTCGCGTCTGGTGGGAACACACGGGGACCGCCACGACCGACGAACTCGTCGACGGCATCGAGGGAGGACTGGCGGACGCCGCCGAACTCGACGACGCCTGACCATGCTCGGTGCAGACGTCCTCGCTGCGGTCGGGTTCGCCGCCACCGCCGGGGTTGCGACGTTCTTCTCGCCGTGTGCGTACGCGCTGTTGCCCGGCTACGTCGGCTTCTACACGAGCCAGACGGACGACCCGAGCCTCGGTGGGACGGTCCTCCGCGGTGCGGTCGCCGCCGCCGGCGTCGTCGTCACCCTCTCGGTGCTCCTCGGTGTCACGTTCTGGGTCGGCCACCAGGCGTTCGAGAACCTGCTCGTCCTCGAGCCGCTGGTCGGACTCGTCCTCGTCGCCTTCGGAATCGTCGTCCTCGCCGGCAAAGCACCCTCGCTGTCGGTCGCGCTCCCCCAGCGGCGCTCGAGCGTGCTCGGCTTCGGTATCTTCGGGGCAGGCTACGCTGTCGCCTCGGCGGGCTGTGTCGCCCCCATCTTCGTCACGGTGGGCGTCCAGGCGCTGTCGTTTTCGCCCGGCGAAGCGGCACTGATACTCGGCACCTACGTCGGCGGCATCGCCCTGTTGATGCTCTCGCTGACGGTCGCGACCGGGATGGGACTGCTCGCCGGCGCGAGCCGGTATGCAGCCTACAGCGGCCGTCTCCAGCAGCTCGCGGGCGCGGTCATGATCCTGGCCGGGCTCGGCCAGCTCTACGTCGCGTACGCCGCCTCGGCGTCGCTGTGAGACCGGCGGTCAACTATCCATCGTCGGGCTCTTCGGGCGCGTGCTGTTCGTCGTCGCCCTCGAGTTCCTCGAGCGCCTCGAGGTACTGTTCGGCGTCGTAGCGAACGTAGCCCGTATAGAGCAAGACCAGGGCGAACAGGATCGCCGGCACGCCGAGTAACAGAAACAGCGCGGCCAGAATCGTGACCACGTCGGCCGGAATCGCAGCGATGGTCATTGCCCCTCCGAAGGGGTGGAACGGTGGAAAGGGTTTCCCATGGTCGCTCAGTTTCGGCGAGTGAACGCGTCCAGGTTCGACTGGACGCCCGCGGCGAGTTCGGATTTGCGCTGCAGACGCGCGTAGGAGATCGGCAACTGGGTCGCGATCTCCGCGACCGCGCCGTGGAACGTCTCCGCCTCGCCGTAAGCTCCCTCGAAGGCGTTGCGAACGCTCTCGCGGACCTGCCAGACGCCGACTGGCGCCCAGTAGTCGTCGCTGACCTCCCGGAGGACGAGACACTTCGCCTGCCGACCGATCGACTCGAGGTGCTCCAGGACGGCCAGCCTGGCCGCGTAGTAGGCGCCGGCGGTCTCCTCGACGTAGCTCGAGCGCCCCTCGTAGCCTTCGCTCGCGCTCTGGAGCCAGATGTCGTCCTCGGGATTCGGGTTCCAGATGCTGCCGGGGGCTTTCATCTCGACGAGTTCGAACTCCCAGCTGCCGGGGGCGAGGATCACCCAGTACCGGTTGCCCATGTACTCGTTGGCCCACACCTGCACCTCGTCGACGCTCGGTTCGTTCCTGATGCGTCCGCGGAGGAACTTCCCGACGGTGTCGTCGACTGCGGTGATCGACCACCGGGTCGGGACGAGTCGGCGCTGTGTCGCCTCGCCGAGTGCACCCGCCGAGAGGATCGAGTTGATCTCGTAGACGTCGAACCCGCGCCGGTAGAGGTAGGTCATCGCCCCCTGGGCCTGCCAGTCGTCGTCCTCGAGCGTCTTCTTGACCGGCTTGGGTACGTAGGGATTCTCCCGCAGCTCGGCGTTTCGCGCGTTGGCTCGTGGGCCCCGGGGCGTCGCGACGTCGGTTCCCGGGTCGAGACCGAGGTCAGGCGTCCCGTCGAGGCCGATCTCGAGGTCGACGGGCCGGTCGGCGATGGCGACCTCGCGCTGGACGCCGACGAAGCCGTCCCAGGCGTCGTGGACGTTTGGCGTTAGCCGACTCGCGATCGAGGGCGAGTCGACGTTCGCCCGCTGGCTCGAGTTCAACAGCCCGGTCCGACGCTGGAGGACGTCGCCGATGCCGTAGCCCTGCTGGTACCACGAGCCGTCGGTGACGTACTCCGCAGCAGCGTCTTCGTCACCGACGGGCGAGAGGAGTCCGACGGGAATGTCGGGGTAGCTCGACCGCCCGACGAAGATCGACGGCGACGTCGAACCCACGAGCGTGTCACCGCTCAACGCGTCGTCGAACCGGCGCTCGAAATCCTCGAGGTGGTCGGTGATCGCGTAGGATTTCTCCTTCGCGAGGCGTCGTCGCTCGGCCTCCGCGTCGGGCTCGAGCTCCTCGATGTAGTCGTCGAGGCGCATTCACCGACCGTTCGCGCCGATCCGGTTTGAATGTTGAGTTCGACCGTCGGTCTCGGAGTCGAGTCCGACCAGTGTGGGTTCGGCACTCGCGTCCGAGAACGGTCGCTGGCCGCTCGAGCGGTCGGCAGAAGTGTCAGAGGCACGGCCCACCCGGCGATCGGGCACTGTCACCGGCTGGCAGGCCGCAGGTTGACCGACTATCCGGATAGTAAAAGCTCTAGAACAGCGTTTTCTCGCTCAGAAAATACTGGTGGCTCGTGGCCGTCCGAGGCCCAGTCGGATTCGCCGTACAGACGTAGACGGACTTGGCCCACAGACGTAGACGGACTTGACCCACAGACGTAGACGGACTCACCGCAGGACTATTCGCTCGAGGGTGGCGTCGACGAGGTATCGACCGCCGCGGAACCCGACCCCCTGGCGGACGGTTAGCTGAGGGGGCGAAAGGCAACCGTTAAAAACGACCGGCGGAAAAGGAGGGGTATGAGTACGACGGACGACCGACAGTCGCGATCGTGCGTGTCCTGCGGGCTCAACATCGCAGGCACCAACGCGGCTGCGTTCAAGTGCCCCGACTGTGGCGCCCAGATCTACCGCTGTGCCAAGTGCCGAAAGCAGAGCAACCTCTACGAGTGCACCGACTGCGGATTCACTGGACCATAAGTTTCGACCATGGGAAAAGTAGCAGCCAAAATCAAGGTCATGCCGGCCAGCCCCGAAATCGACCTCGACGCGCTCCAGGAGCGTCTCGAGAGCGCCCTCCCCGAGGGTGCGAAGATCAACGGCGTCGAGCGTGAGGAGGTCGCGTTCGGCCTCGTCGCGCTCTACCCGACCGTGATCGTCCCCGACGGCTCCGGCGGAACGGAGACCGTCGAGGAGAACTTCACGGACGTCGAGGGCGTCGAGAGCGTCGGCGTCGAGAACGTCGGCCGTATCTAACACCAACGAGCGCGATACCGACCGTTTTCACACCCACGACGTTCGACAGCGACTGCTGTCGCGACCGCCGACGACGGGTCGCCACCGGACGGCGAGAGTGCGGTGTGACCGAATGCCAAAACGCTTAGGACGAACCCCAGAAAACGTGGCGGGCGTGAACGTCCTGTCGGATCCGACGAAACGACGGTGGCTTGCGTGGGGGGCGCTCGCAACCGTCTTCCTGCTGGTCAACCTCCACCGGCTCTCGACGGCCGTCCTCTCCGAGCGGCTGACGACCGACTTCGAGACGACGGCGGCCCAACTGGGCACGCTCCACGCCTCGTTCTTTCTCATCTACGCCGCGATCCAGATCCCGACGGGCGTCCTGGCCGACCGCGTCGGCCCCCGGTACGTCGGCTCGATCGGCGCCGTCGTCCTCAGCGTTGGCGCGGTCGGCTTCGCGCTCAGCGAGAGCTACCTCCTCGCGTTCGTCTCTCGAGGACTCATCGGCCTCGGCAGCGGCGTTATCTTCGTCTCGATCCTGCGGTTCTGTGCGAACTGGTACCGGACCGACGAGTTCGCGACGATGGCGGGACTTACCGGCAGCGTCGCCGGTCTCGGCGCCATCCTCGCGACGACGCCGCTCGCCGTCACCGTCGACTCCTTCGGCTGGCGCCCCACCGTCGTCGGGCTCGCCGTCGTCGGGTTCGTCGCCGGTGGGGCGGTGTTCGTCCTCGCCCGACAGTCGCCCGCCGACGCCGGCCTCGAGCCGATCGAGGGCGTCCCGGAACAGCCCTCGGTGTCGTTTGCGGAAACCGGGGACTACCTGCGGACGCTCGTTCGGGACCTCGATCAGTGGCTCCTGTCGGTCGTCTTCTTCGCGGGCAACGGGTCGATCCTGACGCTGCTCGGGCTGTGGGGCGTCCCCTACCTCGTCGTCGTCTACGAACTCGACGTGACGACGGCCTCCTACTTCACGCTCCTCGGCTCGGTCGGCCTCCTGTTCGGCCCACCAGCGATCGGGTGGGTGTCGGATCGGCTGGGTCGACGACTGCTCCCGATGACGGCCGGCATGGGGGTGCTCGCGCTCGCGTTCAGCGTCGTCCCTATTTTTGGGGCGCCACCGCTGGCCCTCGTCGCCCTCTCCTATCTCGGTGCCGGAGTGCTCTTCGGGTCGGCGATGCTGTCGCTATCTGCGGTCAAAGAGCGGTATCCCGCCGGTGCGAGCGGGGTCGCCACCGCAACCGTGAACACGGCTGGCTTCGCCGGGGCGACGATTCTCCCGACGGTGATGGGCGTCGCACTCGACGCCTACCAGACCGGCGAAACCGTCGAAGGAACCGTCGCCTACACCGAGTTCGGCTACCGGCTCGCGTTCGCCATCCTCGCCGGCTGTCTCCTGCTCGCGTTCGTCAGCTCGCTCTGGTTGCTCGTTCGGGATCGAGCCGCCGATTGACGCCGTCTCGCTCGAGGGTGCTTCCGTCCCGACCGCCGTCGGACACGGATACTGCTCGAGCAGGTCGCGGTGGTTTTGACTCACCGCTCTTTGTTCACGTCAGCGCCGAGGTTCGCCTCGGAGACGATCTGGGCGCCGATCCCCGAGAGGCCGACGGCGACGTCGCCGGGGACCACCTTGCTGATCTCGTCGACGTTCCCCGCAAGCACCGTCAGGATGTCGTCCGGGTTCGCATAGAGGAGCATGTTCCCGTCCTGGCCCTCCGCGACGAGCTGGGTGTCGTTGAGCACCACCTGATCGTTCTGGATCGTCGCCGCGACGACCGGCAACGCCGCCGGCTTCCCTTGCTCGTCGTCGCGGACGCGACGGATGTGGACCGCCTCGAGGTCGAGGACGTCCTTGTGCTCCTGGATGACCTCGGCACAGGCGACCATGTCTTCGAGCAGGTCCGTCTTCTGCTCGGCGGCGCCGTGGTCGCCCTCGAGACAGTGCTGGCAGACGCGAAGTTCGAGACGCATTGGCACCAGGTTGGCACTGGAGCCCGATGAGAATTCCGTTTCGACGAGTGGTCGGCTGGAGGCGGGTTCGACCCCGCTTCGGTGGGCTGCGGGAAGACGATCGAGTCGGAGAGCCCGTTCAGCGGCTCGAGTCGGCGATCTCACGGATGCGGTCCGCTCCCGCGGCGACGTATCCGCCGTGGTGACAGACGATGTGCTCGATTTCGAGATCTGCGAGTTCGGCGACCGACTCGAGTGCGCGGTCCATATCGGGAGTGAACTCTGGTTTGGGCCCCGAGAGGGGGTCGTCGCCGTCGGCGACGAGCGCGTCACCGGCGATCAGCAGGCCGCCCTCGGGGAAGTGAACGGAGACGTGACCGGGGGCGTGTCCCGGCGTCGCCACGACGTCCATCGGTCCTGCCAGGGTCGGAATTCGGACGCCGTCGACGAGTTCGAGGTCGACGTCGACGGGCGGGTACCGGTCGCCGTCGCCCTTGATCGGGTCGCGCTCGCCCCGGACGTACGGTGCTTCCTCGCGATGGGTCGCGACGACCGCGTCGGTGTGCTCGAGGAGGTCGGCGAGCCCGCCCGCGTGGTCGCCGTCGTGGTGAGTCAGGACGACCAGCCAAACGTCCGACAGGTCGTAGCCGAGGGCCCTGAGGTGCGTCCGAAGGGAGTCGACGGCGCCTCCGGGGCCGACGTCGAGTAGGACGATCCCGCGGTCGGTCTCGACGGCGGTCGGAGTGATCGTCAACTCGCGGCCGCCGTACTCGACGTCGAACGGGAGCGTGTGGACGCCGGCATCGTCTCGGTTACTCATACGGCCCGGTTCGACGGACGTGATCGTGTAACTGGCGGTCTCGGCGTCCGCCGGGAGGCCCACGAGCGTCACCCATCCGAACAGTTGATCCCTCCGGCGGCCGAGGTATCGGTCACACGATGCGAACGACGAACTCGCCGTGGGTGATCGTGGGGCTGGTACTGGGTGGGCTCGCGCTCCCGTTGGTTCTGGTGTACGCGTTCGGTAGCGGTGACGTGCTTTCGCTTTCGATTCTCGTCTTGCTGCTCGTGGTCCTCGGCGTCCAGTACCGGCTCCACGAGCGACTGTCGCGACTCGAGTCGATCCACGCAGAAGAGCGCTGAGACCGGCTCAGCCCGGCACGGTGTCGATCCCCTGGTCGAGGTCGGCGATCAGGTCGGCAACCCGTTCAGGCCTCGAGTCGCTCCCCGAGCAGCTCTGCA
>LKMK01000004.1 GCA_001563805.1 Natrialbaceae archaeon B1-Br10_E2g2
CCCGGGAGTTGAGTGATCCTCGCGGAGAACCTACTTTCGATCAATACCCGCGACCTCGACGACAACCTCGTTCATAGACTGGACTGTGGACCGCTCGATCGAGGATTACCTGTCATCGACCGAGAAGTGTACGGTACTGTGCACTGTTCGATCAAATTGGCATGCGAAGCTCTCCAGTGACTGTCCCGTGTCGAGCAGGATGACGACGGTGGCGACCCGGCGAGGACGGGGACGCCTTCGTCGGAGTAGCTCCCGGTCGGGCACGGCCCCGAAGAGGGCCGTCGCGGCGAACGACACGAGAGATCGGGAACTCACGTCCTATCCCGACTCGAGCGGCCGTCGCCCACCCAGTACGTAGCATTGACAGTCTCCTGTCTGGTTGTGTTTCGCCGACGGATCGACCGCGACTGACCGGAGGGCGAAGAAGTCGGCGAGAGCGCCCCAGGCCGTCGAATCTCGAGGTCGCGAAACCGTTTAGTTGCCGTCGGCCGAACCGACAGGGCGGCCAGCCCCGTGCTGGGAGAGCTTCGTCCATGTCGAGCGACCATCCCCACGTCAGTACGACCGAATCCGCGTTCGTAGCGACCGCCACAGACGCCCCACCGGACGCACGCGTTCCGATCGAGGTTCGAGTGCCCGTCGACGATCCGTATCACGCGTACCGTCGCGCCCGGGCCGACCCCACGGCCCACCGCGACGCCGGTGGCGACCCCGACAGCACGGGGCCGACCGGCGTCTACCTCGAGACCACGGGCGGCCAGTCCGGCTGGGGCTACTTCGCCGTCGATCCGTTCACGCGGGTGCAGGTGGGCTCGACGCTCGAGCCAGTCGACGACGTCGACCCCGCGCCGTCGCTCGCGGAACTGGGTGGGCTGCTCGACCGCGAGACGCTCGTCCGCGGCGACTGTGACGTGCCCTACCCCTGCGGGGCGTTCGGCTGGCTCTCCTACGACGTCGTCCGCGAACTCGAGACCCTGCCAGACACCACCGTCGACGAGCGAGGGGTGCCCCGCCTGCAGGTCGCCGCGTTCGACCGCGTCGCCGCCTGGGAGGAACCACGGGACGGCGAGACGGCACTGCGGATCACGGCCTGTCCCCGCGTCGGCGACGACCTCCACGCGGCGTACGAACGGGGTCGCGAGCGCGCCCTCGAGCTGGCCCGTGCAGCGACGACGGGTGAGCCCGCCACGCTAGCGCCGGCGGTGCAGGCGACCGACGCCACCTTCGAGAGCGACTGCTCGACGGCCGAGTTCGCCGACCGCGTCCGCCGCGTCAAAGCGTACGTCCGCGACGGCGACACTTTCCAGGCGAACGTCTCCCAGCGACTCACCGCGCCCGCGGCGGTCCATCCCGTCGCGGCCTTCGACGCGCTCCGCGAGGTGAATCCGGCGCCGTACTCGGCGTTGCTCGAGTTCCCGGGCATCGACCTCGTGAGCGCCTCGCCGGAACTGTTGCTCGACGTCGAGGGCGACCGCCTGCTGACCGAACCGATCGCCGGCACCCGACCGCGGGGCGAGACGCCCGCCGAAGACGACGCGCTCGAGGCGGATCTGCTCGACGACGGGAAAGAACGGGCCGAACACGCGATGCTGGTCGACCTGGAGCGAAACGACCTCGGGAAGGTCAGCGAGTACGGCAGCGTCGAGGTGACCGAGTACCGCCGCGTCGACCGCTACTCGGAGGTCATGCACCTCGTCTCACTCGTCGAGGGGCGATTGCGTGCGGGTGCGGACCTGATGGACGCGATCGCCGCCGTGTTCCCCGGCGGGACGATCACCGGCGCCCCCAAACCCCGAACGATGGAGATCATCGACGAGGTCGAACGGACGCGCCGTGGTCCCTACACGGGCTCCATCGGCGCATTCGGCTTCGACGGGCGGGCGACGCTCAACATCGTCATCCGGACGCTCGTCAGGCGAGGGGACCGGTACTCGCTGCGGGTCGGTGCCGGAATCGTCCACGACTCGGTGCCCGAACGCGAGTACGACGAAACCCTCGACAAGGGCCGTGCGCTGGTTCGGGCGCTCGATGCCGCTCTCGGCGAACGCGCGGAACTCGCCGTCGCGGACGGCGGGGTGATCGACTGATGTGGCTCGCCCGGCCGCGTGTCCTCGCCTCGCCCCTCGAGCCCCCGGCGGTCGCTGGCGACGCGGGTGAGCCGCGATGACGCAGATTCTGATCGTCGACAACTACGACTCCTTCGCGTACAACCTCGTCCAGTACGTCGGCGCCGCGATCGACGCGCCCGAGGCCGGCGAGGTGATCGTCCGGCGAAACGACGCCATCGACGTAGCCGGCGTCCGACGGCTCGATCCGGACGGGATCGTCGTCTCGCCCGGGCCAGGGACGCCCGCCGAGGCCGGCGTCTCGATCCCGATCTTTCGCGACCTCGAGTACCCGACCCTCGGCGTCTGCCTGGGTCACCAGGCGCTCTGTGCGGCGGCCGGCGCGCCCGTCGGTCACGCGCCGCGAGTCGTCCACGGGAAGCCCTCGACGGTCACCCACGACGGAACCGGCGTCTTCGAGGGGCTCTCGGACCCATTCGATGCCGGCCGCTACCACTCGCTGGCGGTCGACCGGGCGGACCTGCCGGCCGAACTGCTCGAGACGGCGAGCACCGTCCTCGTGGACGGCGATCGAGCGGCCGACGCGAGCGAACCCGGTCCCACCGACGCGGCGGGTCGCGAGATCGTGATGGCCGTCCGCCACCGCGACCGGCCCCACGTCGGCGTCCAGTTTCACCCCGAGAGCATCCTCACCGGCGCGGGGATGACACTGATCGAGAACTTCGTCGATGCTGCCGCGAACGCGTCCGTGGTTCGTTCCTGAGCTCGAGTACCGATTCCGGGTGCCGTTTGTCCACACACGACTCGGAATTGTGGCCGATTGTTGCTGATGTTCACGCACTCGACCCGGAATCGTTACTTACCTCGAGTTCAGAGATCCGACTATGAGCCAGAATCGACCCACCGACCGACGAACGCCCACCGACCGACGCGATCCGGAGTTCTACCTTCCCGGAACGCCGACGTCGTCGGTCACTCTTGAACGTCTCGAGCGCGTCTTCACGTTCCTGTTTAGCAACCGTGGCCGGATCCGGGGCGACCGGACCCGCGACCGAACCGAGGAGTAACCAGGTCCGTCCGACAGCCGCGTTTTTTATCGCTCGAGTAGCCCCACACGCCACCCAGGACGCCGAGGCCCACCGTTCGTCCGCCGCGCCGTCGGTGTGCTTTTGGACGTCCCAGCCGTATTACGGGCTATGGACTACAGCTACACCGGCGATGCCTGCGAACGGCTCCTCGAGGCCTACGAGGCCGACGCCGAGCCGTTCCCGACGGGGTCGTCGATGCAGTTTCCGGAGTGGTCGCATCGGCGCGCCGAGATGGGCCTGCTCAGGCGGCTGTTCTTTCCCAGGTGCTGGAACGCCGGCGCGTTGCCCGAGGAGCCGTCGGCGATCCGGGCGGAACTGTCGGAGCTCGGTACCATCTACTGCCGTGGTATTCGACCGTACACGGGACGCGATCCGACGGCGGCGGTCGACGCGGTCCTCGACCGGCTTCCCGACGTCCGTACCGCGCTCAAAAAGGACGTCGAGGCGGCCTACAAGGGCGATCCCGCGGCGAAGTCGTACGTGGAGGTCATCCGGTCCTATCCCGGCTTCCAGGCGATCACGATGCAGCGGGTCGCCCACGAACTCTACGAGGCCGACGTGCCGGAGTACGCCAGGGAGCTCACCGAGTACGCCAAGACGGTGACGGGGATCGACGTCCACCCGGGGGCGGAGATCGGCGAGTACTTCTTCATCGATCACGGCACCGGCGTCGTGATCGGGGAGACGACGACGATCGGTGACTGGGTTCGGCTCTACCAGGACGTCACCCTCGGGGCGCTCCACTTCGAGGAGGAAGAGGACGACGAGAAGGCCCTGAAGAAAGGCTACAAGCGCCATCCGGACATCGGGAACAACGTCGTGATCGGGGCCGGAACGAAAGTGCTCGGCCCGATCACCGTCGGCAATCACGTCAGCATCGGCGCGAACTCATGGGTGACCGACGACGTGCCGGCGAAGACGAGCGTCTACGTCTCCGAACATCCGACGCAGGAACGAAAGCGAAGCGATTGAGGCGGATTCCCGTACCGGTGCCGGCGCACCCGCCGGTCGGGTCGCGGTTGCGCCGGAACTGACGTACAGTAGTCCGTATGACCGGCGTCGACGTGGCTTTCACTGCCGACGCACACTCGAGTCACCGGTACTGCTCGAGGGTCTTCGCCCGCCAGGACTCGAGGTCGGGCACCTGGTTGAACGCGTAGACGTGGACGCCACGGAGGTCGTAGTGGGGGTCGGCGGCGTACGGTGCGAGTCCCTCGATCAACGGTTCGGGGACGTACGTCCCGCGGGAGCCGACGAGTTCGCGGACGAAGCCGAGGATGCCGCTGGTCTTCTGGAGGAAGCGAACCGAATCGCCGACGCCGACCTTTTTCGAGATGCTCAACAGCCGCTGGTACTTCATGACGCCGGGGATGCCGACTTCGACCGGCAGCTCGACCCCACGGCCGCGAATCTCGTCGATCCACGTGACGATGGCGTCGGGATCGTAACACAGCTGCGTGACGATGTAGGTCGCGTAGGGCGCTTTGTTCGCCATCGACTCGGCGAGTGTCTCGTCGTCGAGGAAGGCGTGGCCCTCCGGGTAGCCGGTGATCCCGACGTCGTCGAACTCGTACTCGAGGCCCTCGAGCGCCGACAGCAGCTCGTACGCCGAGGTGAACTCGCCGGCGGGCTCCTCGCGGTCGCCGCCGGGGACGAAGATGTCGGTGACGCCGGCGTCGGTGAGCCGTTGTGCGACTTCTTCGAGGTGCTCTTCGTCACGGACGTAGCGGGCCGCGATGTGGGGGACAACCTCGAAGCCGCGGTCGCTCGCCCGCTCGGTCCAGTCGATCGTCGCCTCGAGGCCCAGCGTCGGCGAGGTAGTGATCGCGACCTCCGCACCCTCGGGGAGGTGGTCCAGTTGCTCGTCCATGCTCTCGAACGGCATCAGCTCGAAGCGTGGCTCCTCGAGCAACGTAACGACGCCCGCTGCGGTCGTGGTCGGCTGTATTTCGGATGACATGATGTCTGGCTGTGAGGCCTCGGGACGCGTCGCCGCGCGCTGTGTTCACATACGGACTCGAGCCCCTCGTAGGTATCGATTCCGAGGCGTGTGGACCGTGGCGTGGTCGGTTCGGGCCGACACGGCGGTCTGTCGGTTTCGGCTCACCGAAGCCGACGGCGTCGCTCTCGAGGCCCCGACGCGGTCCCCTCGCGGTTCAGTCCGAGACCTCTTTTCCGGCGTTGAGCTTGGCTTGCTCGCGGGCGCTCGGGTTGACCGACGGCTTGAACGGCACCTCGGAGACCTTGGCGTACACCGGCTCGCCCGGCTCTTCTGCGTACTCGTCGGGCAGGTGGACCTGGAACTCCGTCTCGATGTCGCCGTCGTAGACGTCCATCGGGTCGCCGTCGAGTTTCTCGGCCGGCACGAATCCGAGCGCGAGGTTCGTCTCGAGTTCGGGGTTGTGCCACGGCGAGGTGACGTAGCCACACTTCTCGCCGGTGTCGGGGTCGGAGATGAGCCAGAAGTCCGGCGCGTAGTCGCGAACCGGCTCGCCGGCCATCTTGAGCCCGACCATCTTGTGGACGAACGGGTACTCGCCATCGTCGATCTGGGCTTTCTGGCGCTCGAGTTCCTCTTTCCCGATGTAGTCTGCGTCTTTGTCGTCGGGCACCTGGTAGGCGAGGTTGACCTGGAACGGCGAGGTCTCGTGGTCCATGTCCTGGCCCCACGAGAGGATGCCGGCGGCGATACGCCGGTGGTGGGCCGGGGCGACCTGCATGCCGCCGTGGGCGCGGACGGACTCGATGGCGGGGTCCCAGACGCGTTCGGCGTTCTTCGAGGCCTCCTTGACGTAGATCTCGAAGCCTTTCTCCCCGGAGAAGCCGGTCTGGCTGATGAGGACGGGAACGCCGTTGAGCTCGGCCTCCATCAGGCCGTAGTAGGGAATGTCCTCGACCTCCTCGCCGACGAGGTCGACCATCACGTCGACGGATTTGGGGCCCTGGATCTGGACCGGCGCGACGTCGATCTCGTCGATCTCGACGTCGAAGTCCATCCCGACGTTGACGCCCTGGAGCCACTGCATCAGTGTCGAGTCCGAGATCGAGAACCAGAACTCGTCCTCGCCCGGCCGAAGGAGGACGGGGTCGTTGAGGATGCCGCCGTCCTCGTTACAGAGGATGACGTACTTGCCGCGCATCGGTTCGATCTCGGTCGCGTCGCGGGTGATGACGTAGTTCGTCAGTGCTTCGGCGTCGGGGCCTTTCACGCGGATCTGTCGCTCGACGGCGACGTCCCACAGCGTGACGTGGTTGACGAGCGCCTCGTACTCCTCCATCATCCCGCCCTCCTCGGGCTCTAACATCCCGCGTGGGTGGTAGAGCCGGTTGTACACCGTCGCTCGCCAGGCGCCGTTCTCGACGAACGACTTGTGGAAAAACGGTGACTTGCGTACCCGCGTCGAGACGAGCATTTCGATCCCGGGATCGCCGGACTGTCGCAGGTTTCGCGGCAGTACCCGGTCGGACTGGTCGACGTTCGGATAGTTCGGGTGGTCCTGACTCTCCGTCTGTGGCGGTTCGTTGCCAGACATTGACATCACCATGTCTCGCAGGGCACATAAAAGTGGGAGTCGATACCGGTTAACACAGTTCCGTATGTGCCCCTATGTACCGTGTAGAGGGTCTGAGTCGCCCGAAATACGATTCTCGCTTCCGATGGGGGTTTGACCGACTCGAACGACCTACAACTGATAGAACGGTTATGTGTTGTGGAATCCGTGCCGACCGCAGTCGGAATCGGTCGACTCGACCCCGGAGGCAGAGCTTTGATACCTCACCACACAGTTAGCTCCACGGTAGCGTCCGGGACGAGGCGAACGCGACGCCGTCCCGGCTGACAGAGCTGATCCACATGAGATCCGAGTTACGTACCAGCCAGACTCCGACAGGCGGTGAGACGTCGTGACCCACGTCATCGACGGGAACGCGGTGGCAGACCGGATTACCGACGGGCTCGCAGACTGCGTCGAGACACTCGAGGCGGCGCAGGTGACGCCGGGACTCGCCACGGTACTGATGAGCGACGACCCCGCGAGCGAGACGTACATTTCGATGAAACAGCAGGCGTGTGCGGACCTCGGTATCGAGAGCATCCACCACGACCTGGAGCCGTCCGCGTCCGCCGACGAACTGTTCGAGACCGTCGCGGGGCTGAACGAGGACTCCGACGTTCACGGGATTCTCGTCCAGATGCCCGTCCCCGACCACGTCGACGGCTCGAGCGTCCTCCGCAGCATCGACCCGCTGAAGGACGTCGACGGCTTCCACCCCGAGAACGTCGGCCGACTCGTCGCGGGCGACCCGCGATACAAACCGTGTACGCCCCACGGCATCCAGAAACTGCTCGAGGCGGCGGACGTCGATACCGAGGGTGCGGACGCGGTGATCGTCGGCCGATCCGACATCGTCGGCAAGCCGATGGCGAACCTGCTGATCCAGAAGGCTCCCGGCGGCAACGCGACGGTGACGGTCTGTCACTCCCGCACCGAGGACCTCGCCGCGAAGACCCGCGAGGCGGACATCGTGATCGCCGCGGCCGGGGTCGCCGAACTCGTCGACGGTTCGATGATCCGGGAGGGGGCGACGGTGATCGACGTCGGCGTCAACCGTGTCGAGGCCGACACGGAGAAGGGCTACGAACTCGTCGGCGACGTCGAATTCGAGAGTGCGAAAGAGAGCGCACGCACAATCACGCCCGTCCCTGGTGGCGTCGGCCCGATGACGATCGCGATGTTGCTGTACAACACGGTCAAAGCCACAGCTATTCAGGAGGACGTCACGATTACGCTCCCGTGAGACAGATGTTCCCACTACAGATTAACTCGTTTACAGGTTCTGTTTCGCGAGCCAGCGATTTCAGGGGGCGACCGCGAGGCCACGGCGCCGAACGCACTCCAGGGGTGAGACCGCCGTGAGCAGCGACGCGCTCCCCGTCACGTTCGAGGACGTCGAAGCGGCCCGTCGCCGACTCGACGATCCCACCGTCGTCAAACGGACGCCGGTCGAACGGAGCACGTCGCTCGAGGCGATGACCGGCGCCGACGAGGTCGTCCTCAAACTCGAGCACCTCCAGTGGACGGGCTCCTTCAAGACCCGCGGCGCGTACAACAAGATACAGCGGTGTCTCGCCGAGGGAGACCTCGAGCAGGTCGTCGCGGCCAGTGCGGGTAATCACGCCCAGGGCGTCGCCCTCGCTGCGACGACGCTCGGGGTGGAGTCGACCATCGTCATGCCGAGGACGGCCCCACAGACGAAGATCGACGCCACGCGTGGCTACGGCGCGACGGTCGAACTCGTCGGCCAGGACTTCCAGGCGGCCACCGAGTACGCCCGCGACCTCGCGGGCGACTCGAGCGCCGAGTTCGTCCACGCGTTCGACGATCCGGCGATCGTCGCCGGCCAGGGGACACTCGGCCTCGAGATGTACGAGCAGTATCCGGACGCCGACACCGTCGTCGTCCCGATCGGCGGCGGCGGCCTGATCGGCGGCATCGCGACCGCGTTCGCGGACCGAAACCCCGAGACGCGAATCGTCGGCGTCCAGGCCACCGGCGCGGCGACCGTCCACGACAGCCTCGACAAAGGCGTCCCCCAGACGCTCGAGTCGGTCGACACCATCGCAGACGGCATCGCGACCGGCGGCATTTCGGAGCTAACGATGTCGATGATCGACCACCACGTCGACGACGTGGTGACCGTGACGGACGCCGAAATCGCCGACGCGATCCTCCTGTTGATGGAGCGGGCAAAGCAGGTCGTCGAGGGTGCCGGTGCAGCGTCCGTCGCGGCGCTGTTGAGCGACGACCTCGACGTCACCGACGAGTCGGTCGTGGCGCTGTTGTGTGGGGGCAACCTCGATATGACAATGCTCATGGAGGTCGTGATTCACGCACTGACCAGGCGCAAACAACTGCTCAAGTTGCGCGTCCACATCGACGACCAGCCGGGCAAGATGGCCCACATCTCCGGACTCATCGCCGACTGCGGGGCCAACATCCAGACCGTCCGTCACGACCGCGCACTCGAGGAGTTAGACGTCGGCGAGGCGTATCTGATCTTCCAGGTCGAGACGAGCGGTGCGGATCACGCGGCGGAGATCCTCGATTCGATCACCGCCGGCGGATACGAGGTCGAACTCGTGAGCTGATCGCGACGTCTCGTCCGAGGGCGTCGACTCGAGGACTGGGTCGGCTGTTCTCGACGCGGCTTCGAGCTCGCTTTTCGAAACTCCGACGACAGTTCGTGATTGACAACGGTTCTCGCGCAATCTTTACTTTTTGGCAGTCCTGACCGTCGAGTGAATGGAACCCGAACCAGAACCTGAAGAAACGCCGACAGACGAGTTCGTCAACTACATGCCCGCGATGCCGACACTCTCCGGAGACCAGGGGATTCTCGGTCGACTCGCGGACGTGCTGTCCGGCCGACGGGCATAACGCCGGGCTCTCGCGGTGGCGTGTCGGCCGCTCGAGCGATCCGGGATGTACCTTTTTAGGCTCTTGCGGTGACGTACACGCATGCGCCCGTTCCACGGGAGGACACGACACTGCAAGCGCTGTAAGTGCGAACTCGAGGGCGGCGAGGAGGGCTGTCCGCGGTGTGGGTTCAACCCCCGCCAGACGGGATTACGCGTCTCGATGGGACTGTTGCTGGTCGTCGTACTTTCGATGACGATCGTCACCGTCACGGCAGCGTTCTGGACGGGCCTGGAACCGTTCCTCCTGGGGCTCGCGGTCGTCTCGTTCGGACTCGCCGTCCTGCTGTTTCTCTTCTCGTTTCTCGCCACCCCGTATCGGCTCAGCACGGTCTTCACCTGGTTCTAACTACGAGTGCAGGGATCGCACGTTGGTCGCTCGGGGCTAACTGCTCCTTCGAGCGTCCGCGTCTCGAGAAAAGTCAGATCTATTACCAAAACTATATACGGAATTGCCGGTTATCGGAGTAGTGAGGTTGGTAGCGCATGTCACTCGAGACATGTTCGCACGGTCCGGGCCCGTAGACGCTGGACCGGGCGGGTGGCGATGGCAACGAGAGGATCGATCAGGGCGACCGTCGTGTGACGACCTGCCGCCCCGAAACACGACCGGCGATACGGCTTCGAGCGACACGACCGACACGCATACACGGAGGGTAACTCATGACAGACGAAGGCAAGCGCGGAATACAAGGCGAACTGTTCCACGCGGAGACGGATCGAGAACCGGGAGACAACAACTGGCAAGGATATGGATTCGACATCAATCCACCCGTATTTCTCATCGCAGGTGGGCTGATCGTCCTGTTTATCCTCCTCTCGCTTGCGTTTCCGGACCAGGCGGGAGCGATCTACCAGGATACGCGGATCGCGATATCCGACTACTTCGACTGGCTGTTCATCCTGGCAGCGAACATCTTCATCATCTTCATGGTTTATCTCGCCATCAGCAAGTACGGCGCGATCCGGCTCGGCGGCGTCGACGGCGAGAAGGAGTTCAGCGACATCTCCTGGATCGCGATGCTGTTCAGCGCGGGGATGGGGATCGGCCTGATGTTCTTCGGCGTCGCCGAGCCGGTCTACCACCTCTTCGACCCGCACCTGGGCGCCGAAGCGGGCACTGACGCTGCAGCGGAGGTTGGCATGGCGGTGTCGCTGTTCCACTGGGGCTTCCATCCGTGGGCGATTTACGCGCTGGTGGCGCTCGGGCTCGCGTTTTTCTCGTACAACCGAGGGCTCCCGCTCACGTTCCGGTCGGTCTTCTACCCGGTACTGGGCGAACGGATCTACGGCTGGCCAGGACACGTCATCGACATCTTCACCGTGTTCGCGACGCTGTTCGGCCTCGTGACCTCGCTCGGCCTCGGCGCGTTACAGATCAACGCCGGGTTGACGTTCGTGGGTGACGAAGTGGGCGCGTTCCCCGCCGTGCCCGACTCGGTCTGGGTGGCCGTCGGGATCATCGCGGTCGTCACGGGCCTGGCGATCATCTCGGTGTACCTCGGCCTCGACAAGGGGATCCGGCGTCTCAGCAACCTGAACCTGACGCTGATGCTCGTACTTCTGGCGTCGGTGTTCCTCCTCGGGCCGACGCTGTTCATCCTCGGTGCGCTCCCACAGGGGATCGGCGCGTACATCGGGAACTTCTTCGAACTGTCGTTCTTCGGTAACTCCTTCGACAGTCACTACTTCGAGGGGTCGGAGTTCTACGGTCCGGGTGGCGAAGGTGAAGGCGGGTTCCTCGTCGACTGGACGGTGTTCTACTGGGCCTGGTGGATCTCCTGGTCACCGTTCGTCGGCATGTTCATCGCACGCATCTCGAAGGGGCGTACCATCCGCGAGTTCGTCGGCGGCGTCCTGATGATCCCCGTCGTCTTCTCGTTCGCCTGGTTCGCGGCGATGGGCGGGACCGCGCTCAACTTCGAAATGGAAGAGGCGACCGCCGGTGCGATCAGCGGTCCGATGTTCGAGACCGGCGAGGAACTCGCGATGTTCGCGATGTTCGATCTGATGCCCGGCACCGTGGTCCTGTCAGTGCTGGCGATCATCCTCGTTACGACGTTCTTCGTGACGTCTTCGGACTCGGGCTCGCTCGTCCTCGAGCACCTGAGCACCGGCGGAAAACACGAAACCCCGGCGACCGGTCGGGTCTTCTGGGCCGCCTCCGAAGGGGTCGTCGCGGCCACGCTGTTGATCGCCGGCGGTGACGCGGCAGTCGACGCACTCCAGGCGGCCGCCATCGCCAGCGGCCTCCCCTTTGCGGTGATCCTGCTGTTTATGATCTACGCCGTGATGCAGGGGCTGAAAAAGGAGTACCGGATCCTCCAGTCGGACGACTTCGAGGAACTGATCGACGACCTCGAGGAGCAGGGTGAGATCGTCGTCACGAGCGAAACCGGCGACCTCGTGACCGAAGTCAGAACCAGAGACGACAGGGTGGTTAACGTCGGGGGCGACTGACAGGTCTGTCGTGATTCGGTACCGGTGGTCGCTGTCCCGGTCGAGCGATCACCGGTACCACGGTGCACCGATTCGTATGATCCGGTCAGCGGTACCGGCCGATCGGCCCGACCACAGGCGTTCGCGACCGGGCCGAAGCTGCCGTACAGGTGGCCCAACGACGATCACCTACGTTCTTCACGGGGCCGCTTTCATCCCGCCCGTTTCGTCCGGGCTACGGCCGATCGACGAACTCGAGCGACGCGAGGACGATCGCCCGACGATCGGCACGCACTCGATACCATCTCGATTCCGGAACAGGAACCTCACGTCGTGGTGAACAATCGTTTCGTTGGCACTCACATCGGGTCGATAGAATAGAAGAGCGGACGGGGCTCGAGCTCGGTTTCCCGTTTCGGTCGGGGTGTCGTAGCTACCGACTACGCTGCTCGAGTATGTGTTCAGATGGTCGTTCGCCGGGGTCGGGATCGCTGCGGATCGCCACCACTAGGGTGTGCGAACGACCGTAACCGGCTTCGGACACATCCGCACGACTTTCTCGGCGTTCGATCCGAGGTACTTCTCGATCGTCCCGCGCCCCCGTTCGGCGACGATCACGCTGTCGACGTCTTCCTCTCTGGCGTAATCGACGATCTCCTGTGCGATGTTCCCCGTCTTGACGACGCCGACGCCCTCGAGTCCGCGTTCTTCGGCCTGGTCGACGACGTTCTTGACGACTTCCTCACCGAACGCCCGGTACTCGTCCATCTCGCTTTCGCTTACACCGACCGTGAGGATGTACGCCGCTTTGGTTTCGACGACGTATATCACGTGCACCGTGGCCCCGAACACCTCCGCGAGATCGAGACCGTGCTCGACTGCACGCGCTGCTTTATCACTTCCATCAGTCGCGATAAGTATGTTGTCTTGCATGACCGTTGCCCTAGCGGACTATTCGAAAGACGGCATCATATATCTTGGGACAGTCTATCACACACTGCTGGACGGAGCCGGTATCGACCACCTGGAGAGATGGACGAATCGATGTTCGTCCTCCACGGTCCGCGACCGGCCGTCGAGATCGCCGGGCTCGAGGGAGACCGGACGGTCCCGGACGGCCGACGGTATCGAGCTCCCGGTCCGATCGCGAGCCGCTCCCCGGTCGGGCCGGAACTGGGTCTCAGGAGTCCGTCTCAATCGACGTTCATCTCACGAGTGTAAATGGCGAACGCGACGAACGTGAGCAAGGTCCCGGCGAAAAAGTAATTTCCCTGGACGAGGGCCAGGAGACTCGCACCAGCCAGTATCACTGCGAGAATCGTAGCAACGGTTCCGACGAGTTGGGACATATTCACATCACGTCGACGACGGGAGTTATACGTATCGTCAGTTCGAGGACCCGGTCCACTCTGCGGCCAACCCGACGGCGCCGAGGACGAGCGCAACGGCTCCAATACCTGCGGTGAGTACCTCTCCACCGACCAGCCCGCTGACGAGGAAGGCGAGTCCGCCGAACAGCAGGAAGGCCCGAACGACCGTCCGAGCGTTCCAGTGCATGCTCAGAGGTGTCCAGTACCGTGCGAGACCGCCGTCCTCGCCACGAGTTGCACGTCCGGATCATCTGGTCGTCCTCGAGTTGCTGATCGACCGCTCATTGCTCGATGACGACCGTCGCCGCGTCCTCGGCCATCCGGATGACGTTCGATGCGGTGCTCCCGACGTGTCTGTCGATCGCATCGTGGCCCTGTTTGCCCACCAGGATGGCGTCGATGTCGTTGCGTTCGGCGTAGTCGACGATCTCCTCTGCCGGACGACCAGTCCTGAGCGCACCAGTGGCCTCGAGACCGCGATCCCCCGCCCGTTCGACGATGTCCGTGACGAGCTCTTCGCCGTACTCCCTGTAGGCCTCCAGCTCGTTGTCGGAGAGCCCCACGGTCAAAATGTAGGTTGCCTTCGTTTCGACTACGTACAGTGCGTGCACCGTTGCATCCATCTCTTCGGCGATGTCGAGACCGTACTCGACGCATGGTTCAGCCTCGTCACTCCCGTCGGTCGCGATCAAAACGTTATCGTACATCTGTTTTCGTCCTCGTCTTCGCCGTAGTATCGACGTGATAGCATATAGTCCTTGCTTCTGTTACCATATCGCATGGTCTCCCGGCGACGTTCGCCGATCAGGGCGGGAGGGCCCGTTTGCCGGTACTACTTTGCCGTCTCGGCCCGTCCGTTCACGCGTGGCGACGGATCACTCAGACTCCTCGGAGTCTGCGCTCGAGCGGTTGTTCTCCCACGGCGAGACGGTTCGTCTCGTCAACTGGCGAGCGCTTTCCGGGGCGAAGTCGGCGGTCATCCTGTGTGGGTTCGTCGCCGTGCTCTCGTTCGTCACCGGCCTATCGAATCTCGCCCAGCCGACGGTCGCCGACGACGGTCCCCTCGCGACGGTTCTCCCCGGCGGACCGAGCGTCGTTCCGTTTACCGGCGTCCTGCTGGCGTTCGTCCTCGGGGCACTCGTGTTCGGACTCGGGCGCCGGAAGCGCCTCGCCTGGTATCTCACGGTACTCACGCTCCCACTCACCTCGCTGTTACCCCTGACGGCGTTCCAGACGACGGACGTTCCGCTCTTGCTCTCGGTTCTCCTCGCCCTCCCGCTGTTGCTCGTCAACCGGGACGCGTTCGATCGGCGCCTCGAGCTCTCCTCGCTCCAGATCGCCTCGCTGTCCTCGATCGTGGGTGTCGTGTTGTACGGCACGATCGGCACCTACGCGATTCGCGATCAATTCACCGGTATCGACACCTGGGGCGATTCGGTCTACTACGTCGTCGTGACCATCGCGACGGTCGGATACGGGGACATCACGCCGCTGACAACCGGGGCGAAGTGGTTCTCGCTGTCGATCATCCTCTTCGGAACCGGCGCGTTCACGGTCGCTATCGGGGCCTTGATCGTGCCGGCGATCGAGAAACGAATGGCCACCGTATTCGGAAACATGACACCATCAGAACTCACGTTACTCGAGGACCACGTGCTAGTGCTCGGGCACAGCGACATGACGGACTCCCTGCTCGAGGAACTCGACGACGAGGTCGACGTCGTGGTCGTTACGCCCGACGCGGACGCAGCAGCCACGCTAACCGACCGGGCGGTCAACGTCCTCACCGACGATCCGACGCACGAGGCGACGCTTCGCGACGCCAAGATCGGCGACGCTGCGGGCGTGATCGTCGCGACACACGACGACGCCAACGACGTCCTCGCCGCCCTCGCGGCCCGGAAGGTGAACCCCGACGTCCGCATCGTCGCCGCAGCGACCGACGGACAGCACGTCGACAAACTCGAGGCGGTCGGCGCGGACGAGGTCATCAGCCCCGTCGAGATGGCCGGCCGGCTCCTCGGCCGGTCGATCCTCGAGAAGCCGTCGGCCGAGTCGCTGCTCGAACCGACCGACGACGACGCGTCGTGAGGGCACCCTCCGCGCGCCGGCGCCGACCAGGGCAGGGACCACTGGACCACCGTCGACGGACCACAACGTATCAGTATAGTGTCTTTTTGTGGGCTGGCGAACAGTCGTCCGGTTTGTGAACTCGCAGTGTGACCCGCTCCCTGTCGCGACCGTGTACATGGCCGGACGTCGCGTACGGGAGTCGTCCAGTATCCGACGAGACGCTCGGGGGAATTGATTTACGCCGGGGCGAAAACGTTCGAATATGGGCATTCAGGGAGTCAGCGCCGGTGAACGCGCCCTCCGAAAGCTCGTGGTTCCGCTCTGTCTCCTGTCGGGGATCGTCGTCGTCTCGGGCTTTTTCTTCCCGGAACTCGTCGGCGAAACCATCCCTGGCCGGGCCTGGCTCGCCACGTCTCTCGTCTTCTTCGCCTCCGGGCTGAGCTACCTGGCGGTGTTACCAACCGACGTCGACGAGACGACGGACGGCTTCGATCCGGAGGATCTACTGCGTGTCCGCCGGCTCGAGCTGGCGGACACCGCGAAGGGATTTTGGGCCCGTCAGGATCCGATCACCTTCGGCGTCCCGGTCGTCGTGTTCGCGCTCTTTTTCGTCGGGCAGCTGGTGATTCCATCGGAGACGATCGCTACCGTCGATGCCGCACAGGCCGCAGTGACCACGTACGGTGGGTCGGTGTTTTCCGCCGTCGTGCTGCTCGCCGTCCTGTTCTGTCTGTTCTTGCTGGCTGGGCCGTGGGGGTCGGTGAAACTCGGTGGTCCGGATGCCGAACCGTCGTACACGTACCCCGTCTACTTCACAATGTTCTTTACAGCCGGCATCGCCGCCGGCATCGTCTTCTGGGGGCCGGCGGAGGCGCTGTTTCACTACGAGACGCCGCCGGCGTACTTCGACGTCGATCCGGGGTCGGAGGGCGCTGCCGAGGCGGCGCTCACCTACGCTCTGTTCCACTGGGGATTTTCCGCCTGGAGCGCCTACATCGCGCTCGGCGTTCCGATCGCATACTACGTCTACGAGCGCGGTGCGCCGTTGCGGGTTTCGGCGATCCTGACCCCGTTTCTGGGCACCGAGAACCTCGACTCGGCGTGGTGTCGGCTCGTCGACCTCCTCGCCGTCTTCGCGACGATCGGCGGGATCGCCACCTCCATCGCACTCGTCGGCGAACAGTTCCTCGTCGGGGTCGACTTCCAGTGGGACATGACCTTCGATACGCTCGGTTCGGTCCTGTTCGTCGGCGGCCTGACGTTCATCTTCGTCGTCTCGGCCCAGAGCGGCGTTCACCGTGGGATCAGACGGATCGCGGCCGTCAACGTCGTCCTGTTCGGGCTGTTCGCAGCGCTGTTTCTCGCCGTCGCCCCGCGAACCGTCGTCCTCGAGAGCAGCTCGAGCGCGCTCGGTAGCTACGGCGCGAACGTCGTTCCGATGAGTCTTCACCTTGGCGACGGGCTGGTCGCCGACGAGTGGGTCGCGGAGTGGACGATCTGGAACTGGGCGTGGTGGCTCTCGTGGGCGCCGTTCGCCGGCCTCTTTCTGGCTGCGCTCTCCCGCGGTCGGCGAATCAGAACCGTCGTCCTGACGGGGTTCGTCGCGACGTCGCTGGCGACGATGGTCTGGTTTCTGCTGCTCGGTTCGACTGCCGTTCACCTCCAGCAGACGAGTGCCGTAGACGTGCTTGCGGCGGTCGAGGCCTACGGCGGTTCCGAGGCCGTCGCCGGCTTCCCGATGTTCGAGATGTTCGCGATCGGCCAGCTGCTCGTCTTCGTCTTCCTGGCGCTGATCGTCGTCTTCATGACGACCTCCGCCGACACCTCGACGCTCGTCGTGGCGGTGCTGGCGACGAAACGCGACTTCGCCCCGACGACCGGCTCGATCATCTTCTGGGGGGGCTTTCAGGGACTCGTCGCCGTCTCCGTGCTCGTCACCGACACCGCGGAAGTCCTGCAGGCGATGGCCGTCTTGACTGGCGGTCCGTTCGCCCTGCTGGTCTGTCTCGCGCTGGTCGGCCTCGTCGGAACGCTTCTCACACGCGAGGACGATCGCTCCACGTCTATCGACTCCGAGGGGTCGGGAGAAGACAACGGGAGCACCGACCGGTGAGCGCGTCGGCGGTGTTCGCGCTCGCTTCCGAAGCCACAACGTATCCGTTATCGAACATCAGTTGCGTTCGCCGGCGGCGGCGGTACGTATATGATCGTCCCGGACGACGTCCCGATGGGATGAAACGCCTCGTTAGCACCGACGACGCACCCGCAGCGGTTGGCGCGTACAGCCAGGCGACGACCGACGGAAGCCTCCTCTTTACCGCAGGACAGCTTCCGTTGACGGCCGACGGCGAACTGCTCGAGGACGAGTCCGTCGCCGTCCAGACCCGCCAGTGTCTCGAGAACGTCGCGGCGATCCTCGACGCCGAGGAACTGGCCCTCGAGGACGTGCTGAAGGTGACGATCTACCTCGACGATATCGACGACTTCGAGGAGATGAACGAGACCTACGCCGAGTTCTTCGACGACGAACCGCCCGCCAGAAGCGCCATCGAGGTCGGCGCCGTCCCGAAGGGGGCGGCACTCGAGATCGAGGCCGTCGCGACGCTCGAGTGATACTGTCGGACAGCAGTCACTGAAGAGCATTCGCCAAGGGGTAGTGGCGAAGTCTCACACTAGTTCTGTCCGACAGTATGAGAGGCGACGGCTCCCGTCCGGATCGGCGGGCAGGACAGTCGATTCGCTCGAGAGGCGACGAAAAGACGCGCACGGAGAGCCCGAAACGCGTCGAAAAGATGCACACGGAGTCGACCGAGACGGCGCTCAGTCGTCGGCCGGGGCGTCGTCCGCCGGTTCGATACCGACCTCGATCTCGGCAGCCGCCGCCTTGTACTCGGGGATCTTCGCGCGCTCGTCGAGGACGTCGTTCGTAAGCTTGTTCGCCGAGGCGGCCGCGAAGTGTGGCGTCGTCCACACCGAGCCTTCCTTGATGTCCTCGGTGACCTGTGCCTCGACGGTGATCTCGCCGCGGCGTGACTTGAGAACGACGTCCTGGCCGTCCTCGATGCCGTAGCGCTCGGCGTCGTTCGGGTGGACGTCGACGAAGTTCTCCGGCGTCTGGCGGTTCAGCGTCGGCGATCGGCGGCTCATCGTCCCCGTGTTGTAGTGTTCCTCGAGGCGGGCGGTCGTCAGGATCAGCGGGTACTCGTCGTCGGGCGTCTCCTCGGGTGGTTGGTGGGTGACACCGATGATCCGTCCGAGCCCGTTCTCGGTGTCGAACTCCTCTTCGTAGAGGAACGGATCGCCCTCGTCGCCGGGCTCGTAGCAGGGCCAGTGGAGCCCTTCCTCGCCGAGTAGCTCGTAGGTCATCCCGTGGTAGATCGGACAGACCTCCCGGAGCTCTTCGAAGACCTCCTCGGGGCCGTCGAAGTCGAACCCCGAATCGAACAGCCGCGTTCCGATCTCGGTGAGGATCTCGAGGTCGTGTTTCGTGTTCTCGTGGACCTTCTCGACGCCGCGCATCAGCTGGACGCGTCGGTCGGTGTTCGTGACGGTGCCGCCGCGTTCGGCCCAGGTCGTCGCCGGGAGGATCACGTCGGCGTACTGGCTCGTCTCGGTCGGGAAGATGTCCTGGACGACGACGAACTCGAGTTCCTGAATCCGCTCGGCGACGCGGTTCGCGTCTGGTTCGCTCATCACGGGGTTTTCGCCCATCACGTACAGCCCTTTCACCGAGTCGCCGAACTCGTGGGAGAGTTCGACGTTGGTGAGGCCGGGCTCGTCGGGGACCTCGAAGCCCCAGACTTCCTCGACGGACTCGCGAGCCTCGTCGTCGTCGACGAGCTGGTAGCCCGGCAGGACGTTCGGCATCGCGCCGACGTCACAGGTGCCCTGCACGTTGTTCTGGCCGCGCAGCGGGTTGACGCCAGTGCCGGCTCGGCCGACGTTGCCGGTGATCAACGCGAGGTTGATCTCGTTCTGGACGTTGTCGACGCCGCAGACGTGCTGGCTCATCCCCATTCCGGTGAAGATGGCCGCGTTGTCCGCCTCGGCGTACTTCTCGGCGGCCAGTTCGATCTCCTCGAGCTCGAGGCCACACTCCTCGGCTGCGGCTTCCTTGTCGAAGTCCTCGAGCGTCTCTTTCAGGTGTTCGAACCCTTCGGTACGCGCCTCGATGAACTCCTCGTCGATCCAGCCCGCCTCCGGGTCTTCCTCGTGGTTCTCGAGTATCGTCTTGATGACGACGTTCAGAAGCGGGATGTCGGTCCCCGGCTTCAACTGGAGGTGCTGGTGGCGGTCGGTGTCGTCGATGCCGAACGAGCGGGTCGTCTTGTTCGCGTGGGGGTCGACCTGGATGACGGTCGCCCCGTCGAGGACGGCCTGGCGGAAGTACTGGCTGTTCGCGATCGGGTGTTGCTCGCCCGGGTTGGCCCCCTGGATCCAGAAGAGGTCGGCTTCGTCGCGAAGGTCGGCCATGCTGTTGGTCATCGCGCCCGCGCCGAGGCTCGTCCGCAGCGCCCAGACGGTCGAGGCGTGACACATCCGCGTGCAGTTGTCGACGTTGTTCGTGCCCAGCCGGCGGGCGAGTTTCTGGAGGAGGTAGTTCTCCTCGTTCATCGCCTTCGAACAGCCGTAAAAGCCCAGCGCGTCGGCGCCGTACTCGTCACGAATGCGCTCGAGTTCGTCGACGATCAGCCCGTAGGCCTCCTCCCAGGAGGCCTCGCGGAACTCCCCGTCCTCTTTGATCAGCGGCTCGGTGAGCCGATCCTCGTGATCGACGACCTCCGTCGCCGCACCGCCTTTGATGCAGATCCGGCCCTCGTTGACGGGCGCGTCGCCCCACGGCATGAACTGGACGTCCCCCGGCTCGTCGCCCTGTTTGACCTGTATCCCACAGCCGACACCACAGTACGGGCAGATCGTCTTGACCGGGTCGGACTCGGGTTCATCGGTCGACATCGAGATCACCTGTGTGAGCGAGCGTCATTGTCTAGTGGAACGTCTCTCTCGACGGGCATCAAAGTTTCTTCGCCCCCTCGCACGACGTCCTCGGAGGAAAACGTTCACACTCCCGGACCCGTAATACGACGGGTATGGATCTCACCGCGGAGACCGTCGACTCCCTCGCTGCCGAGTACGAGACCACCCACCCGTTCGCGACGGTCGAGGACGAACACTTAGAGATGCTGCCGCCGACGCTCGCGGCCGGCGACTACGGCTGGCGCGACCTCGAGTGGGTCGTCCAGTGGTACTACCGGCGCACGCTGGGCGCGGTGCCGAACGCCGACCGCCGCGAGCGCGAGGCGGCGTTCGCCGAGAACGACTACGAGACCGTCCACGCGGCGATCGACGACGCCCTCGCCGCCGACGGGACGACCGCGACACTCGAGTCCCTGACGGCGCTGTCGGGCGTCGACGTTCCCGTCGCGAGCGCGTTCTTGCAGTTTCTCTCGCCGGACCGCTACCTGGCCGTCGGCGAGCGCGAGTGGCGCGTGCTGGCCGACCGCGAGGAACTCTCGCGAGCGTACCCGGATGAGCCAGGGGCCGACGACTACGCGGCGTACCTCGAGTGCTGTCGAACCGTTGCCGATCGGTGTTCCTGTGACCTCCAGACGCTGTACCGTGCGCTCTGGATGCTCGGATGCGACCGGCCGAACGCGTAGTCCTCCTCGCCGGCTGACGGGCTGACTCGAAGGGACTGCCTGCCGATCGGACGAAACGCGGGCGGTCAGGTGCTCAGAAGAGCCCCGAGATGCTCCCGTCGGAGTGCAGTTCCATGTTCGCGGCCGCCGGTTCCGAGGGGAGGCCGGGGAGTGTCAGCACGTCGGCGGTGAGCACCACGAGAAAGCCCGCGCCCGCCGAGGGGTAGATCTCGTTGATCTCGAGCGTCCAGTCCTCGGGGACGCCCTTCTTGCTCGCGTCGTCGCTCAACGAGTGGAACGTCTTCGAGATGCAGATCGGGACGTCGTCGAAGCCGAGGTCGGTGAGCCGTTCGATGTCGGCTCTGGCGTCGCTGTGGAACTCGACGCCGTCGGCGCCGTAGATCTCGGTCGCGACCGTCTCGATCTTCTCGTCGATTGGGGCCTCGAGGTCGTACAGCGGCTCGAACGACGAGTCGGACTCGGCGGCGTCGATCAGCTTCTCGGCGAGGTCGATCCCGCCCTCGCCCCCGTCGGCGAACACCGTCGACTCGGCCGCGGGGACGCCGAGGTCCTCCTCGCAGTGGTCGACGACGGCCTCGACCTCGGCGTCGGTGTCCTGTGGGAAGCGGTTGACGGCGACGACGACCGGGACGCCGAACTGCTGGAGGTTGCGGACGTGTTTGTCGAGGTTCTCGAGGCCGTCGTAGACGGCGTCGACGTCTTCGTCCTCGAGGGCGTCGACGTCCGGGGGCCACATGTCCTGGCCGTGGTATTTGAGCGCCCGGACGGAGGCGACGATCGTCACTGCGTCGGGCTCGACGTCGCCGAACCGGGAGACGATGTTCATGAACTTCTCGGCGCCCAGGTCCGAGCCGAAGCCGGCCTCGGTGACGAGATACTCGGAGAGGTGGGCGGCGACCTCGTCGGCGATCAGCGAGTTGGTCCCGTGGGCGATGTTCGCGAACGGGCCGCCGTGGACGAACGCGGGCGTCCCCTCGATCGTCTGGACGACGTTCGGCTTCAGGGCGTCTTTCAGCAGGATCGCGGCGGCGTCGGTCGCGCCGATGTCGTCCGCGGTGATCGGGTCGCCGTCCTCGTTGTAAGCGACGATGATCCGGCCGATGCGTTCTTTGAGGTCGTCGATGCCGTCGGCGAGACAGAGGACGGCCATCAGCTCGGAGGCCGCGGTGAGGATGAAGCCGTCCTCGCGGGGGACGCCCGTCACCTCGCCACCGAGCCCGACGACGGTCTCGCGGAGGACGCGGTCGTTCATGTCGATCGCCCGCGGCCAGTTGATCCAGTTGACCGCGATGTCCAGCTCGTTGCCCTGCTTGATGTGGTTGTCGAGCATCGTCGCGATCAGGTTGTGTGCCGACGTGAGCGCGTGGAGGTCGCCGGTAAAGTGGAGGTTGATGTCCTCCATCGGCAGTACCTGCGAGTAGCCGCCGCCCGCGGCCCCGCCTTTGACGCCGAAGACTGGCCCGAGCGACGGCTCGCGGACGGCGACGAGCGCCTCCTTCCCGACCTGGTTGAGCGCCTGGCCGAGGCCGACCGTCGTCACCGTCTTCCCCTCGCCCAGCGGCGTCGGCGTCATCCCGGTGACGAGGATGGTCTTCCCCTCCGCCTCTCGCTCCTCGCGAATGCGCTCGATCGCCTCGAGTTCGACTTTGGCTTTCTGCTCCCCGACGAGTTTGAGGTCGTCCTCGGTGAGCCCGAAGGGTTCGACGACGTCGACGATGTGACTCGTCTCGACCGACTGTGCGATCTCGTAGTCCGAAGGTATCGAGTTGTCGTCTGCTGGTGGCATACGGGTACGTTTTCGAGAGGCGCCCATAAGTGTTGACGCTCCTATAGCTCACCGGATACGACGAGTTTCCGGACCCCCTCGAGTGGCCGCCTGTCGTCCGAACTGGCTTCGGTCTCGACAGCGTCGCCCGCCCGCAGAACGTGTCGAGAAACTAGGTAGTTGTGGAACGACGCACTCGACGCGACTTTTATTGATCGGCGTGCGATCTGTTCGCACATGAACTACTGCGAGGCGATCAACCGGCTCGAACGGCTCCGCCGACGCCGCACGGAGTTCGGGACCGAACCGACCGAGGCGATGCTCGACGCCCTCGGGAATCCCCACGAGGACGTCGCCGCCGTCCAGATCGCCGGCTCGAACGGCAAGGGAAGTACGGCCAGACTGCTCGAGCGGATCCTCCGGGAGGCGGGCCTGACCGTCGGCTGTTACACCTCTCCCGACCTCGGCGATCGACGCGAACGGATACGGGTACAGGGGCGCAAGATTCCCAGACGCGAGGTCGCGCGGTTCGTCGAGACTATCTGGCCGTCAGTCGTCGACCGCTCCGTCGAGGGGAACGCGCCGACGTTCTTCGAGGTGTTCACGGTCATGGCGCTCTGGCACTTCGCGCGCGAGGACGTCGACGTCGCCGTCCTCGAGGTCGGCATCGGCGGCCGGTACGACGCCACGAGCGCGGTCGATCCCGTGGCCGCAGCGGTCACCTCCGTCAGTCTCGAGCACACCGACGTCCTGGGGTCGACGATCGAGGAGATCGCCCGCGACAAGGCCCAGGTCGCCCCCGACGACGGTCCGCTGGTCACCGGCGCGACGGGCGATGCGCTCGAGGCGATCCGTGGGGAGACCGACGTCCTGACCGTCGCCTCCGCCGAGCACCTGGGTTCGGCGGTCGTCGGCGCCGACGGTGACAGCAGGCCCGCTGTCGACGCCGAAGGTGATGGAGGGGCGGACCTCGACGTCGACGACCGACCGACTTTTCACCGGCGCGAGACGCCGGATCCAGACGCGGAGGCGGACGTGCTGGTTCGTGAAACCGGGATGGTCTCGACGGTCTCCTCGTCGCTCTCGCTCGTCGGCCCCGACTGGGAGGTCCAGTGTCGGACGCCACTGCTCGGTGCCCACCAGGCGATCAATGCCGGCATCGCGACCGCTCTCGCCCGGCAAGTCGCCACTCCCTCGGAGCCCGAGATTGCGACCGGCATCCGGAACGTCCGCTGGCCAGGCCGGTTCGAGGTGATGGACGACGCGCCGCTGTCGATCCTCGACGGGGCGCACAACCCGGAGGCGTGTGCGTCGGTCGCCGACCTGCTCGAGCGGTTCGAGTACGACGACCTGCATCTGGTCTTCGGTGCGATGTTCGACAAGGATCACGTGGAGATGTGCCGGGCGCTACCCGAGCCGGATCGGGTCGTGCTCGCCGAAGCGAGCGTCGACCGGGCCCAGCCGACGGACGCGCTCGCGGCGACGTTCGAGCGCGAGACCGACGCGGCGGTCGCCGAGTACGAGTCGGTCCTGGTCGCCCTCGACCGGACGCTCCGGACGGCGGAACCCGACGACTGCGTACTCGTCACTGGCTCGCTCGCGGTCGTCGCCGAGGCCCGCGACCGGTGGACGCGAACCCTGCGGTCGTCCCCGACCCGAACGCCGGCGGACGCTCGAGCGGTCCTTCGTCTGGCCGACGTCCCCGAGTCGACCCGTGGCGACTACGCCGACCGGCTGGCCCACCGGACGCTGCGCTTTCGGGTTCGTCACGACGAGGCGGCCGAACTGCGCTCGCTGATGGCGTCGATCGGCGGCACCTGCGCCGTCTCCGGTATCGAGGCGAGCGACCAGGCCGTCGAGGTCGTCCTCGGCGGAACCGTCGCCCAGTTTACGGACCTCACCGCCCGTCTGCGCGGGCGATCGGTCGGCGGCCGGTGGCTCGCCCAGCGACTCACCCGTGCCCTCGGGATCGGCGCTGGGAACGCCTCCGGGGAGTACCCCTGGGACGACGCCACGGCGGTGATGGGGGTCCTCAACGTCACGCCCGACTCGTTCCACGACGGCGGCGAGTACGAGGCCGTCGCTGACGCCGTCGCCCGCGCCGAATCGATGCTCGAGGCGGGGGCGGACGTGATCGACGTCGGCGGCGAGTCGACCAGACCCGGTGCCGACCCGGTCCCCGCGGCGGTCGAACGCGAGCGCGTCCTGCCGGTCGTCGAACGTCTCGCGGACCTCGAGACGACGGTCTCGATCGATACGCGCAAGCCGTCGGTCGCCGAGGCGGCGCTCGAAGCGGGCGCGGACGTGGTCAACGACGTGACGGGGCTCGCCGACGAGGCGATGCGTCGCGTCGTCGCCGACCACGACGTTCCCGCGGTCCTCATGCACAGCCTCTCGGCGCCGGTCGACCCCGACCGCGGCTACGACTACGACGACGTGGTCGACGACGTCCTCGAGCAACTCACCGAACGTGTCATCCTCGCCGAACGGGCGGGGATCGATCGCTCGCAACTCGTGCTCGATCCCGGCCTCGGCTTCGGGAAGACGGCCGCCGAGAGCTTCGCGTTGCTCGACAGACTCGAGGAGTTCCGGGCGCTCGGGACGCCGCTCATGATCGGTCACTCCCACAAGTCGATGCTCGAGGGCGTCGCTCGTGACGGCGATCGGCTCCCGCCGACCGTCGCGGCGACGGCGCTGGCCGCAGAACGCGGCGTCGACGTCGTCCGGGTCCACGACGTGGCGCCGAACGCGGCGGCCGTCGCGACCGCCGAGCGACTCGCTGCCTCGCGCCGGCAGGGCCGATGAGCAGCACACGCGAGCGCCGCCGGGGGAGTTCGGAACTACGTTCCATCAGCAAAGAGATAGCTTGTGGAGTGGCGGACGATTCGGCCGAGTTGCGCGCTCGGATCGACTGCCTCCATCGGATCGGTCGTACCTGCCCGTCGGCGATCGAACGCCGTTCTCGAGGCTGCTGACGGCTGCTGTTCGCCGCCTGGCGTCGTCACTCGAGCCGTCGTGCGCTCGCACGACGCATAATCTGGCTGTCAGCTAGGCGTTCTTTTAATAGCCTTCGAGGAGGTCAGTATCGAACGAAGATGACACTATACGGTTACGTGCCGAGACTACAGACCGGTACCGACACTGTGGACGGACAGGAACGCCGCGTGGCGGGTGAGCGACGATGAGCGACGACGAGTTCCCGGAGCGCGCGGAGACGGTCATCATCGGCGCGGGTATCGTCGGGAACAGCCTGGCGTACCACCTCGCAAAGCAGGGTCGAGAGGACATTCTGCTGATGGACAAGGGGCCGCTGCCGGACCCCGGCGGCTCGACGGGCCACGCGTCGAACTTCCTCATGCCCGTCGACCACTCGAAGGAGATGACCCACCTCACCCAGCGGAGCATCGAGCAGTACGACGACATGGACACGTTCACGAACAGCGGCGGGATCGAGGTGGCCCGCACCGACGAGCGGATGGCCGAACTCGAGCGCCGCGTCCAGTCCGCGAAGGCGTGGGGCGAGCCCGGCGAGTTACTCTCCGTCGAGGAGATCGAGGAGATGGTGCCGTACGTCAACACCGACATCATCAAAGGCGGCTTCTACAGCCCGGGTGCGGGCACCTGTGACCCGCTGCGGGCCGGCGAAGTGATGCGGGCGCGTGCCGACGACGCGATCGACGGCGGGTTGACCGTCTCGCCGAACACCGAGGTGCTCGACATGCACGTCGAGAACGGCGAGATCCGGGCCGTCGAGACCGACCGCGGTACCGTCGAGGCCGGCGAGGTCGTCATCGCGGCGGGGCTGTGGAGCCCCAAGATCGCCGAGATGGCCGGCGTCGAGATCCCGCTGACGCCCGCGGTCCACCAGATGGTCAGCGTCGGCCCGATCTCCTTCTTCGAGGACTACGAGGGCGAGATCTCCTTCCCCGTGGTGCGGGACATGGACACCCAGATGTACGAACGCCAGCACGGCAACGACCTCGAGGTCGGCTCCTACCAGCACCGGCCGATCCTCTGGGACGTCGACGACGTCCCCTCGATCGAGGAGTCGCCGCTGTCGCCCACCCAGCCGCCGTTGACCGACGACGCGTTCGAACAGTCGATGGAAGACGCCCTGGAGATCGTTCCCGAACTGCTCGACGACCCGCAGGCGGGTGTGCGCCACGAGATCGACGGCCTGCTGTCGGTGACCCCCGACGGCATGCCACTGCTGGGCCCGCTGCAGGACGTCGACGGGCTCTGGTCGTGTGCGGCCGTCTGGATCAAGGAGGCGCCGGCGATCGGCGAGGCCGTCGCCCAGTGGATGACCCGGGGCTGGTCGGAGATCGACCTCCACGGCTCCGACGTCAACCGCTTCTACCAGTACGGCACCTCCGAGGAGTTCGTCAAGAACCGCGCTCACGAGGGCTTCCAGAAGATCTACGGCATCGTCCACCCCTCTGAGCAGTGGCAGAGCTCCCGGCCGCTGCGGACGAGTCCGTTCTACAACCGGCAGGACGACCTCGGTGCCCGCTTCTTCGAAGCCGCCGGCTGGGAGCGCCCGCAGTGGTTCGAGTCCAACGAGGATCTCGTTCGAAAGTACAACGCCGAACTCGACGGCCTGCTCCGGGGCAACGAGTGGGACTCGCGGTGGTGGTCGCCGATCATCCTCGGCGAGCACCTCCACATGCGCGAGCACGTCGGGATGATCGGCGACATGGGCTTCGGGAAGTTCGATTTCGTCGGCTCGGACGTGGTCGACTACCTGGAGACGATGGCCGTCGGTCGGGTCGACGTCGACGTGGGCAAGACCGTCTACACGCCCATTCTCGCGGAGAACGGCGGCTTCGTCTCGGACCTGACGATGGCCCGACTGGGCCCCGACCACTACCGGGTAATCACCGGCGGGGCCGCCGCGGGCGCCGACCGCGCCTGGTTCGGGAGCCACATCCCCGACGACGCCGACGTGACGATGATCGACCGGACCGAGTCGCTGTGTACGCTCGGCGTCTGGGGACCGGACGCCCGCGAGGTCGTCCAGTCCGTCACCGAGGAGGACATGTCTCACGAGGCGTTTCCGCCCTATTCGGCCCAGGAGATCACCGTCGGCGAGGTCGACGCCTGGGCGATGCGACTCTCCTACGTCGGCGAACTCGGCTGGGAGATCTACGCCCCGATGGGCCAGGGCCAGCGGCTCTGGGACACCATCGCCGAGGCCGGCGAGGCGTACGACATCCGTCCGGTCGGGATGGGCGTCTACGGCACGACCGGCCGCATGGAGAAAGGCTACCGCCTCCACGGCCACGAACTCGAGCTCGAGTACACCCCCGCCGAGGCCGGATTGACGTTCCACGGCGTCAAGGATGCGGACTTCATCGGAAAGGAGGCCTATGCCGAGGCCATCGAAGAAGAGAACGCCGCGACGCTGTGTACGCTCTCGGTCGACGACCACGCTTCCGAGTCCGGCGAACGCCGGTTCATGCTCGGTAACGAGCCGATTCTCGACGAGAGCGGCGAGGTCATCGTCGACGACCACGGCCGGGAGTCCTACGTCACGAGCGCGGGCACCGGACCCAGCGTCGGCAAACACCTGCTGATGGCGTATCTCCCGCCGGAGTACGCCCAGGAGGGCCAGCACCTCCAGGTCGAGTACATGGGCGATCAGTATCCCGTGACCGTCGAGGTCGCCGGGAGCCGCCCGCTGTTCGACCCGGAGAACGAGCGCATCCGGAGCTAGTCGGCTCGCCCTCGACCTCACCGGCCGACGCGTGAGAACGCTCCGATCGGCCCACCGATCGACCCGACGTCGACCGACGGCCGGCCCGAGAACCCATCCGAGAACAGCTCATTCGAGAACCAATCCGCGAACAGCCTACGACCGCCTCGAGAACGCATCCGAGACGACACCCAACCGACCCGTGACAACCCACACCGAACCATGAACGTACTGGCCTGTGTCAAACGAGTGCCGAACACCGGCGCGAAAATCGTACTGACCGACGACAACCAGCGCATCGACGCGAGCAACCTGGGGTTCACCATGAGCCCCCACGAGGAGTGTGCCATCGAGGAGGCCATCCAGCAGGTCGAGGCCCACGGCGGCTCGGCCCACGTCCTCACGCTCGGCCCCGAGGACGCGACCGAACAGCTCCGAACCGGGCTGGCCATGCAGGCCGACGAGGCCACCCTGCTCGAGACCGACGGCGCCGAGTGGGGGCCGCGTGCGACCGCCGACGCGATCGCGAACGCAGTCCGCGACCTGGCCGACGACGGCACCGAGTTCGACCTGCTGTTGTTCGGCACCGAGTCCGCGGACGCGGCGAACTACCAGGTCGGCGTCCGCGTCGCCCGCAAACTCGGTCGACCCTGCGTGACCGGAATCAAGTCCCTCGACGTCGAGGACGGCACGGCGATCGCCGGACGCGAGGTCTCCGGCGGCGAGGAGATCTACGAGGTCGACCTCCCCGCCGTCGTTACGGTCAAAGAGGGGATCAACGAGCCCCGCTACGCCTCGATGCGTGCGAAGATGCAGGCGCGAAAGCAGGAGCTCGACCACCTCGAGCCGGCCGGCGCCGCCGGCGGGGGCACGTTCGAGAAGGTCCGTCTCGAGGCGCCCGAGACGGACGACTCGGCCGCCGAGGTGCTCGGTGACGGTCCCGATGCTGTCCCCGAAATCGTCGAGGTCCTCGAGTCGGAGGTGGAGGTGCTATGATCCTCGCGTTCGTCGAACACGAGAGCGGCCTCCCGGACGAGGTCTCCCTCGAGGCGCTCTCGCTGGCCCGGTCGCTCGCGACCGCCGAGGGGACCGAACTCGCCGCGGCGGTCTTCGGCGACGAGGGGGCTGCCCTGGCGGACGAACTCGGCGCCTACGGCGTCGAGGAGGTCCACCACGTTACCCACGACGACCTCGAGGGGTACGCCCCCGAGGCGTGGGGCGAGAGCGTGGCCCAGCTCGCCGACGACCTCGAGGCGGGGACGGTCGTCGTTCCCGGCACCGACCGCGGCCACGAGGTCGCCGCTCACGCGGGGGCCACGCTCGACGCGCCGATGGCGGCAAACTGCGTCGCCGTCGACGTCGGCGACGACGGTGCTTACGAACTCGAGCGCCACCGCTGGGGCGGGAGCCTGCTCGAGCACGCCCGCCTCGAGGGCGAGCGCAAACTCGTCAGCGCCGCCAAACACGAGTTCCCGGTCGAGGCGGCCGACGAGGAGACCGACCCGACGGTCGTGACGTTCTCCCCGTCGCTCGAGGCCGAACACCTGCGTGTTCGCGTCGACCGCGTCGAGAGCGGCGACGAGGAGGGTATCCCGCTGGGGGAGGCCCGCGTGGTCGTCGGCGGCGGCCGCGGAGTCGGAGGGCCGGATGACTACGACCAGCTCGAGGAGCTCGCCGACTTGCTCGGCGGCACCGTCGGGGCCTCGCGGGCCGCGATCAACGAGGGCTGGCGCCCACACGACGACCAGGTCGGCCAGACCGGCGCGAAGATCAGCCCGGACATCTACATCGCCTGCGGGATCAGCGGCGCCGTCCAGCACATGGTCGGCTGCAAGGGGTCGGAGACGATCCTCGCGATCAACACCGACCCCGAGGCGGCGATCATCCAGAAAGCAGACTGGGCCGTCGTCGGCGACCTCCACGAGGTCGTTCCCGAGTTGAACGACGCGATCCGCGAACGGACCTGAACCGGCGTACCGGCTCGGTTCTCGACCGTCGCCCCCTATTCGTCGCGCAAGTACCTGAGGAGGTCGTCGGCCTCGACGTCGAAGCCACCGCCCTGTGCGAGCGTCGGTCTGCCGCCACCGCCACCGCCGAAGGTCTCTCGCACGTCGTCGATCACCGCCGCAGCGTCCACGTCGCCCGCCGACGCGACGACGAGCGACGGCGGCTGGTCCGTGGTGACGGCCGCGACGACGTCGGGTCCCTCACCGTCCCCGCCAACGACGTCTCGAGCGCCGTCGCCGACGACGTTCGAATCGAGTCCGTCGACCGTCCCCACGGCCCAGCGCGCGCCGTCTCGCTCGACGGTCGAGAACTCGGCGAGACGCGTCGTGGTGACTTCCCGTTCGAGTCGCTCGAGGTCGGCCTCGTAGGTCTCACGCTCGTCCTGGAGCCGGGCGACGAACTCGGGGAGTTCGGCCACCGGAACGCCACCCAGCCGGCTGGCTTCGCGGGCGTTCGCCTGCACTGACGCCGCGTGGTCGATCGCTGTCGGTCCGACCGCGAACTCGACGCGCGTGACGCCTTCGCCGGGGTTCGACCGATCCAGCACCTCGATCGGGCCGATCCGATGCGTGTTGTCGACGTGGGTGCCGCCGCAGGCGGCGACGTCCCAGGACTCGCCGTCGTCGTCGGCGCCGACCGTCGCGGCGCCGATCGTCACGACGCGGACCTGCTCGGGTGTCGACGCGTCGTCGTCGCTCGCCATCGCTCCCTCCTCGGTCTTCTCGTTGAACGCGATGTCCTCGAGCGTGCGTGCCTCCGCTGCCGGCAGGCGCTCCCAGCTGACCGGCCGTGCGTCCCAGACGGCGCGGTTCGACCGCCGGCCGAGTTCGACGAGTCCCTCGTCGTCGATCGGTTCGTCCGTCGTCAGGTCGACCCGGACCTTCTCCGCGTCGATGTCGAACCCGGCGTACCCCAGGTCGTCGTACAACCGCCGTGCCGCGCCGTAGACGACGTGACTCGCCGTGTGGGCGCGCATACAGTACGTCCGGAACGCGTCGTCGATGACGCACTCGACGCGCTCGCCCATCTCGAAGGTGGGCTCGGTCTCGAGTGTGTGGACGACCGATCCGTCCCGCTCCTGGACCGTCTCGAGTTCGAGCCCGTCGATCGTCCCGCGGTCGGCCGGCTGCCCGCCGCCTTCCGGGTAAAAGTACGTCTCCTCGAGTTCGACCTCGCGGCCGTCGACCGCCGCGATAGTCGCCTCGAACGCTCGAACCGTGGGCGATTCCGGGGCGCGTGATACCGTCATGCACTCGAGTCGGTGGTGCCGGGACAAAAAAGTCGCCGTTCGTCTCCACCGGGCGTCGGTCCAACCCCCTCACCTGGACGCCGCCGCGTTCGGTGGCTGATCCCATCCGGCCGCGGTGCGGTCGCCAGTACGACCGGCGATCCCACCCGCTGCGAGTCGACGACCCAGCCCGCTGACCGTCCAGCCACGACGTATCACGCCCGAGGGACGACGAGGATCGGTGATCGGTCCGGTCGGTCGAGTGTTACGCCGTCGACGTACCGTTTCGCCGGTGTTTTTCCGGCTCTCGATCCTCGAGCGGTATTGCCACCTCGAGCTACTCTCATCACGTCGATGACTGTTTGTGGATCTGGATTTACGGCTGTACGTATGTAACACGATGCGTCTCGGGCTGCGGGTCTGCGATGCAGTCCGGTTCGGTCGGTCGTGTCGATCCCGCTATCGATCCGGCTTCGTCGTACTAACTATCGCTTTCACATATATGAAGGCATAGTTATGATTTAGCCAGAAATACCGTCTCCGAACGAGTGGCAGTGACCCGCCACTCGAGGTGTCCCGTTGGAACCGGTCACTTCGAACTGACGAGCAAAGCGACTGAGGATGTGCTAGTCGGCCTGCACCGGGCCTATTTCAGAACTTCACGTGTGCCGAACTGGTGGATAGACTCCCCGGCCACTTGCGCCACTGTCTATTTTACCATATATCATTTTAAATCTATTATGTGTGAATACTATCTATGATGTTACTTAATCGGGTGCGACGAGTCACATGTTAGTACGGAACTACTGCCGTCGATGGGACGACCCAACTGGAATCGTTTCCGTTCGGTCTATTTTCGCGCTCCACGACGTCTCGAGTCGTCTGACTTAAAGACCACCACAGTTCATCACACCTTCTCATGATCGTGTGACACGATTACATAGTTCATGAGTGTGGGTACCAGTGTCCGGAGCCTGGGCACGTTCCTCGAGGAGTGTGACGACGGTACGGGTACCGTACACAACGTGGAGTTCGCCGGTAGCGCCGACGCGGGGCCCGGACTTTCCGCCGACGTCGAACTGACCGTACAGGTGGGCTCGTCCGACGATTCCTCGGAAGGGGTCGCGGTCGAGGACGTGGCGATCGACGCCGACGGCCGCCTCTCGCTGGTCCTCGAGACCGAAGCGCCCGTGGTCCCGACGGACGATCACAATCTCACGGTCGAACCGACGGCGGCGACCGTCCGTGACGACGGCACGATCGGCGTCTCGATCTTCGCGTCCGATCCGGACGACGGCGACGACTGCTCGGCCGCCGACCGCCGCTCGGGGACCGACGCTTCGAGGGCCGAGGTCGACGACTCCTCGAGCGCTCGCGATCGTGACGTCCCCCCGTTCAGGGACCCCGACCTCCTCGCGGAGGTGTACGACTCCTGTGAGACGTTCGCGGAGATGAGCGACGCCATCGACATGGACGTGACCGCCGAGACGGTGCGGCGCTACATGATCGACTACGACATCCACGAGCCCAACCGGTACGATACGGGCGACGAGGACGGGGACACGGCGGATTCGGACGCCGGGGTCGACGACTCGGGGGGCGAGACCGACGGATCGACCGTCGACGGTGCCGACTCGAGCGACGACGCCGGCGACTCGTCCGTCGAATCCGATCCCGACGCGGCAGCTCCCGTCGTGGTGACCGACGGCCTCGGTCTCCCCGACGACCTGACGCTCGACGCCCTCGTCGAGACGGTCTCGCGCTCGAACACGGTCTACGAGGTCACGCGGGACGTCGGCCTCGAGCGCGAGGAGGCCCTCGACCTGCTGCGACGGCTGAACCTGATCGACCTCGTCGTCGGCCGGATGAGCCGCGAACCCGAACGCGACGTCGGCCGCGAGGAGATCCTCGAGCGACTCCGCGACGCGCCCAGTCCTCACGCACAACCGTAGCACCGAGTAGGCGAACGTTTCAATCGGTCGTTACGTCCCGGTTGATCACCGACGCTTATGATGCTGGAGTGTGTTACCTTACCAAGACGTTTCCACCCCAGATGTCGCTCATCACCGAGGTCCGATTCGCTCACGAACACGGCGCGCTCGTCGACACGCTAACAGCGCTGCCAGACCTCTCGGTCGACATCGTCCGCGAAGCGAGCACGGCTCCGAACCGGGGTGGCTACTTCTTCCGGTTCGACCACGCCCGTCCCGAGGAGGTCCGGCCCCTCCTCGAGTCTGACCACACGGTCAGTGCGGCCGAGCGGGTGTCGGCGGTCGACGACGAGCACCTCTGGAAGATCGCTTTCACGTCCGAGACGACGCTCCTCGCGCCGGCCGTCACGGAACGGGGCGGCGTCGTCCTCGACGCTCGAAGCGCACCGGCAACCACCGAGCCACGCGGCTGGCGCGAACGCTGGTTCTTCCCGGACGAGGAGGGCATCCAGGGCATCTGGCACCACGCTCGAGCGGCGGACTTCGAGTTCGACGTGCTCGACCTCTCCCGACAGCTCCAGCCCGACGTCCCGCACGTCGAGATGAACCCGGTCACCGACGAACAGCGCCGGGCCCTGTTGACGGCGTACGAACTGGGCTACTTCGAGGAGCCACGCGAGACCTCACTCGAGGAGCTCGCGGCAGCCCTCGAGCTGTCGCCCTCTGCGGTCAACGGCCGGCTCAGACGCGGCCTGAAGTCGCTGATCGGCACGGCGTTGACCGTCGACGTCGAGGCCGCTCCGGAGCGGCCGGACGGGAAGTCACGGACGGAACCCGAGTCGTACCAGTACCGATGATCACCGCCCGAATCTACGTCGAACACCCGGATCTCGCCCTCTCGTACACCATCCGGTCGCTCTCCGAGGCGGAGATCGACGTCGTCTCCGACGTCGGAACCGACCCACACCACAGCGTCTACTTCTTCCGGATCGACGCCCCCGACTTCGACGCGGTCGCCTCGGCGCTCCGGGCGGACCACACCGTCGACGAGTTCGAATCCGTCGTCGAGATGGCCGGTAACCGGACCTACCGGATCGAGTACAGCGACGATGCGAAACTCATCACGCCCGAGATCACCGACCGCAGCGGGCTCACGCTCGAGTCGACGAGCTACCTGAACGGCTGGCTGTTACAGTTACAACTCGAGGACCACGACGCCCTCTACGAGATCGCGACGTACGCCGAAGGGGAGGGTATCAAACTCGAGGTGCTCGAACTCACACAACAACCCACGCTCGACGATCACTCCGAGTTCGGGCTGACGGCGTCCCAGACGGAGGCGCTGGTCGCGGCGTACAAACACGGACTGTACGACGAGCCCCGCCGGACGTCGGTCGAGGAGCTGGCGGAAACCCTCGACATCTCGAGAACGGCCGTCAGCGGCCGACTCAGACGTGGCGCGGCCACGCTCGTCGAGGAGTATCTCCTCGAGGACGACGGGTGACCCCGATCTCCGCATCCGTACGCCTGCGAGCTCGAGCGGCTACACTTAACACGGCGCCGTCCAACCGAGGGGTATGCGCGCTGCAGTACTCGAGGCCTACGGCGAGCCGCTGTCGATCCAGTCCGTCGAGACCCCAGACCCGGCGCCACACGGGGTCGTGGTCGACGTGGAGGCCTGTGGCATCTGCCGGAGCGACTGGCACGCCTGGCAGGGCCACGGCGAGTGGGCGGACGACCAGGTGCCGCTCGGACAGGTTCTCGGACACGAACCGGCCGGCCGGATCGCACGGGTCGGCGAACAGGTGGCAACGCTCGAGCCGGGCGACCGCGTCGCGGTTCCGTTCAACCTGGGCGAGGGCTCGTGTCCGCAGTGTCGCACCGGCCACGGGAACGTCTGTCTCGACGGCTACGCGCTCGGGTTCGAGTCCGCGGTTCCGGGGGCCTTTGCCGAGCAGGTTCACGTTCCTCACGCCGAGTTCAACCTCACACGACTGCCCGACGGCGTCTCCGCGACGGAGGCGGCCGCGCTCGGCTGTCGGTACGTGACGGCCTTTCACGCGCTGGCCCACCGCGCCGACGTCGACGGCGGCGACTGGGTCGCCGTCCACGGCTGTGGCGGCCTCGGCCTCGCGGCCGTCCAGATCGCGACCGCGCTCGGTGCTCGCGTCGTCGCCGTCGACGTCCGCGAGCCACCGCTCGAGTTGGCTACCGACGTCGGCGCCGCGG
>LKMK01000055.1 GCA_001563805.1 Natrialbaceae archaeon B1-Br10_E2g2
CGACGACCGGACTCTCGAAGGCCTACGGGCTCGCCGGGCTCAGATTCGGCTGGCTCGTCGGCGACCGCGAGGTAGTCGAGACGGCCTGGACCCTGAAAGATTACACGACCATCTCGCCGCCGGCGTTCGGCCAGCACGTCGCGGGACAGGCCCTCGAGCGGGAAGCCGAGATCCTGGACGAGAACCGGGAACTCGTGGCGACCAACCGCGAACGCGTTCGGACGTTCGTCGACCGGCACGGCCTCGAGTGGTACGAACCGGTCGGCGTCAACGGGTTCCTGACGGTCCCGGACGGCTTCGAAAGCGGGAAAGCGTTCTGTCGGACCGTTCTCGAGGAGGAGGGCGTCGTCCTCGCGCCCGGCGAGTTTTTCGGTCACTCCGATCGGTTCCGGATCGGCTTCGGTTTGCCGACAGCGGAGTTAGAAACGGGGCTCGAGCGAGTTGGGCGGGTGCTCGAGGACTGAGACCGGCCGCCGTCGTACGAGTGGGGCGCAGACCGAGGTCGACGGGCCGATACTCAGCGAGCGTCCGAACACGGTACCCACAGCCTGGCCGCCGACGCTGGATCGTCGTCGGCGCGTTCGACGGCCCGGCGGAGGTCGAACGGCCGGAACCGATCGTCCTCAACGATCCGATCCGCGAGCGACACGGGAATCGATACCCGGCGACACTCCCCCGAGACGACCAGCCCGCTCGGGCCAAACGTGAACTCGAGGTCGTAGCGGTCGACGCGTTCGTCGGCGAGTTCGGGTTGGATCGCCTCGAGGACGCTCACGACGTACTCGAAGACGAGTTCCATCCCGGGCGTGTCGGCCGTGCCGAGGTCGACGCGGACGACCGGCGCGTAGACGGGGTCGTCGTCGATCCGGTCGACGACGGCCAGTTCGCGGACCGTGGGTGGGCGCTCGAGGTGGGTTCGACGTTCGGTGTGGGTTTCGGCGAGTTGGTCGTCACAGGTGCGAGCGAGTTCGGATCGGGGGAGTGAACGTCGTTGGGTCAGGGCGACGATCGCGACGATGGCCGCGAGGGCCCCGATCAGGAGTCCGCCGACCACCACCGCCGTCTGTCCCCCAGTCATATCCACGCGTCGAACCTGGACGAAAAAGGCGTTTTGATACTTGCTCCGTTTTTGATCCGCGGTGGCAACGATCGCTCAGAGCCCCAGTCCACAGCACGCTCGTACTCGCGAAGGGACCCGGTCTCGGGTGCGGTGCGGAAAGCTGGCCAGAAGAAACATGACCATTTGTCAGAAATGTCACCCTCATGAATGGAAACACACACCCATCGCGAAATCGACGACTGGTACTCAAAGCGACTGGACTCTCGGCAGCGGGTGTCGTCTCCCTCGGCACACCCGTAGGGGCCGATGGGGACGATGCCGACGTCGAGGTCAGCTTCCGTGATCAGGAGACCGACGGGGGGTCGATTCTAATCGATTCACTCGCGACGGACACCGATGCGGAACTGCTCGTGTTCGAATCGGACGGCGACCGGACGAGATACGAGACGCGGGAAATCGAGGCCGGCACCGAGTTCACGGACCGGACAATCGACCTCGAGGAGCCCATTCCCGAGGAACAGAAGGTGAGTCTCTCGGTTCAGCCGCCGGAGGGCGGCTACTCCTACGGCGGTGATCGGGCGACGGTCTCCATTGATGAATCGCTCGACGAACCCGTCCCGGACGAAGCGATCCAGCTCGTGGATGCTGACTCCGACGCCGGCTTCCACTTCCCGTACCTCGTGTATGCACCGGACGTATCGTCGGATACAGGCGGTCCCGATACGCGGCCGTTGCTGGTCTCACTGAGTCCGCGAACTGGAACGACGTCAGAGGAAGCGGAACGTCTCGAGTCCGGCCGGAGCGAACTCGAGCGGGGACTGGTACGAGCCGTTGCCGACGAGTTGGGCGTTCCAGCACTCGTCGCACTCCTGCCGTACCGTCCGGACGACGAATCGTTCAGACATCTTGATCACAACTCGTTACAGGAGTCCGACCCACCGCTCGAGCGGCTCGATCTACAACTGCTCGCGATGGTCGACGACGCACGGGAGCGACTCGAGGACGAGCCGTACGATGTCGCAACTGAGTTCCACGCGGACGGCTATTCCTCGAACGGACGGTTCTTCAACAAGTTCATGATGTTACATCCGGACCGACTCAACGCCGTCTCGAGCGGCGGGAACGGAACGGTCCGAATTCCGAAGGCGGAACTCGACGAGGAGTTCCCGACGGTGGGCGATCCTGATACAGCGGAACTGCCGTGGCCCATCGGCGTCGCCGACCTCGAGGAGTTGACCGGCGAACCGTTCGACGAGGACGCGTGGGCGGACGTCGCACAGTTTCAGTATATTGGGAGCGAGGACCAGTGGGATCCCGACGAACACGATCACCCGAGGGAGTACAGACACTCGCCGAGGTTCACGCACTTCGGCGAGGAACGACAGGAGCTACTCCTCGAGATCTTCGGCTGGAAACAGGTCGACGAACGGTTCGAAACGAGCAAAGAGATCATCGAACACATCGGCTCCTCCGCCGAGTTCGTCGTTTATGACGGTGCCGAACACACAGTCACGGACGAGATGGCCGAAGACATCCTCGACTTCCATCGGGAACACATAGCCGAGACGTTCGGTCCGACCGACGATGCGGACGAGGCCGCTGATGAATCAGAGACGACCGATACCGACGACGAGGGAACCAGTGACGACAGCGACGGTGAAACCGAGCAAGACGACGATCAAGACGGAGAAGCGGAGGGGTCGGATGCGGAAGAACAGCCTGGACTGGGTGTACTGGGGTCGATTGCCGCGATAGGCGGAGTCAGCTACCTGCTCAAACGTCGCGTCTCGTCGAACGAACCTGGAACCCGGTGAACCAAGTCACGCCCGGTCAACGGAGATAGTCAGGTAGCCGGTCGTCGGGCGTTCGGACGATCCAAACGGTTTATGCCGTTCGGTTGTTTACCCCGCCGTATGGCGAAACAGCAAAAGGAAGTTCGCGACCTCCAGGAAGGTGGCTACGTAGTTATCGACGACGCGGCGTGTAAGATCAACGCCTACTCGACCGCCAAACCCGGCAAACACGGCAGCGCCAAGGCCCGTATCGAGGCCAAAGGCGTCTTCGACGGCAAGAAGCGCTCGCTCTCCCAGCCCGTCGACGCGAAGATCTGGGTCCCGATCATCAACCGGAAACAGGGCCAGGTCGTCTCCGTCGACGGCGACGACATGCAGGTGATGGACCTCGAGACCTACGAGACGATGACGATGCGCGTCCCCGAGGACGTCGACGTCTCGCCGGACGACAACATCGAGTACCTCGAGATGGACGACCAGCGAAAGATCGTCTGATGTTTCCCGGGGCGATCGACGAACGCGAGGGGGGCGACGTGGCCGGCGAATCCGGTCGCGGGGACGCGAACTTCGTGGTCGTCGGTGCGCCCCTGGACGTATCGACGACCTTTCAGCCGGGGACTCGGTTCGGCCCCCGGCGAATCAGGACGTTTGCGGAGACGTTCGACGATTACGACCGTCGAACCGACCAGTACTTTTCCGACCTCGACGTCGTCGACCACGGCGACGTCCGCGCGTGGGACGACGTCGAGGCCTACCTCGAGTGGCTCGAAGGGACCGTCCGGGACGTCGTCTGGGACGAGGCCGTCCCGCTTGTGCTCGGCGGCGAACACACCGTCTCGCTCCCGGCCGTCCGCGCCGTCGAACCCGAGGTGTTCGTCTGTCTGGACGCCCACCTCGATCTTCGTGATACGTACGACGGGAACCCGCTGAGCCACGCCTGTGTCACGCGGCGAATCCTCGAGGGCGTCGACGCAGTCGAGGAGGCGATCGTACTGGGCGCACGGACGGGCAGTGAAGACGAGTGGGAGCGCGCCGAGGCCGACGACGTGACCGTCGTTCCACCCGAGGACGTCGCCGAGTTCTCGGTCGGCGACCGACTCGAGGACCGCGAGGTCTACCTGAGCGTCGACATCGACGGCGCCGATCCCGCGTACGCGCCGGGGACGGGCACGATGGAGCCGTTCGGCCTCGAGCCCCGCGAGATGCGCGACGTCGTCCGCGAGGTCGCGCCACAGACGACGGGCTTCGACGTGGTCGAGGTCAACGACCGCGACGACGGCCAGGCCGCGTCGCTGGCGGGGAAACTGGTCCGGGAGTTCGTCTTTTCACACGCTGCGAGCCGGTAGGCCGGATCGAGCCTGCCGGCCCTATCGGGGCGTCAGAACGGCGAGGAGAGGTACGTCTTCGGCACCGCGTTGCGTACCGTCACCAGCGGATCGACTACCTGACTGATCTCGAGGCCACCGACCAGACTCGAGAGCATGTAGGCGTCCGTCTCGTCGACGCCGTGGTCGGCCGCGAGCAGGTCGATGGCGTCCAGATTCGCGAGTTCGCACGCCTCCTCGAGCGTCTCCGCGCTGGCGACGGTCTTCCAGGCGTCGGGCGTCTCGAGCAGCGGTCGCTCGAGGTCGACGTCGACCGTCTCGCCGTCGATCACCTCGAGGGTGACGTCGATCTCGCAGGCGATCTCGGAGCCGGTGCCACACATCTCGCCGTCGGCCATCGCGGCCTTGCAGTCGCCCATCGCGAGCATCGCACCCGGCTGGAAGATGGGGAAGTAGATCGCGTTCCCGGCGGTCACGTCCGTCGTATCGAGGTTGCCGCCGTGGTCGTGCGGGACGAGCGTCGTGTACGAGTCCGCCTCGGGGGCGACGCCGATCGTGCCGATGACGGGGTCGATGGGGATCTCGAGGTCGTCGAAGACGATCGTCTCGCCGTCGTCGTCGACGGGCGTCGGCCGGGACCGGGGGGCCTCGATATTCTCGTGGCCGTCGAGCAGGCCGAAACCGTCGATGGTGATCACCCGCCCCCGGTCTTCGGCGACGCGGACGGCCTCGATCTCGACGCGCAGGACATCACCTGGTTCGGCCCCCTCGAGGGCGATGGGCCCCGTCGCCGCGTTGACCTCCTCGGGGACCGACTCGAGCACGTCGCGCTCCGACTGGACGGCGCCGTCGAGGCTGTCCCGCGTCTCGATAGTGAGCTCTGTGCCCGATTCGACCGTCGTGATCGCGTCCAGTTCGGGGGTGAACTCGTAGATCGCTCCCGTCTCGTGTGAAACTGTCTGTCGCGACATGATCGAACCGTCGGCGTCCGAGAGGGTAAATCACCACCTTCGGAACCGAACGTCGGGATCGCACCGACCGATACCGTCCCACGTACCCAGAACCGAGTTCCACACCGTTCGCACTCGAGCGACGGATCACGGCGAGCGTGGGGCGGGTCGATCGCACACTTACAAGCCCCCCGCGACGTATGCTCGAGTATGTCCATGGAACTGCCGGAACTCGTCGCACGACTCGACGAGGAGCTACGCACCGACGATTTCGCGGAGGTAGACGCCAGCGCGAACGGCCTCCAGGTCGGCCCCGACGAGGGGTCGGTCGACCACGTCGCGTTCGCCGTCGACGGGGTCCGCGAGACGATCGACCGGGCGCTCGAGGCCGACGCCGACCTGCTGGTCACCCACCATGGGCTCTCCTGGGGTGGGTTCGATCGCGTGACAGGGACCACCTACGACCGGCTCGAGCCCCTGCTCGCGAACGAGCTCGCGCTGTACGTCTCCCACCTGCCGCTCGACGGTCACCAGGAGCGTGGCAACGCCGCCGGCGTCGCCGACGTCCTGGGGCTCGAAGACCGCGCGCCGTTCGGCGAACTCGGTCCGGAGTACATCGGCCAGCGCGGGCGGGCGTCCGACCCGTACACGGCCGAGTCGCTCCGTGAGACGCTCGCCGGCGAGCTCGAGACCGGCGGCCAGCCCGTCCAGCTCCTCGAGTTCGGGCCCGAGACGGTCGAGGACGTCGCGATCGTCACCGGAAGCGGTACCGACTGGCTCACGGAGGCCGTCGACGTCGGAGCCGACGCCCTGGTGACGGGCGAGGGTAAGCAGCAGGTCTACCACGAGGCCAAGGAAGCCGGCGTCCACGTCGTCCTCGCCGGCCACTACGCGACCGAGACGTTCGGCGTCCGCGCGCTCCAGTCCCTCGTCGACGACTGGGGCCTCGAGACGACCTTCCTCGAGTGTCCGACGGGGCTCTAGGTCCCATAAGGCCGTCCTCGCTCGAGCGTGCGGTCCGTGACGGCGTCGGTAGGGATTCCATGTCCCGACCCGTCGGTAGGGATTCCATGTCCCGGCGGCGTCGGTAGGGGCCCCGTGTCCCCACAGCGTCGGACGCCCGAGGAGAGTCCCGAACAGGCGGGGACTGAACGCCAGTGACCCTGGGTTAGCTCGCGACTTCGAGCGAGTTTGCGACGGCCAAACCGGGTGCTGGGTCGCTCCCGTCTTCGTGATTATCCCGCAACAATGAGTGTAGCCGGGTTAGAACTGTCATTATATCGGGTAGTTCGCTGATTACAAAACGTCGATACGGTGGAGATCCGGTACTCGCTGGTCTGGCGGCGTCGCCGTCAGTGGCGGGACGACCCCACCATGTCAGACGATAAACGAATCTCCAGGCGAAACAGCCTCAAAGGTATCGCAGCGACCGGCACGTTCATCGCCGGCGCCGGAATCGGAGCGAACCCGGTGAGCGCCGGAAAGAAAGACGAGAAAGACGAGAAGAAAGAGAAGACGCCGAAACAGAAAGAACACGAGAAGAAAGAGAAAGAGGATCCGGACGGCATCGCCGACATCGAGGGCGTCGACGAGCTCGTTTTCCAGCAGTGTCACGGGATGGCGATCCTGTTCGACCAGGAGTACGCCGAGGCGGTCGCCGACGACGACGGCGTCCTGAAGTCGCTCCGGATCCGGATGTACAACGCAGCGCACGACCGGATCGAGAACTACGACCGCACGGTGACGATCGACGACCTCAGGTCCTCGACGCTCTTCGGTGAAGACGACGTCGGCGACGTGTTCGCGTACACGTTCAACGTCTACCAGTTCTTCGACCGACCGATCGGGCCCGGTGACAGGATCGTCGCGGTCACGATGGACGAGACCACGTTCCAGAACCCCAACGAGTGTGCCGAACCGTATCAGCGGACGTTCGAGGGAGAGGGCGTCTTCGACCTCGACGACATCTCGCTGCAGGCGGTCTGTGTCGACTCGGAACGCGGGATGGCCCGGTACCGTGTCCAAAACGGCAATCACACGCAGATCGGCGTCGTCTACGACGTCGCAGGCACCGACGAGAGCGGCACCGTCGCGGTCGAACCCTACAGCGCGACCTACTTCGAGGTCGCCGCACCCGAAGGGGAGGCGACGGTCTCGATCGCCGCCGACGGAGAGACCCTCGACGAACGCGAGAGCGCAACCGGGACCGAGTGCATCCCACGCGATTCGATCGCGTTCAACGCCGAGTGCTACGATCCGGACGAAGGCGCAGCGCGGTTCTACGTCCACAACGGGACCGACCGCGACCTGACGTTCGTCATCTACGTGGCCGAGACCGGCGCCACCGGTCGCATCACCGTCGAGGACTCGCTCGCGAGCGCGGAGACGTTCTATGTGCCGGCCCCCGACGGCGAAGCGTCGGTCGCGCTGTACTATGAGGGCGAGGTCGTCGGCGCCGCCGAGAGCGACCCGGACGACGTCTGCTAGCCCGACGCGTCATCGACCTCATCTCGAGGGGCACCGACCTCGGCTCGAGAGGGCGTCTTCACGGACTCGAGGAAACCGCGTCGTTCAAACCCCTGGCTCTCCCACGGGGAGCCATGAGCGACGAGGACAGCGACGCCCACGAAGACACCCACCACGAGCCCCACCGGGAGACGTTCTCCCACGATCCGATCGGTCACGCCAGAGTCGACGCGGGGATGAGCGTCGGCGAACTCGCCGACCAGTACGGCCACGCCGGCGTCGGCGCGGCGGACCTCCACGAGGCCGTCGCCGTGACCGAAGCGATGTTCGACGACGACGTGACGGTCTTCTTTTCGCTCGCCGGCGCGATGGTCCCGACCGGCATGCGCCGAATCGTCTCCGACCTGATCCGGGACGGCTACATCGACGTGCTCGTGACGACCGGCGCGAACCTCACCCACGACTCGATCGAGGCCATCGGCGGGAAACACCACCACGGCGAGGTCACCGCCGAGGGGAAGACCGAACGCGAACACGACGAAACCCTGCGCGAGGAGGGCGTCGACCGGATCTACAACGTCTACCTCCCACAGGAGTACTTCGCGACGTTCGAATCCCACCTTCGCGAGGAGGTCTTCCCCGTCCTCGATGACGAGTGCCAACAAGACGGATCGGTCTCGATCGAACGGCTCACCCGCGAACTCGGCCGGGCGAACGCCGCGGTCAACGAGCGCGACGACGTCGACGAGGATCCGGGGCTGGCCGCCGCGGCCTACGAATCCGACGTCCCGATCTACTGTCCCGCGATCCAGGACTCCGTGCTCGGACTGCAGGCCTGGATGTACGGACAGACCACGTCGCTGTCCGTCGACGCGCTCGCGGACATGACGGACATCACCGACGCCGCCTTCGACGCCGACGAGGCCGGCGCGTTCGTCGTCGGCGGCGGCGTCCCCAAGAACTTCACCCTCCAGACGATGCTCGTCACGCCGCGGGCGTACGATTACGCCGTCCAGCTCACGATGGACCCCGAACAGACCGGCGGCCTCTCCGGCGCGACCCTCGACGAAGCCCGTTCGTGGGGCAAACTCGAGCCCGACGCCGAGAACGTCTCCGTCTACGGCGACGCGACGATCACGCTCCCGCTGGTCGTGGCGGCGGCTCGAGAACGCCTCGAGGGGACCGAGTAGGACGGATTCGGCGGTTCGAAGGACGACTCGTCGACTCGTCGTCAGTACGTCCGGTAGGACGCCGATCCGACGTCGATCCGGACCAGTTCGTTCTCGGCGTAGGCGCCCCGGTCGGCGCCGTACTTCGCGTTAATTCGTTTGCGCGCTCGCTCCGTGGCCCGCTCGGCTTCGACGACGGTCGCGGTCCCGAGGAGCGTCACCGACCACGTCGCCTCACCTGCATCGTCGGCCTGCACCGAGAGCGCGACGCGTGGGTTTTCACGAACGTTGGCCAGTTTCCGACCCGTAGTGACGAGTTCGACGGTGCCGTCGTCGTACCGATACCAGACCGGGGCGACGTGCGGGCGGCCGTCGACACACGTCGCGAGGTGGGCCATCAGCGGCTCGCTCTCGAGCAGTCGCTCCGCTTCGGGCGGGACGGTCGTCACGGTCGTGTCGGCGTCGGCGAGGCGCAAAAACGGTCGGCATGGGGGTGCCGAGGCGGTCCGACCCTCGAGGCAGAGCCACCCGTTCCCGAACGACGCGACGAACTGCTGGACGGCGTTTTCGGCCCTCCGACAAGCCGGACGACAATCGCGTCCATAACTCAGTGCGCCACACCGCACTGTCCGCCCTCGAGCGCTCCGAACCGGGACGAACCGGCCGGGATCGAGTGGCTGGGGACCGGTCGCGAGGTACGCTACACCGGACCATGAGGGTTGTTTTCACATGCGTGGTGGCGCTCGGAAGGTCCATCATGAACGTTTATGTGCTTGCAGTCAGTAGGGGGGAGTACAGATGTCGGTCGTACACGTACGAGCCTGATTCCGTTTGCCGACAGCACCGTCTTCGACACCGCACTCGACCCCGACCGACATGAGCACCCGAAACTTGCAATCCCAGACCGACACCGAACCGACGTTCGACCGCACCGCGACCCGAACACGACCGACCGTTCCATCCACGGCCACCGAGCGTGCCCCCCAGACGTTCTCTCACCGCTCGACGGGCCGCCTCCAGAACCTCATCGACGAGTGGAACGCCGCGTTCGCCGGCTCGGGCGCTCGAAGCGACTGACCGGCCTGCTTTTGCCGCCACAGTACGGACGCCGATCCAAACCGTCTTTTGAGTACCGTCCGTACCCCTGGCTGGCCGATGACGATGGACCCGATCGGAGCCGGACTCGGCACCCGGCCGTGAGGAGCCCTATGAGTACCGAGGCCATCGATTCTCGAGTGCCATCTAGTCCGACCGCTCGCGGTGGCGCGCCTCGAGTTCCTGATATCGATCGTCGTCTCGCACTCGCTCGAGCCAGACCTCGTAGACGAGCGCGGCGTCGCGTTTGTCGGCGTCTACCCAGTAGACCGGCTCTCGCTCGTCGCCGTCGTCGTACTTCGTCCCGCCGGGGTACTTGGCGTAGCGCATCGCTCGCGTATACCCCATCTGCAGGTACTTCCGCGCCATGTCCATGCCGACGAAGTCGTCGGCCGCCCTGTACCGCTGAAACTGCCGGTAGATCGCCTCTCCGCTTTCGTCGGCCGTTTCGCGGTCGGCGTACCCCCACAGCGGCAGGAGTTCGGATTTGTACGGCTGAACTTTGAAGACGCCTTCTTCGCCGCGGCCGATCTCGTAGCGGTCGGGATGGGCCCGATAGTTCACGTCGTGTGCGGCGTCGTCGCTGACGTGAGGCGGTTCGTCGTCCGCCTCCGGGAGAGAGTCACCGGTCACGGGTACGGTTCGACCGGGAACATCTTCGGGCTGTCGCCGGTCGCCGGATCCCGGGCTCCCGAGCCGGCTCGAGACGATCGGTCGCCCGGAGATCCGACTGGAGCCGATACGGAAGTCGAAACGCCGCGTGACGGCCGGCCGATATGGAAAGAAGGGGCTACCGCTCGTCGTCCGGTCCTCGTTTCCAGATCTGCGGTGTTTCTCCGGTAGGCGGTGTGTGCGAAACGTCTTTCATCGTCTGTGTCATGGGAGCACCTGGCACCGTGGCGCGTATATCTCTTTCTGGAGACTAGCCCTAGTCTCATAATAGCATATAAGGTCAGTCGATCGATGGTGAACGGCCGGACGCGACCGGGAGACAGGTCGACTCTGTCACTGTCGAGCAGTGGAGAGAAGTGGGCTACGAACGACTGGCAGGGAGTCCAGCGACCCCCTCGAGCCCCCGTGGACCTCTCTAACGGGTGGCCGCCGGTTGCGATGCCCGACGGAGTTCGACGACGAACGTCGCCCCGCCGAGGTCGCTGTCCTCGACCCAGACGTCACCGCCGTACTGGTCGACGAGCGACTGGACGAGATACAGCCCGATCCCGGTTCCCGCGCTGTCGAGCCCCTGGGTCCCTTCCTCGAAGATCGCTGTCTTCCGCTCGTCCGGGACGCCCGGGCCGTCGTCCGCGACTGCGATCCGGACGCGGTCGTCGGTCACGGTCGTCGAGACGTGTACCTCGGGGGCGTCGACGTCGCTGTGGACGACCGCGTTCTGGAACAGGTTCCGGAAGACGGACTCGAGCATGTCGTCGGCCAGGACCCGAACGTCGTCGATCGATCCGTCGGTCCTGAACCGTGCGTTCCGGTGACTCGAGCGGGCGGTCTCGATTCGGCCTTCGAGGACGGACTGTAGCTGGATCGGGACCGGCTCGGCGTCGGCCCGGAGCAAGACCTCCGTCATGTCACGAGCGGTCGTCGTGATGTCGACGGCCTCGCGAGCCGCGTGCAGGATCTGGTCGACGTACTCTGCCTCCGGCTCGTCGACGTGGTCTGCGAGTGTTTCCGCGTAGGCGAGGACGAGCTGGAGGTCGTTGCGGATGTCGTGACGGACGACCTGATTGAGGATCGTGAGGTCGTCGCGCTGGGCCTCGAGTCGCCGTTCGTACCGTTTGAGGTCCGTGATGTCGCGGCCGTAGCCGAGGATGGCGTCCTCGTCGGTGCCGGCAACCTCGTAGGGAATCTTGATGGTTCGCAGGATACGCGTCTCGCCGTCGGCGGTGGTCAGTTCCTCTTCGGGAACCTCGACCGGTTCGCCGGATTCGATGACGGCCAGGTCGTCCTTCCGGAATCCTTCGTGTTGGTCTTCTACGGGGACGAGCTCCGATTCGGAGCGGCCCTCGACGTCCGCCGGCGTCAGCCCGTAGGCGGTGGCGGTCGTCTCGTTCGCGAGCAGGTACGTCCCCTCCCGGTTTTTCGCGAAGATGAGGTCGGGGACGAGGTCGATGATCTGTCGGAGCTCTTCGCGTGCTCGTTCGGCGGCCGCCTCGCTCTCCTTGCGATCGGTAACGTCGATGTCGACTCCAACCATCCGGCGGGGCGTTCCGTCGTCGCTGAACAACCGTGCTTTGGTCGCACTCCACACCACGTCGCCGGAATCGTCGCGAAACCTGAACTCGAGCTGGAGATCTTCGACTCGATCGAGCGCCTCCGTAAGCGCCGCCTCGACCTCGTCCCGGTCCGCCGGATGGACCCGCTTTAGGAAGGCGTCGTAGGTACCCTCGAACGTGCCGGGCTCGAGTCCGAGCAGTCGCTCCATGCTCTCGTGCCAGATGACCTCGTTCGACTGGACGTCCCACTCCCAGGCGCCGGCATCAGCGGCCTCCATCGCGATCGAGAGGCGCTGACTGACGTGCTCGAGGTCCGACTCCCCGTCGCCATCGGGCATCGTCGCGTCGTCGGCTGACTCGGGCATCGCACTCGAGGGTGTGTCGTCTTCGGACAGGTCGAGTGCTGGATCGGTCGTGACGTCACGGAAGCAGACCGTGATCCCATCCGGCGCGGGGTACGCTCGGATCCGAACTCGGGCGTCGAGCGGCGTTGCATCCGTCTCGATGCGTCTCGACTCCTGTGTCTCCATCGCACGCTGCAGGCCGTCTCGAACGGACGGGTCGAACAGGTCCTCGAGCGGGTCGCGGCCACACTCACCCAGGAGTTCGTCGCCGTCTCGACCGAACAGCGCAGCCGCTTGCTGGTTGACGAACGTGACCGTCCAGTTCGTATCGAGTCCGATCGTCGGATCGTCAATCCGGGCCAGCACCTGTGCCGCCGACCCGTCGGGCGAGAGTCGATCTCCCGTCCCGGACCTCATTCGCGTCTCCCCCGCGCGTCACGGTGGGCCCCGAGTCGGTTCACCGGGGCCGTGTTCGAGCCGTGCGTTTCCCCACGAACGTTCATAGCTCTGAGAGGAACGCAATAATATTCAGCGTTCTGGAACCAATAGGAAATAACCATTCCTTCTAGAACGGCCGAAAAGCGACACCGGCGAGGAGGGTAGGCCAGCCTCGAGTCGCGAGGCCCCCGCCGTCGACTAACCGAGCGAGGACGTCAGGTCCTCGAGCCAGATACACGGCCGGAAGGCGACGTCGTAGCCGGTCCGGTCCCGGACGTTTGCGAGCCCACCGCGGAGCTGGTTCCACTCGTGGCTCAGCAGATCCACGTCCTGGCCCACCCCCATCACACCCGTGTTCTCCGGGTCGTCGTCGTGACCGAGGGCGAGGTGGGCGAGTTCGTGCAGGACGAGTCTGGATTCCTCGAACCGGTCGTCCCTGTCGGCGACGACCGCGCGGTTCCCGGCGCTGAACCCGTTGACGTAGCCGTCGACGCCGCCGCCGGTCGCGTCCATCACGTGACTGTAGATGAGCCCGTCGTACGGGGCCGCCGTCGCTCCCGGAACGACGAACAACTGGAGGGCGACGTCTTTGAGATCGTCGGCGATCTCTTCGCTGTAGAGGCTGCGCAGTCCCCAGAGCAACCCCCGGTCGGTCAGCCCGTAGCGCTGGGTGACCGCCTCCAGGTCGTACCGCTGGGGATGGTCGAGCCACTGTGCGTCGATACCGTGCTGCCGAAACCGGTCGACGACCGTCCGTTTCGTCGAGGGAAAGATCTCCGCCCGACCGACGTACCTGACGTCGATGAGGAGCGTCGGTCGACCCGGCTCGAGTCCCGAAAACTGGTCCGGGCCGAACACCGACTCGAGACGGCGGTGAAAGGAAGAGGATCGTTTCTTCCGGTCGGGGATGCCGTCGTCGTCGCTGTCTTCGATGTGCCAGGAACGACCGAGAAGGCCCCCACCCGCGAGCAGCGACACGCCCGCGGTACCGCCGACCGAACGGAGGAGCGACCGCCGCGTCGACCGGCGGTCCTCGCCGTCGTGCTGGGCCACCATTGGGATGATCGGTCACATCGGCCGTACATTACCGTCATCGTGTATTACGCCACCCTTTAAGAGAACGACCGACGGTGCGTCGCAGGTGACCGCTCGACCGGGGCATCGATCAGCGGTACCGAATCACGAGGGACCAGGTCGTACGGACTGCTGTACGTCAGTTTCGGCACAACCGCTAGACGAATCCCGGTTGGGGCGGTACACCGGTAGAGCAGTCCGTGTCAGTCGTCGACCCGGTCGGTCTCGGCCGTCTCGAGGGCTTCGAAGGTCTCCTCGACGTAGTCGCCGGTCTCGTCGACGATCTCGGCCCACGCCTCGTTATCCGGGGCGATCCCGAGCAGGCGGGCGATCTTCATGATCGAAACGTGGTAGACGCGCTGGCGGCCCGGCGCTTCTTCCCAGACGATCATGTTACACGGGAAGAGTCCGCCAATACCCAGCGTCTGCTCGAGCGCCCGGTCGGCGATCTCGGGATTGCAGGCCCCGAGCACGTAGTAGGGGTCGCGGTCGGCGTCGACCTTCTCGTTCAATAGCTCCGAGGGCGAGAACTCGACGGGGATGCCGAACCCCACGTCTTCACAGACCTCGCGGACGTGTTCGATCGCCTCCTCGTGGCCCATCTCGAGGACGGCCTGTTTCTCGCCGAAGTCGTCGGGGTCGATCGTCTCGGGATCGAGTGGGAGACTCATACGCAGTGGTTCGGCCGCCCGCGGTTTAAGCCGTCCCCTCGGTCACCGGCCGGTCGATCCCGACGGTCACAGCGGGATCGGGAGCCACTCGAGCGCCGAGAGGAACGGCGTCGGATCGAACAGCGGGTCGTGGAGGACGAGCCAGTCGAGCAGGACGAGCCC
>LKMK01000056.1 GCA_001563805.1 Natrialbaceae archaeon B1-Br10_E2g2
GCCTCGAGGGCGAGACGTTCGAGTGGGCGCTCCAGACCGACGACTGCGGCGACTGCGTCTTCTACGCCGAGGACGACGACGGCGTCGGCGCCTGCGTCGCCCACGAGGACCGGCCGCTGATCTGTCGGACCTATCCGTTCAGCCTCGCGCTCGCGGGGACCAGCCAGCCGATGGGCGAGCCCGTCGACAGCGTCGCGCTTCCGGCCCGGGGGGACGCCGACGTCGACACCGAGGCTGGCACCGTCCGCGCCCACGAGTGTGAGGGGCTCGGCCGGGACATCTCGCGGGGCGAGGCCGAAGCCCTCGCCCGCGCGTTGAAAGATCGTGCGGTCCGCGAACTCGAGGAGGCGATCGCGGTCCGTGACACCTACGCACCCGCCGACCTGTCCCCGGGCGAGGTCGTCGTCCACGACTCCGAGGGCGCGAAACGCGAGGACGGGACACCGATCGACGACGCCGAGTAAGCCAGGTCTGCGACCGGCCGGAACATCGACAGGAAATTGACGGCCCTCTTCGAAGGCGCCACCATGCAGCTCGAATGGGGCGACGTGACACACGTGACGAAAGTCGACCCGGCGAAGCCGTTACCGGCCGACCTCGAGGTGCTCTCGGGAACCGACCTCGTGCTCGTCGGCGGCTCCGACGACGTCACCGAGGAGAACACGCTCGAGGCGATCGACGCCCTCCAGGCGACGGTTCCCGACACACCGGTGTTCCAGGAACCCTCCAGCGGCGCCCACGTCTCGAGCGCGACCGTCGAGCGCGCCGACGCCGTCGCCGTCCCGGCCGTCTTCAACGGCGACCGCGACCACTTCGTCGGCAAGCACGTCGAGCTGTTCACCGAAATCGGCGAACAACCGGGGGAGTTGCTGGGCGCGAACCTCCCGCTCGTCGGCCGGCTCGTCGAGTCGAAAGGCCGGGACGTGGTCGCCGAACTCGCCGCGAACCTGGTCGGCGAGGGCTACGTCGTCCAGCACCTCGAGTCGGCGGCCGCCGATCGCGCGGGCGTCGAGACGGCCTACACCCCCGAGCAGGTCGCCGGCGCCGCGCTCGCGACCGAGACGTTCTACGGCTTTCCGATCTTCTACATCGAGTACTCCGGCACCTACGGAGGGCCCGACGACGTCGAAGCGGCCGCCCGCCACCTCGAGGAGACGCGGCTGTTCTACGGCGGCGGCATCGACAGCGCCGAGGCGGCGACCGAGATCCTCGAGGCCGGCGCGGACGCCATCGTCGTCGGCGACTGTTTTCACGACGACCCGGAGACGTTCCGCGCGACGATTCCGGAGTGACGTCCGCTGCGAACGCCGGAACGCCTATTGAATTTTCGATACGAATGGGTCGTATGGGTGCCCTCCACTCCGTGCGCTCGATCGACCGGCGCTCGCTCGAGATGGCGTGTGCGATCGTAACCGGTCTCACTGCGGTGACGATGCTATTCGAACCGTCAGTGGTGATCGATCTGGTGGACGTTCCTGACGTGGTGTGGATCGGCGGTGCGGTCGTCGCTCCGGGCGTGCTCGCGCTCTCGGTGGTGATCGACGCGGTCGCTCACCTGATTCGGCTCGGAGCCGGGGTCGTCGGTGCCGACGGGTGGCTCCAGCGGGGCGATACGGCAGTGACACGGATCGCGTCGTCCGTGCTCGTCGGCTGGCTCGGAGCGTACGTGCTCGTTCTCGCCGTCGTCAGTCTCTCCGTTCTCGTTGCTCCGCCCTCCCCCGGCGGCGTTTTCTTCGGACCAGTGTTCACGTCGCTTCTCGGCAGTATCCTCGCGGCACTCGTGCTCGTTCACACCCTGGTTTCCAGGCAGTTTCCCGACAGTCACGTCTCCCGGATGCGTGCGCCGCCGCTCGAACAAACGTTGCAGGCCTGACGCGTGCAAGCGACGCGCTCGCCAACGGATTAGTACGGCGAGCGACAGGTTCACACCCAGATACTGTGGTGACGAAGCCGCCCTGGTGCCGGAAAGGCGATCCGGCCGTAAAAGGCGGTATTAAAACGTGTCTTCGATGATCTCGCCGACGGCGAAGTTCGATTTGACCTCGGAGACTTCGATCTTGACGCGGTCGCCGACGTCGGCCCCGGGGACGATGATGACGTAGCCGCGCTCGACGCGGGCGATGCCGTCACCCTGCTTGCCGATGTCCTCGATCTCGACGTAGCGTGTTTCGCCGACGTCGACCGGTGGCTGTGGTTCGGACGGTGCGCTCTGGGAGCGACCCGACGGTTCGTCGGCGTCGGCCGCTTCCGCTCGAGAGATGAGCGCGACTCGATAGACCTCCCCCGGATCGACGTCGCCGGTCTCGACCTCCTGGCGTGGCACCTCGATGACGTACCGATCCTCCTCTGTCGAAACCTCCGTACTGAACAGACACAGGAGTTTTTCAGATATTTCCACAGGTAGACCCTCGATATGTTCTCTTGCAGCATGCATAATAGAACTACCGACCAGCGGGCGGTCCCGAACGAAGATCGCTCGTTGGAGATCGTCTCCCTAGTCGGGAGGTCACGTCGGGTGGCACTCAGTCGGCGCGGCCGGGTCGCTCTATGGTCACGAACCGCGAGAGGTCGATCTCGGTCTCGAGGTCGGCCGCCGACAGCGACTCGTGTGGTCGATTCACGACGATATCGCCCGCAGTGCGGTCGCCGACGCCCGGGATCGCCGTGAGTTCGTCCATCGACGCCGCGTTGAGATCGAGCGGATACGGGACGCCGGTGACCGACCGGTAGCCGTGATCGACGACGGCGACGTCGATCGTCCGACCGAGTTCGCGCTCGCCCGGAATGCCGACGAGCAACGGGTACGTTCCGAGCTGGCGGCCGAAGGTCGTCCCGTCCTGGTGGTACTCGAGGTGGACGTCCGGCAGGACGGTTCCCGGGGGCGCGACCCGCCTTAGCATCGGATTGTCGATCTCCTCGCGGACCTGGCGTTTGTATCGCTTGAACAGCTTCTTGTGCTCCCGGGCGATTTCCGCGCCCGTCTCGCTCATCTCCGTCCCGGCGAAGGCCATCACCTGCCGGATGTTCACCCGACGAAGCATGTAGCCCTCGTCGTAGACGCGATGGAGGAACTCGAGGTTGCGCTCGTAGGTCTCCTCGCGTTCGCCTTTGAGGCCGTGGAGGAGGTTGATCCCGGGCAAGAGTTTGGGCAGTCGACGCGGCGCGTCGTCGCCGAAGGAGGGCCCCGTTCGCGGCTCGTCGCCGGGACGCCAGCCCGCTGCCTCGTTGACGATCCGCACCGCTTCGAAACACTCGTCTGCGGTGACGTTCAGATCGTTTTCCTCCTGGACGACGGGGTCGGCCGACTCGAGGCCGAACGCCGCGGTGTCGCCGGGCGTGTTGTGCTCGGCGATGATCCGGAGCCCTTCCCGGCTCTGTTCGGGCCACTCGACGACGGTGATCGGGTTGACGTTGTCGAGGTGCAGCGTCTCGAGGTCGGGGGCGACTTCACGGATTCCGCCGTACAGTTCCCGGAGGGCGTCGGGATTCGGCGCCTCGCCGTCGCCGCCGTAGGCCAGGATGTCGGCCTGTCGGCCGAGCCGGAAGTGTTTGACGCCGTAGTCCGAGAGGGCGTCGACCTCCGAGACGACGGTCTCGGGCGGTCGAAACGAGGGGTTGCCGTACAGCGGTTCGGTACAGAACGAACAGCGGTAGGCACAGCCCCGGGAGGTCTCGAGTTCGGCGATCAAATAGTCGGGGTGGTTGGGGTGGTGCTCGACGACGAACGCCCCCTCGCGCGCCCAGCGGGTGACCTCCTCGACGTCGCGCATGCGGTTGTTGAATCCCTCGAGGCCGCTCTCGACGAGGTCGTAGACGGCGGCCTCGACGTCGCCTTTCGCGACGAAATCGAAGTCCAGGTCCTGGCGTTCGGTCTCGGTGGCGCCCTCGTTGGCGTCGCCGACGCCGAACTTGACGGGGCCGCCCATCAGGCTGGTCCCGCTCGCGGTCCAGGCCAGTTCCCTGACCTCGTCGGGTTCGGCTGGCGTCCCGCCGACGTACTTGCCGGGGACGGTCATGCCGCCGATGTAGAGCAGCAGGTCCGCCTCGTCGACGTCGCGCCAGCGGTCGGGTTCGTCGCGCAGGCCGTCGATCGTGTGGTAGGTGATCCGCTCGCGTGGAACGCCCGCGTCAACGAGCGCTCCCGCCGTGTACCGTGGATACGTCGAGACGTACGGCGGCACCCCGAAGTGTGCTGGCTCGTCGACGTAGCCGTCGACGATCGTCACCGAGAGGGTCTCGGGGTCAGTCATGGCGTCGGCTAACGCGTCAAGCGGTAAAACGGTGACTACACGACGGCGTCCGACTCGAGCGCCACCCGTCTCACAACCCAGGTCGCCGGCGTTCGTGGCCAGCCGGTCGGCGGCGGTCACGGGACGGAGCGTCGTCAGGTGGGTCGCCCCCTGCTCGCCTCCGGCAAACGCCTAAGTGAACAGTAAATTCTATTATAATTGATTACACACCACAATCCGGGTCGAAGCGTATGCACCGAGGACCGCCAGGATCGACGTCGACGGACGAACGGGGGAGTTCGAACACGCGAAAGCCGAGACGGGAATCACCCACGAACGGGCGGAGCGACCCGTCACTCGAGGTGTGAGCCCGTGTTCGACGTCAGCACGATCTACCTCGTCTCGGGCGCGACACTCGGTCTCGCGGCGCTCTGTTTCGCCGCACTGACGTTCCGGTTGCCGGACGAGACGCGTCGCTACGGGTTCGTGACGGTCGTCGCCGTGGCGAGTATGGCCCTCGCTTACCTGGCGATGGCAGGAGACCTGTTGCTCGTCGAGACGACCGGCCGGGACCAGTCGATGGCCCGATTTCTCGGCTACACCGTTGCCTGGGCTGGGATCGTCTTCCTCGTCGGGACGGTTTCCGGCTGTGGGAGATCGAATACCGTCGGGCTGTTCGCCGCCATCTCGGTCACGCTGTGGGGCTCGTTTGCCGGCTGGCTCGTCGCGGGCACCCTCGAGCGTGCCATCACGGTTGTGACCGTCGGCGGGCTCGTGGCGGTCACGTACTTCCTGCTCGGGCCGATCCAGCGGGCCGCCTCGAACGAGAGCGGCAGTCGGATCCTTCTGTACGGAAAACTCAAACATCTGCTGTTGCTCGCGTGGGTCGTCCTCATGATCCTGAGCGTCACCTCCGAGCAGAACCTCGCACTGCTGGATACGTTCGTCGGGCAACTCGTCGCGTCGTACGTCGACGTGATCCTCTTTCTCGGCTTCGGCGGGTTCGTTTTCAACAACGTCGGTGCGTTCGAAGACGCGACGACCGACGCCCCGTCGACGACGACCGGCACCGCCGGACTCGACGGCCTCGAGACCCCGCAGTGATGTCCGTCGGCGTCGACACGGACGAGGGAGGTCCGAGGGTTGATGTATCGAGCGGCCGTTGATCGACCCATGCCACCGACGGAAGAGGTCGTCTGTACCGACGAGGACTGTTTTCTGGACCTGTTCGAAGCCCACTACACGTACGACGTCCCCGACGAGTTCGAGGTCACCGCACTGTCGTGTCCAGTCTGTGGAGGGACCGACTGTCTCGAGGCGGTGGACCTGTAGCCCCGTAGCGGAGCATGGGACGTCCTGACGGATCCGATGGACAACGCCGGGCAATCGGTGGCCGACTCGACCGTCCGAACGGAACCCTCTCGAGACCCCCGCACTCGAGTCGCTGCGACGGAGCACAATCACTAAAACCGTGGCTCGCGTAACCTGTGTGTACATGTCTCGCGCGTACAGCCTGGTCTCCCTCCAGTTGCCGGCGAGCGCCGCTTGCGCCGCCGGAGGTGACGCGGAGTGAGTCTCAAAGACCTCAAACAGACGGCCGGCAACGCACTCTATCGCCAGCTCGGCCGTGCGAGCGGCTACGTCCAGAACACCCGGTCGCTACCCGTCGACGTACTCGAAGACGACAGCTCTTATCTCGTGGTCTTCGACGCACCCGGAACCGAACCCGAAGACGTCCAGGTCCGGTACCTCCAGGGTCGCGTCAAGATCAGACTCGAGCGGTTTCGCCAGTTCCGCGACCGGTTCGAGATGCGGTTTCCCGGCCGGGGGATGACCCTCGACGGCGAGGCCGAACTGCCGGCGGACGCGGCCGTCGATCCGGACGCTGGAACGGCCCGGCTCTCTGAAACGGGGACGTTACGGATCGAGATTCCGAAAGACACCGCGCTCGAGGATCCCGAGGTCGACCTCGAGCGTCCCGACGAGGGGGACGAGGCCAGCAACGGCGGCACCGACCGCGAATCGGCCGGGGCCGACGCCACGTCGGGGTCGAATCCCGGCGAAGTCACCGTCGACGACTGACCGGCGTCGATCCGGGCCGCCGACGACTCTTCCTCAGTTCGGTTCCTCGACGCTGCCCCCCCAGTCCGACTCCTCGAGGGTCATCCCCTCGACGACGGCGAACTCCTCGTCGCCGTCGAATCGCGTCGGGTCGAAGGCGTCGACGCCGTCGCCGCCAAGCACCTGCTCTGCGAGTCGGTTGCCGATCGCCGGCGCGCGCATGAAGCCGTGTCCGTGGAAGCCGGTCGCGACGTAGAGTCCCTCCTGGAGGCGTCCGACGAGCGGGTCGCGGTCCGGCGTCGCCGTACAGAGGCCGGCCCAGGCCCGGTCGACCCCACACTCGAGGCCGGGGACGCGGTGGCGAACCCGGTCGCGAAGGTCGTCGGCGAATCCGGGATTCGCCTCGGGGTCGTATCCGTCCGGATCGGCCTCCCGGAGTTCGGTGCCGTTTCCGGCGAGTATCCCCTCGGGATGTGGCCGGAAGTAGAAGTCCCCGGTGGCGTCGTAACACATCGGCTCGGCGAACTCGCCGCTCGCGACGAGGGCCTGCACGCGATACGGTTTCATCGCGATCTCGACGCCGGCGTCGGCGAGCAGCCGTCCGGTGTGTGCGCCGGCCGTCACGACGACGGCGTCGACCTCGCCTACCGTCCCGTCCTCGAGGACGACCCGGGAGGGGTCGGTTCGGATCGAGACTGCCGTCTCCGTCTCGAGCGTCGCCCCCGCCCCGGTCGCCGCGGCGGCCAGACAGGCCGTGTACTGCGCGGGATCGGTGTAGCCCGCGGCGCCGGCGATAGCCGCGACGGCGACGTCGTCGGTCCGCATCGGGGGGAACCGCTCTTCCAGCGCGTCGGCCTCGAGCTCGAGCGCGACGACTCCCTCTGCCTGCATGCGTTCGACCTGCTCGCGGACGGCCGCCGCCCGCTCCGCGTCACCCTCGCGGGCGAGCCAGACGTACGGACACTCGACGAACGGGAACGTCTCGTCGCCCGAGAGCGCGCGGAACCGCTCGATCGCCTCGCCGCCGATCTCGGCATCTATTGGGTCGGCGAAGGCGTCGTAGCAGACGCCCGCCGCCCGCCCGCTCGAGCCTGCGGCGACCGTCTCCCGGTCGTACAGCGTTACGTCCGCACCCTCGCGGGCGAGGTCGTAGGCGACGGTCGCCCCGAGGGCTCCCGCGCCGACGACGGCGACCTCGAGACCGGCCCCTCGGTCGGTGAACGCGTCTGCGCCGACGGCGAGGTCGGCGCCGTCTCGGTCCCCCGTCATCGGTGGGGGGCCGGCCAACAGTCCTCGAGCGGGCGCGCTTCGAGCCACTCGAGCAACGCGGCGAGTCGCTCGCTGGCGGCTTCAAAGAGCTGTTTACCTTTTTCAGGATCAGCCAGGGTTGGTCGGCCGACCGCCCCGCTGTCGGAGAAGTCGACCGTGTCGAAGCCGACGGGAGCGCCGCCGACCGACTTCCCCCAGCCCTCGCTCGCACCGGCTTCCGCGGCCTCGAGTGCCTCGGGTCTGACCAGGTCTTCGTGGAGGTACCAGAGCAGGCTCGATTCCATCGCGTCGGCGTGGCCGCCGGCCTCGTCGAAGAGATCGGCGGCGAGGTCCTCGACGCTCTCCCACCAGTTCCAGGGCGGCGCGAACGCGATCCGGTCGTCCCGGAGCCTGCGGGCCGCCCGCGTCAGCGCGTCGGTGTTCCCGCCGTGACCGTTGACGACCACGGCTTTCCGGACGCCGTGGTCGGCCAGACTCGAGAGCGTCTCGGTGACGTACTGTTCGAAGGTCTCGGGTTCGACGTACAGCGTGCCGTCGAACTGTCGGTGGTGCGCGCTGACGCCGACGGGGAGCGTCGGAAGGACGACGCAGCCGTCGCGGTCGGTTGCCGTTCGGGCGAACGCCTCGGCGGCCAGGTGATCCATCCCGAGGGCGAGTGCGGGCCCGTGCTGTTCGGTGCTCCCGACGGGGAACACCGCGACGTCGGCCACCTCGAGCGCCTCGGCGGCCGTGGTCGTCGTCTCTTCGGCGAGCAGACTCATGGGGGAGCCTGGGGTGTGCAGCGACTTATTTCACGGGGGATCGATCCGAAGACAGGGTCGAATCGGTGAACCGTCGACGAGTCGGGTGCTCGAGACCCGTCTCGAGGCCGCAGGCGGGGTCGCCGACGACGGTCGTCACACCGGCCTTCAGGAACGGCGCCGTCCGTGGCCCGACGTCGGCCGAAAGACCGGGGACAAACCGTTCGTCCTGCCGACAGTTCGACGTTCGAAATCGACGTCCCGTCGACAGTGGGTTCCCAGGACGTTCAAATAGGTGGGGTCCTATCCGTCGGACATGAACGATTTTCGACCGGATCGACGGCGGTTCCTCTCGCTGGTCGGCGTCGGTGCTGGACTCTCGCTTGCTGGCTGTACGGAACCGCGGCGCGACGGCGGGGTCGACGGCGGCTCCGCACACGATATCGATCGGGACGACCTCGCCGACGGCTCGACGTTTACCGACGTCTACGACGCCGTCATCGAGTCGGTCACGCAGGTCCGCGTCTTCGGCGTCGACGATCCGCTCACCGACGAGGAGGGCCAGGGGCAAGGGTCGGGGTTCGTCTATGACGAGAACCACGTCGTCACGAACGAACACGTCGTCGCGGGTGGCGAAGAGGTCGACCTCCAGTACATCACCGGTGACTGGACGAGCACGCGCATCGTCGGCACCGACCGGTTCAGCGACCTGGCCGTCCTCGAGGTCGAGCACATCCCGGAGGAGGCGACGCCGCTTCCGCTGGCACAGGACCGGCCCGTCGTCGGCCAGCAGGTCCTCGCCGTCGGGAACCCGTTCGGTCTCGAGGGATCGATGTCCAAAGGCGTCGTCAGCGGCGTCGACCGGACGATCGAGGCGCCCGGACAGGACTTCTCGTTCCCCAACGTCGTTCAGACCGACGCCGCCGTCAACCCCGGGAACAGCGGCGGCCCGCTCGTCGACCTCGAGGGAAACGTCATCGGCGTCGTCCACGCCGGCGGCGGCGACAACATCGGCTTCGCGATCTCGGCTGCCCTGACCGACCGCGTCGTCCCCGCGCTCCTCGAAGACGGGGCGTTCGAGCACTCGTTTATGGGCATCCAGCTCGAGTCGGTCGACCGGTTCATCGCCGAGGAGAACGACCTCGAGGAGGCGACCGGAATCGCCGTCGTGGGCGTCGTCGACGGCGGCCCGGCCGACGGCGTCCTCGAGGAACCGACGGGCACGACCGAACGCGGCGGCGAACCGATCCCGGTGGGCGGCGACGTCATCGTCGAGCTAAACGGCGAGCCGATCCCGGACCGCCACGCCCTCTCGACGTTTCTCGCCCTCGAGACGAGTCCGGGCGACGAGCTCGAGGTGCGACTCTGGCGTGACGGCGAGCTCGTCGTCGAAACCCTCGTGCTCGACGCACGATCGACCGAGTAGCGGGTCGCTAGCTCCGACGACTGCGGCAGAGCCGTCTCCCGAGTGGCCGACACGCCCCTGCCGGATTGCAGCCGGGTCGGCCACGACAGCCACCGGTCCCGCTGGCGATTCTTCGACTCCAGACGACCCCCGAAACGACTGGTTACGCGACCGAAATGACCGCGTACCGATCGTCGCTCGAACTGTACCGGAGTGATACGAGCGGCCCACGGCCTCGTAGGAAACAGCACACGAGTTACAGCGGATCGGCAGCGTTCGTCCTGCTGTGTGTGAAATACGTGTGGAAACGACGGTATAACAATAGGTGTCACAGCGGTAGCGCGAGGCAGACGACTACCGTTCCAATGACCTCCAACACCGACATCACGCCACCGGTCGCGGACGAACCGCCTATCGAACTCGATCACGTCACCGTCGAGAACGACGACGCGCCGAACGAGTGTGCGATCTTCCCTCGGGAGGCACCCGAAGAACAGCTCATGACGGCCTGGATCTCGGCCCAGGACGAGTCTTTCGTCGCCCTCGAGGCGATGCGCTGAGCGTGCCCATGCAACTGGGGAGCGCCGTCACCGCAGCGGGCTTCTGGCTCGGCACGCTGTTGCCGGTCGCGTACCTCCCGGTGTTTCTCACCGGTATCGACTCCGCCGCCGGCCTCTCGATCTTTCTCGGCCTCGTGGCCGTCAACGTCGTCGCGCTCGTCGTCGGCCACGAGTACCCGTCGTCGCGGTCGGACCCACGGTGACCGGACGGTCGGACGTTCGTTTCCGACCGGAACCGGTCACAGGAATGCGTGAAAGCCGTAAGTACCCCCTCGTGGGAAGGTGACGTATGAAGACGAACTGTCCACTCTGTCGACGGCGGGTCCCGGGAGTCCACCAGCAGTGGTGTGAGTGCGGCCAGGCGATGGATCGTCGCTGCTACGACGCCCACGACAGCTGGTGTAGCGTCCACGGCGACGAGCGCTGGATCGGCGCGCTCGAGCGCTGAACTGCCAGTAGACGGGACGTCACGGGAACCCAGCGGCCCCGCTGGTAGATCCGCCGGCTTGGAGTCGCGATCCGACCGCGGTTTAAGTGCCTCTGGTCACAAGGTAGAGCTATGACGGGAAGCAGGGCCGTCGCGTTTTACGTCGTATCACTCCACCAGTGACGATGCCAGCCGTTTCAGCCGTCGTCTGTGATGCCATCGAGGAGGCGCTCTCCGACCTCGAGTCCGAGTTCGACGTGCGAGTCGTGCTGGCGGCCGCCCGGGGCAGTCACGCCTGGGGCGCTGCCAGCCCGGACAGCGACTACGACGTCGGCGTCGTCTTCGTCGAGGCCGACTGTCGGCGCTACGCCCATCTCGGCGGGCCTCGCGAGGCCGTCGTCGAACACGTCACAGTCACAGTCGACGGCCGGCCGGCCGACCTCGAGTTTCAGGGCTGGGACGTCACCAGGTTCGCCGGCCTGCTCGCGGCGTCGAACCAGGGGGCGATCGACCTCCTGCGGAGTCCGATCCGCTACCGGACGGCGTACGATCCCGCCCCGCTCGCCGCCGAGCTCGAGCGAACGTTCGACCCGATGGACCTCTATCACGACTGGCGCGCCATCGCGTCGAACACCTACCGGACGTACCTCTCCGACCACCTGGTGGGACCCGACGACGAGGTGTTCCCGATTCGGGATCGACTCGCGGATGGCTACCTCGTCGAGACCGACGAGGGAACGACGACCATCGCCGCGGACGACGAGCGATTTACCGAGACGGGGACCCGACAGACGGTGAAACGCAACCTCACGGTTTTCCGGGCGGCAGCCTCGGCTCGCTACCTGAAACGAACCGGCGAGCGCGGCGACCACGAGCTGCCCGCCCTCGAGTTCGAGTCGTTCCTCGAAGAACAAGCGCCAGCGGTGTTCGACGACGACCGGATCGAATGTGGGCACAGACTGCTCGAGCGAAAGCGACGAGGCGACGGCGACGCCGTGATCGGCGACCGCGTCGGTCGCGAATTCGCACACCCGCCACGGCGGATCGACCCTGCGGTTCACGCCCGCGACGGCCCCGATCGATCGCGTCTGAACGACGCCGTCGACGCGATGCTCGCCGCGAGTCGATGACGGGGGGCTTCGATTCGGGTCCGACTGCCGCTCGCCGTCGTTCGTTTACGTGCTTCTGGTCACAAGGTGAAGCTACGAAGGGCTTTTCGCGGAATTGTCGTGCCGACAGCCGAAAGTGGCGACACACGGTAGCGATGCCCCCAGCTGCCGGTATGCAAACCGGTTTGTGAAGAGTGCGTGACGCGGTAGTGACACGATGGCCGAAACGAGCGAGGCTTTTTCCGTCTCCCTGTCCGAGCCCCAGACGAGATGAGAGACGACGGTGTCGACCCCGCCGGTCGCGGCGTCCCCCTCGCGGACGGCGGCGTCACGCCGGACCGCGACGCAGAGCGCAGGCTCGAGACGCGTCCGGGATCGGGCTCGCTCTCGCGTGCGGAGGTCCAGCGGGACTCGACGGTCCGCCAGTGGGGCGTCGTCACGCCGAGTGCGACCGTCATCGGCCGTGCAGAATCACCCGAGGCGGACCTCTCGGAGAGCGTTCGTCGCCTCCACGACGAACAACACGCGGCGACGCCGGGCTACAGCGAGCGCGCCCACCACCTCGATCGGTTGCGGACGACGCAGGCGCTGTGTAACGCCCTCGAGCTGACGCCCTGGCAACGCGACCTCGCGCTGGGCGTGATGGACGAGATCGACCTCACCGAGTTCGGCAGCCAGCGGGCGATTCCGACGGTCGCACTGGTGGTTATTCGCCACGTCGTCGACGTCGACCGCCAGCGGTACTTCGGCCTCGACGACGTCGACGTCCAGGCGCTGTCCGCCGACCGCATGGAGGAGCTGTTCGCGCAGTATCGCGCCCACGACATCACCGAGGAGCCGACGTTCAAACGGCTCGCGGCCAGCCACGGCCTCGATACGACGAGTTTGAACCGCCTTCGGCGCGTGCTGAAGTCCCAGCTCGAGGACGACCTCCCGGCGTACGGGCGCAACCCCTTCCGCGACCCGAACCTGCCGGAGTCGACCCGAACGGCGGCCGATGCGGACGACGCCACTCCCGAGTCCGTCGGCGAGGACGGGTGAATCGGTCGCCGGGACTGCCGGTGTCCGCCCGCTTTTCCGTCCCGACGCGTTACGACAGCCATGCCCGACGCGACCGCCCGACTCACGGTCTACGCCGACTACGTCTGTCCGTTCTGCTACCTCGGCACGCGCTCACTCGAGCAGTACCGGGACCGACGTCCCGAACCGCTCGCGGTGGAGTGGCACCCGTTCGACCTCCGTCGCGGAAACCGATCCCCCGACGGCTCGATCGATCACGACGCCGACGACGGGAAAGACGAGGCCTACTACGAGCAGGCCCGCCGAAACGTCCGTCGACTACAGGCGGAGTACGGCGTCGAGATGAGCCAGGAACTCGCGATCGACGTCGATTCGCTCCCCGCCCAGCAGGCCTCCTGGTACGTCCGCCGAACCCACCCTGCGACGTGGGCGGCGTTCGACGAGGCGATCTACGAGGCGCTCTGGCAGGACGAACGCGATATCGGCGACGCGGACGTGCTGGTGGACCTCGCTGCCGACGTCGGGCTGTCGGGCGAGGCGATCCGATCGGCGCTCGAGGACACGGACCACCGGACCGAACTCGAGGAGCAGTTCGCCGAGGCCCACCGTCGCGGTATTTCGGGCGTCCCGACGTTCGTCTCCGACGGACGCGTCGCTCGCGGCGCAGTCCCACCCGAACGGATCGCCCAGGTAGTCGAGGGAAACGCCGCGAGTCCCAGCCGGTAGCCTGCACTCACTCGAGTTTTTCGAGCGCCTCGACGAAGCGAGGTCGGGGCCCGACCAGCCTGACGGGGTCGTCGGCGACCGAGACCGAGACGGTCGCCGGCGGCTCGAGCGGCCGACGGTTGCGGCCGTCGGCGATCACGTAGCCAGTATCGGCGTCCGAGATCGAGAGTTCGATCTCCATCCCCGGGTCGACGACCAGCGGCGCCATCGACTCTGCGGTGGCCATCCCGGTGATCACCAGCGCGTCGGCCGTGGGGTGGATCAGGGGGCCGTCCTCGCTCAGGTTGTACGCGGTCGACCCCGTCGGCGTCGCGACGAGCACCCCGTCGGCGTGGCCCGCGTGGTACTGTCGGCCGTCGATCCGAACCTCCACGGTCGCGCCACTACCGCGTCCCCGCCGGGGACCGTGGACGACCACCTCGTTGAGCGCCGGCCCGAGCGTCCACGCATCGCCGACGCCGGTCGCCGCGAGTCGAACGAGTTCGTGACACTCGAGCGAACGCGAACGCAGGCGGTCGGCGACGCCGGTGACCACCTCGCGGGCGTCCGACGGATCGACGGCGTTGAGAAACCCGACCTCGCCGAGGTCGATCCCGAGGATCGGGGTGTCGCCGACCTCGCGGGCGACGAACAGCAAGGTGCCGTCGCCGCCGATACTCACGACCAGGTCACACGCCGACATGGCGTCGACCGGCACGCTTTCGGCGTCGATCGCGCTCCCGGTTTCCTCGTCGACGATCGGCCGCTTGCCGTGCTCGCCTTCGAGCACCTCGAGGAGCGTTCCGGCGAGCGACTGTGCGCGGTCGTTCTCACGCTGGGCGACGATTCCGACGGCGGCCTCCATCGTCGGTGCATACCCGTCCCGCGTGCAAAAAGCCACAGCTTCGAGCGGAGGTCCCCCGGCTCTTGGAACCGACACCAACATTCATCTCGCTGGGATCACTCGAGACATGTAAGTGGGTTCACGAGCCCCTCGTACTCTCCGATATGGAACGGGTCCACTCGAGCAGCGTCGGGCGGCCAGGTGTGCCAGGACGGCCAGGGAGCCTCGGCTGTGTGCCCGTCGCCGATGCAGACGGAGGTGACCGAGATGGCTGAGGACGAGGAAGCCGAGATGGCTGAGGACGAGGAA
>LKMK01000057.1 GCA_001563805.1 Natrialbaceae archaeon B1-Br10_E2g2
TAATGCACTCACACTAAATGGGTCCACGTTCGGTGACCGCGATCGTCGACCGATCTGGCGTCACCGAACTACCAAGGCTAACATCAGATCCCATCTGTACGGAAGACCGCAGGGGTGGAATCCTCATCTTCTTCGGATTAAATTGTAGTCGCCGACCACTACTTAAGGCCTCCGAACCACATCTTCAGCGATAGTCACTCACAAGCGAATGGGTACGGATCCTAACGGAGATATCCGAGCCAGCCGGTGGAAAGGGGATTCGACAATAGCGACCATTCCCCGGGGAAATTGCAGGTCGTTGGAGCCCCGGTGGGTGTCGGGAGGAGCCGGACAGACCGGTCGTCGTTCCAGCGACCTGCTGCCGGCTGGGACGATGGAAAAGATGCTCCCGCGAGACACGGGATCGATCGCTATCCACGTGGGACTCGAGAGATACCACGCGGCCCGTCGAGTGATGCTTTCGAGCGGACTGGTGATCGGCCTCGAGTGAAGTGACGAGTCCGTCGATCACATCGGAAATTGACCGGGCCATGCCGATAGGATCGGTTGGGGTCGGCGACGACCGCCGGCTCCCGAGTGTCGGGCTACTAGTCGCCCCCTGTGACCGCCACTTTTGAATGAAACACAGAGTTAGTTAGCAGATTCTAACACGATTGTTTGGATAGGAGTGACAGGAGTCGGAAATATTTTACAGCAGAATCGAGGACGTCGAGTATGGAAGGTCACACCACTGACGACGAGCAGTGCGTCTGCCCGTCCGTCGGTGTCGAAATCGTTCGGACGGTTGCAACGCAGACGGGACGTGATCCGACGACGCTGCCGCCGCTGTACGAGTACGTCGACCCCGACGCACTCGAGTCGGTCTTCGAGCCGACGTCGACGGGTGATCGACCGGGTGGTACGGTGTCGTTCGTCTACGACGAGTATCACGTCACCGTCTCGTTCGGCGAGCACCGATCGGTCGTCGTCGCCGGAACCGACGGCCAGCCGGTTTCCGGATGCGATTCGCCGGACGTCGACGCCATCTCTGCCTCGAGTCCGGAAACGGCCGACTGATCGGTTCGGCCGAGACCCACACCGGACGCTCGCGACAACTGCGGTCGTTAGAGGGGGTTCGATCGACGCCCATCGATTCGTAACCGGAAGCGTGTCGAGGAGGGATACGAGACGGACGATCAACACACAGCTGTGGCTGGTGGCGACGATTCGTAGGGTCGATACGAACGAGTCGGTGCTATACGTCGACGTACTGTCGTTCCCACTCCCGACGGTCCTCGATCTCGTGGAGGCCGTCGTCGCTGATCTCGTAGTAGTTAGTTCGTCGATCGAGCTGTCCCTTCTCGACGAGCTCTTTGTTGACGAGCGTGTCGAGGTTGGGATACAGCCGGCCGTGGTTGATCTCGGCGCTATAGTAGCTCTCGATCTCCTCTTTGACGTCCTGTCCCGACGGTCGATCGGCCCCGGCGATCACGTACAGTAGATCTCGCTGGAACCCGGTCAGATCGTCCATGTTTCACCCATGTGATCACACCAATCGGTCGACTATTTGTTATCTATCGCGTATCACGGCCCGCAAGAGCGTTTCGCAGGGCCAATACAGCGTTGTGCCTTCGGTTACTCGTTTCCGAGGGCGAGCGTATAATCGAGAGTGAATACTGAGAATGCGAGTCGAGGCTCGAGCGATCGACGGGGACGTCCGGCACGAAGAGACGGGAGGTGACGACGGGTCACAGGGCCGAATGCACCGTCGTGACGCGATCCGATCGACGGCCGTGGCAAGTGCTGACCGGTGCGACGGCAGTGTATCGACGGCTTTCGGTTCGGGTACGGAGAGCCGTGCCACCGCCACGGGACGGCCGATCGGGCGAAGTCGACCGGGGCGAGCACTGAAACGACCCCATAATCGTCGTGCGACCGAACGGCTCAACGGGCAGTTTCGCTACTGAAATCGTCCGGTCCGGACGGTGGAGGCGGCGACTTTCGACGCGTGGTCGACGGACTCGGACGGCGCCCTCGAGAACGGCGTAGCCGGCGACGAGCGGCCACGGTTCTCGTCGAGTTCGGTCGAAATAAGCAGGAGATACCTCGGTGATTCTTCGTGAGCCAGTCGACTCGACGTCAGGCTCGAGGGCGCCGGGGACCGACGCGTGGCGCGACCGTTGCGTGAACGGTCTACCGGGGAAGGTCCGCTTCCGTGGCGGCCCCGTAGCGTCGTCTCGAACCGTTTACGTCGTTGCGTTGGGTAGGCGAACGGTATGACGAGCGGATACGAGGCCCGTGAGACGGCCACAGTCGCACAGGTGGCGTTGATCGGGGTGTTCGTGACGGCCCTGGTGACGGCACAGTTGACCGCGTCGAAAGTGCTCGCGTTCGAGTTGCCGGTCTCGTTGCCGGTGACGGGAGCCGAACTCGTCCTGCCGGGCGCGGCGCTGGCGTACGCGCTGACGTTCGTGGCCAGCGACTGTTACGCCGAACTGTACGGCCGTCGGGCGGCCCAGGTCGTCGTCAACGTCGCGTTCGTGATGAACTTCGTCGTGCTGGCGCTCGTCTGGTCGACGATCGCCGCCCCGGCAGCGGAGACGAGCATCGATCCCGAGATGTTCGCCGACGTCCTCGGCGCGTCGACGAACATCGTCCTCGGCAGCCTGCTGGCGTACGTCGTCAGCCAGAACTGGGACGTGATCGTCTTTCACCGAATCCGCGAGTACACCGGCCGCGAGAAGCTCTGGCTGCGCAACGTCGCCTCAACGGCGAGCAGCCAGGCCATCGACACGGTCATCTTCGTCGCGATCGCGTTCGCGGTCGCGCCCGCCCTCCTCGGTGTGGGTGTCGTCCTCCCGTTCGAGGCGATCCTCTCGCTGATGATCGGCCAGTACCTGCTGAAACTGCTCATCGCCCTCCTCGATACGCCGGTCGTCTACGCGGTCGTCCACCTCGTGCGCTCGCGTGACGGCCTCGAGCCGACCGAGGTCCCCTCGTAGTACCCATCGAGCGTTCGTCGCGTCCCCGCCCGCGGAAGGGCGAGTCGTTTTGTGCGTGGCCTCGTATCGCCCGCTATGGACGAACGCGTCCGCGAACACGCAGCCGTACTGGTCGACTGGAGCGCGCGCATCGAGGAGGGCGACGACGTCGTGGTCTCGGTCGGGCCGGACGCTCACGACCTCGCGGTCGCCGTCGCCGATAAACTCGGCGAGCGCGGGGCGAACCTCCTGACAACGTACAGCTCCGGCGAGGTGAGCCGAGCGTACCTCCGGGCACACGACGACGAGTTCGACGAGCCGGCCCACGAACGCGCGCTCTACGAGCAGGCGGACGTCGTCCTCTCGCTGGGCGGTGGTCGCAACACGAGCGCAATGGCCGACGTTCCGGGCGAGACCCGTCAGGCGTACGATACCGCACGCGCAGACGTTCGCGAGGCTCGCTTCGACACGCGGTGGGTGTCGACGGTCCACCCGACGCGCTCGCTGGCCCAGCAAGCCAACATGGCCTACGAAGAGTACCGCGACTTCGCATACGACGCAATCCTTCGGGACTGGGAGTCGCTGGCCGAGGAGATGGGACGGCTGAAAGACGTCCTCGACGACGGCTCCGAGGTACGGCTCGTCTCGGACGGCACGGATCTCACCATGCGGATCGACGACCGGACCGCGGTCAACAGCGCCGCGTCGGTCGCCTACGACTCACACAACCTCCCCAGCGGCGAGGTCTTCACCGCCCCGTACGCGACCGAGGGCGAGGTCACGTTCGACGTCCCGATGACGATCCGCGGCGAACCCGTCCGAAAGGTCCGCCTCGAGTTCGACGACGGCGAGGTCGTCGCCCACGAGGCCGAACAGGGTGGCGAGGTGATCGAGGCCGTCCTCGAGACCGACGACGGCGCGCGTCGGCTGGGCGAACTCGGCATCGGCATGAACCGCGGCATCGACCGCTATACGGACACGATCCTCTTCGACGAGAAGATGGGCGACACCGTCCACCTGGCGCTCGGACGAGCCTACGACGCCTGTCTGCCCGCGGGCGAGTCAGGCACCGAATCGGCCGTCCACGTCGATCTGCTCACCGACGTCAGCGAGGACTCCCGGCTCGAGGTCGACGGCGAGGTCGTCCAGCGAGACGGTCGGTTCCGATGGGAAGACGGCTTCGATGAATGAGCCGCCGGCCCCTCGTTCGAGCGGTAGGTCGTTCCTATCGACCGTGTAGTGGCTGCCCACCACGGGAAGCCGGCGCATAATAATGTGTCCGTCGGGCGTCACCTCGAGTACCGCCCGTGACCGGTGGCGGCCAGTAACCGGTCGGGACGCTCGCTCGGCGTCCCCGTTCCCCGTTTTCACAGTTGTCTGCCCGCCCCGCCGGAGGCGGTACGTATCCGGCACTTTGGATCGACGGCCGAGACGACCTGTGGTGATTCGGTAGCGGTGGGACGGATCGTATCGGGCGTGATACAGCAGCCAGGGCCGCTCGATCACGGTCCCAGCGTCGCCGAACACGGACACGAGAGTCCGCCAGTCGAGGGCAGCGTTCGTCGACGACGAGATCGATTCGTACTGATAGGGAATTATTATATAGCAGAATTCATTCTGTGATAACATGTCCCTCCAGCTCGGCCACGCACTTACGGACGGTATCAAACGTGGAACGACGAAGACCGGTGGGCTGTTGCTCGCCGGCCTCTTCCTCATCCAGCTTCTCACGCAGGTCTTCTCGAACACGGTCGCAGCAGACGCCCTCCCCGCTGAATCGGGGCTGGCCGTCGGGCTGACGCTCCCGATTTCCGGGACGGTCGCGGGTGCACTCACGCTCGTCATGCTCCTCGTGAGCGCGGCCTACTTCGTCGTCATGTCCAGAGCACTCGCCCGGCCGCGACACGCGATGGCGTCGGTCCCGCCGGGGCTGTACACGCGCCGGATGGGTCGGGCGACGCTGTCAGTGGCCGTCGCCGGGATCATCGTGACCGTCCTGACTGCGATCGGTCTGCTCTTTTTCGTCATCCCGGGGATCTTCCTCGCCACCTGTTTCCTCTTTTTCATCTTCGCGATCGGTGTCGAGGACAGGGGCGCCATCGGCGCGCTCAAGCGCAGCTGGGGGCTGTCGAAAGGCAACCGGCTAAAACTCGCCCTCGTCGTGATCCTCGCCGGGGCGATCGGCGTGGCCGTCGGCCTCGTCGGTACCGTCTTCGAACTGATCGGCCTCCCCGCCGTCGCCGACGTCGCCTCCGCCGCGATCACCAGCGTCCTCTACGTCTTCCTCTACGGCATCATCGCCGCCGCCTACCTCGAGGTCCGTGACGGCGAAACGGGCGGCTCGAGCGAATCGGGGTCCGCCGACACCGTCGGAACGGTAGCCGACTGAGCCGGACGAGAGTAGCGGACGCCGACACGCTCTCGAGGCTCGAGCTCCAATCACGGCCATGGACGATGCGCTCCGGGCGGGGGTCGCCATCTACAACGACGGCCACTACCACGCGGCCCACGACGCCTGGGAGGATCGGTGGCTCGACCTCGAGGAGGGGACCGACGACGAGCGGCTGCTCCACGGGTTGATCCAGTTCACCGCCGCCGTCTACCACGCCCGCGAGCGCAACTGGGACGGTGCCGTGGGGCTGGCCGAGAGCGCCGGCGAGTACCTCGACGGACTCCCCGCGGAGTACCGTGATCTCGACCTGCCGCCGGTACGGGCGTACCTCGAGGCGCTCGCGTCCGATCCGGAGCTGATCGAACGGCGCCGACCGATCGCGCTCGCCCACGCCGGCGACGTCCCGACCGTCGGCGGGCTGGGGTTCGAGCCGACCGCGATCGCCGCCGGCGTCCTCGCCGAGGAGTTCGGCTACGACGAGGAGCCGATCGTTCGGGCGCGGGCGTACGCGCGCGATGACCTCGAGGCTGGCGCGGACGACAGCCGGTTCATCACGCTGTTGTTCGACTTCGTTCGTGAAACCGAGCACCGGGGGATCGTCTACCAGCGGCTGACCGGGCACGTCGAGCGACGGGAGGCACGGGAAGAAGACGTCGAGGGACTGTTCTGAGATCGGGTGCTCGAGGGGGCGACGATCAGGCGTGGTCGGCCGAGTTGTCCTGCGGTTCGTAGCCCAGCACCTCGCGAGCACGCTCGATCGAGTAGTACTTGCGGTCGTTGTCGGAGATGCCGTAGACGATTTCGTACTCGTAGTCCGCCTCGATACAGCGATCGAAGAGGTGTGCACAGTCGCGGTAGGAGAGCCACATCGCCTGCCCGCGCTCGTAGTCGATCGGCGGGTGGCCCTTCGTGAGGTTTCCGATGCGGACGTTGGCGACGGAGATGCCGTACTCGTCGTGGTAGTATCGGCCGAGGGTTTCGCCCGCGGCCTTCGAGACGCCGTAGAGGTTGCCCGGCCGGGGGAGTTCCGTGCCGTCGAGGCGGAACTCGTCGTGTGTGCGATACATGTCGGGCGTGCGCTCGTCGGTTTCGAACGCGCCGACGGCGTGGTTCGAGGAGGCGAAGGCGACCTTCTCGACGCCCGCGTCGACGGCGGCCTCGTAGATCGTCTGCGTACCGTCGATGTTGTTCGTGAGGACGCTGTCCCACGGTGCTTCCGGACGCGGGTCGCCGGCGAGGTGGATCACGACGTCGATGCCGTCCATCGCGTCGCGAACGGCCGACTCGTCGGTGACGTCCGCGACGACGAACTCGCCGGGATACTCCTCCGTCGGCGGATCGAGATCGAGAAAGCGCCACTCGTGTTCGTGCGCGAGGCCGCCGAGGATCGCATCACCGACGCGCCCCGCAGCCCCCGTAAGCAGGACCGACTGTGCCATTCGTTTGGAGTCAGGGATAGGGGCGATAAGAACTATGCGATTCGGCCCCTGCGGCGGCTCCGGGGTCGATCGCAACGCCCTTGCAGACGGACTCCGTGGGTGGGACATGAGCGACCAGAGGACGCCGAGCGCGGCCGAATCACTCTGTTTCGAGGCCGGAATCAAGTTCGGGACGCTGTACCACCAGTTCGCGGGAACGCCGATCAGCCCGGCGAGTGCACGGAGTCTCGCAATCGCCATGGAGCAGGCGATCGAGAACCAGCCCCACTGCCGGGCGGTGACCGTCGAGATTCGCGAGGCGGAACTCGAGCGGGCCATCGCGGACGGCGCAGCCGACTACGTGGAACTGACGGGTCGGTTCCTCGAGGTCGAGATCGTCGTCGAAGACGGCGACCTCGAGGTCGTCACCCGCATGGAGATGGAAGACGGCTATCCGCTGATGCAGGTCGACGCAATTCGTGACGGAAGCGCCGACGACCGGGATGGACGATAGTTTACACCGGCGGAAACACCACTGCCCACAGGGCAAAGAGCACGGCAGCGCCTACGGCCGTCCAGACCACGCTATCGGCCGGAACGGCGTCCGCCGTGTCGGAGACGAAGAGCAGATTGTATCCCGCGAATCCGATCAGTGACGCGCCGCCGAGTGCCATCAGTACGGAGCCGGGACCGACGGCGCCGGCGACGAGGCTCGTCGTTCCCAGAACGACGAAGATTCCACCGATGACGGCGAGTGACGCGAAATATACGAGCGGTTTGAGCATAGTCGACTCTAGCTGTGAGCGCCGCTAAAGCGTTGCCCTGTCGTTCCGGCCGCCCTCGCCGACGGCCGATAGCGGACGCCGGATGGGTGATTGCGGGGACACGCGACGGGCGCTCGTCCCGGCTCTCGACGGCCGCCCGGAACCAATTTGCTAACCCTTTCGAAATCGATCCGTCGTTCGGGCACTATCGCCCCTCTCGAGTCGGATTTCACTTTCACTTTCGGGCTACCTTTTAACCCTGCCGGTCGTGAAGTGACACCTATGAGCCAAGCGACGTTCGGCGACGACGAACTGTTCGGCGAAGCGGCCAGCGAGATGCGAGACGACGTCGAGTCCTCGCTCGAGGCGGCCTGGGACGCGTTGCCGGCCGCAGAGGACGTCTGGGAGAGCGACGCCGAGAACGTGCTGGGCGTGCTCAACGGCCTCAACTCGGCGCTCGACGCCGGCGACGCCGAGGACCACCTCCGCGACGCGAAGAAGTGGTTCACGATGGGACAGCGCGCCGACGCCTTCGACGACGCCGAAGACCTAGAGGAAGAGATCGCAGAGCTCGAGGAGACCATCACGACCGTCGCCGAGGCGAGCGAGCAGGTGGGCGAACTCACCGCGACGATACCTGAACTGCGCGGGACGCTCCAGGACGTCGGCGAGGACGGAGACGGCGAAGACGACGACTGATCGACCGCCGCGTCGCGCTGGCGGCAGATCGGCCAGCCACAGCCCACGGCCGCCCGTCGCTACCCTCGCCGGTCTGGTCGCGAGACGTCGCGTTCGGCGACCGAATCGACGAGGCGTACAAGCGCGTCTGTCGCCAGCTCGTACAGCTCAGCGCCCCGCTCGGCCGGCCCCTCTCCCGGGTCGCCGACCACTCCGTTTTCCGTGAACTCGGCCGAATCGTAGGCGAGGTTCGCGTGACTCACCCACTCGCCCCAGCCGTCGGCAGCGCCAGCGCGAGCCTCCTCGAGTCGGTCCTCGCGGACGAGGTCGGGCTCGAGGTGACGTAAGAGCGCCGTCTCGAGCGGCCCACCGTGGCCCATGTCGCTCGAGTGCTCGCCGACGGCGTCGAACCAGGTGAACGGGACGGCGTAGGCGGTGCCGTCGCGGGTCAGTCGAGCGCCGACTTCCCGGAGCGCGGCGACGTTGCCGCCGTGACCGTTGACGACGACGACGCGATCGAGGCCGTGATGTGCGAGGCTCTCGATCGACTCGCGGACGTAGTTGCGGAAGGTCTCGTCCGAGACCCACATCGTGCCCGGAAACTGGCGGTGTTCCTCGGCGACACCGACCGGGATCGTCGGCGCGCAGACGACCTCTCGATCGCTGCGCTCCGTCGCCGCGTCGGCGATCGCTTCGGCCGTGATCGCGTCCGTCCCGAGGGGGGCGTGTGGGCCGTGCTGTTCGGTGCTGCCGACCGGTACCAGTGCGAGGTCGGTCTCGCAGTCGGCGACGTCCGTCCAGGTGGCCGACCTGAGGTCCATAGGCGCCTCGACGGCCGGTCGTTCCTTGTAAGCATCGCCCGCGGCTCAGTGAAAGCCGCCTCGAGCGACCAGGAGCGTCGCGAGCGAGCAGCCGACGACGGCGAAGCCGGCGAGGACGACGAAGACGGCCAATGGCGAGGCGTAGGTGAGAACCGCGCCGACGACGGTGGCACCCAGCGCACCGACGCCGAAGATGCCGAGGTAGGTGTAGCCAAAGGAGAGCCCGCGAGAGTCGGGCGGGGAGTACTTCGCGATCGTCGCCTGCGTCAACGGCTGGAGCGCAAAGAGGACGAACCCCAACGCGACGCTGGCGGCGATGAGGGTGGGCAGGCTGGCCTCGGCCGCCGGCACGTAGACGAGTGCGATGGCGATGAGGGTAAAGAGGGCGATGGCGACGCCACGTTCGGGCGGCATCCGGTCGGTGAGCTTCCCGCCGAGGTACTGGCCACCGATCCCGATGGTCAGCAGGCCGACGTAGACGTACTGTGCGAGGTCGAACTCCTCGGCGACCGGACTGTCGGGGCCGAAGAAGCCGAGGCCGACGTCGCCGAGCAGCGCCGTCAGGAAGTCGTCGAGCAACTCGGGAAGGAACGTGAGTACGCCACGGTAGTAGAGGCCGTTGAACATGACGATCACGAAGACGAGCGCGAAGCCGGCGGTGAACACGTGCCGGGTGCCGCCGAGAAACGCCGAGAACGAGTCGATCGACGACTCGTCGTCCACCTGGGTCGACTCGAGCGCGGCGGACTCGTCGAAGTCGACGAGGAGGCCGACGGCGGCGGCGACGAACGCCGGGAGTGCGAGTGCGGTGACGACCAGCCGCCAGTCGAACGCGAGCAACAACACTGCGGTCACGAGCGGCCCGAACGCGATGCCGGCGTTGCCAGCCATCCCGTGGTAGGCGAACGCCGTCCCGCGGACGTCGTCCTGGACGCCGTTGCTGATCAGGGCGAGTCCTGCCGGGTGATAGACGCTCGCGGCGATGCCCCAGACGCCGAGTGCGAGCGCGATCGTCACCACGTTCGGCGACAGCCCAAGCAAGACGAACGAGACGGCCATGCCGAGGAGACACCAGACGATCAGCGGCCGCGAGCCGTATCGGTCGACCAGCAGGCCGCCGGGCAGCGCACCGACGCCGAACAGCCCGTAGCCGACGGTAACGACCGCGCCGAGCACCGCCGCGGTGACCGAGAACTCGAGCAGCCAGATCGTCATCAGGATCGGGATCGAGAGCTCGTAGGTGTGGACGAGCCCGTGGGCGACCATCACGAATCCAGTGATTGAGCGGTCGTTCGGGTTCAGCGCGACCACCTCGAGCGCGTCAGTTCCGTCCGTCGCCAGCAGGGACGGTGGCCGAGCGGCGACCGGTTGTGTGACATGTCACCGACCCGTCCGGCCACCAAATTGGCTCTTTCGGTTCGAGAAGGCGGCGGCCCCGCGAGGGCAGGCCGAAGCGTTTCCGGCCGCGCCCGACAACTGCGCGTATGACCGACGACAATCGCGAACTCGGCGTCGAACTGGGAGCGGTCGGCGACCGGCTCGAGTCGGCGGACTACCCGCTCGGCCACGACGAACTCCTCGAGGAGTACGGCGACGAGGAGATCGAAATGGAGGGAAACGAGACGACGCTCGAGGAACTCATCGGGCCGCTGGGAGAAGACGAGTACCGGGAGTACGGCGAAGTCGAAGCGGCGATCATGAACATGGTCGGCGACGAGGCGATCGGACGGAAGAACTACAGCGACCGAACGCCGCCAGCGGCCGGCGAGCAACGACAGGAAGAGGGCGCACCCGACCAGGAAGGGCAAGAAGAGCAGGAGTCGTTCTGAGCGGGGTTAGTCGTCGTCACCGGCCTCGGTTCGGGCCTGTCGGCGCTGGGCACGCTCGATGAACTCCTGGGGCAGTTCGTCGATCTCGCCCGCCTGGACGCCCCAGAGGTGGGCGTAGAGCCCGTCGTTCGCGAGGAGTTGCTCGTGTGTTCCCCGTTCGACGACCTGCCCGCCCTCGAGAACGAGGATCCCGTCGGCGTCTTTGATCGTCGAGAGCCGGTGGGCGATGGCGAACGTGGTTCGATCTTCGGTCAGGTCGTCGATCGACCGCTGGATGAGCATTTCGGTCTCGGTGTCGACGTCGCTCGTGGCCTCGTCAAGGACGAGGATGTCGGGGTCTTTCAGGACGGCGCGGGCGATGGCGACGCGCTGGCGCTGGCCGCCGGAGAGTTTGACGCCGCGTTCGCCGACCATCGTGTCGTAGCCCTCGGGTAAGTTCTGGATGAACTCGTGGGCTTCGGCGGCCTTGGCCGCGGCGACGATCTCCTCGCGGCTGGCGTCGAACGAGCCGTAGGCGACGTTCTCCTCGACGGTACCGTAGAAGAGAAACGACTCCTGGCCGACGTAGCCCATCGAGCGACGCAGACTCGAGAGTGAGACCTCACGGACGTCCCGGCCGTCGATCCGGATCTCGCCCTCGTTGACGTCGTAGAGACGAAGCAGAAGTTTCAGCACGGTCGATTTGCCGGCCCCGGTCGGCCCGACGAGCGCGACCGTTTCGCCCCCCTCGACCTCGAAAGAGATATCGTCGATGATCCGATCCTCGACCTCGTCGTCGTAGCTGAAACTGACGCCGTCGTACTCGACGCGTCCCTCTCGTACCTCGAGGTCGTCGGCCTCGGCGTCGCGTTCGATCCGTCCCTCCTCGTCCATCAGGCCAAAGATACGCTCGCTCGAGGCCTCGGCCCGCTGGTACATGTTTATTACCTGACCGAACTGGGCCATCGGCCAGACGAGTTGCTGCGTATAGAGGATGAACGCGACGAAGGTGCCGGTCTGGAGGGTGCCGGTGAGCGGGCCGGGGGCCGTCCCCGTGAACACCCAGTAGCCGCCGACGACGAAGGTGAGGACGAAGCCGACGCCGGAGATGACCTGGAGGCCGGGGAAGAACTTGATCCGCAGCCAGATGGCCTCCCAGTTCGTGTCGTAGTACTTCCGGGAGACGTCCTCGACGCGGCCGGACTCGAACGCCTCGGTGTTCGAGGACTTGATGACGCCGATACCGCCGAGGTTGTTCTCGAGCCGGGAGTTGACCGTCCCGACCGACGAGCGGACGGCGGCGTACTTCGGCTGGATCTTCTTGACGAAGAGGTAGGTGAAGACGGCGATCAGCGGGACGGGTGCCAGCGAGACCAGCGCCAGTTGCGGCTCGAGCCAGAACAGCAGGAACGTGATACCGACGACCATCACGATCAGCCGCGTCGCGGAGTTCAACCCCTCGTTGAGAAACCGCTCGAGCTGATTGACGTCGTTCGAGAGCACCGACATCATCTCGCCGGTCTGTTTGTTCGCGAAGAACTCCATGTCGAGTCGCTGCATTTTGTCGTAGGTCGCCGTCCGGACGTCGTGCTGGACGTCCTGTGAGAAGGCGTTGAAGCCCCAGTTGCGCGCCCAGTGAAACAGTGCCCCGAACGCGAACGAGCCCGCGATGACGAGGGCGACGAGCCAGAACTGCCCCTCCGGGGACGTCGGGAGCCACGCCTCCGGCAGCACCACCAGCGGCACCTGCTCCTGGAACACCGCCTCGCCGAAGACCGCATCGATCGCCACCGCGAGCATCAACGCCGGGAGGAGGTCAAGGGCCCGCGCGAGCACGCTCGAGACGAGCCCGACAGCCATCGAGAACCAGTACGGGCGGCCGTACTCGAACAGGAGCCGTCGCATGGGACTGTCGACGTGCTCCCGCTGGTCCTCGAACGGGTCGTCTTTCTCCCAGTCGACATCGACCATCGCGTTCGCTTCCGGGAGCGCCGGCAATAAGGGTTTTCGACGAACCGACACGGCCACTCATCGGGGCCGCTCACTGGTACTCGATTTCGACGGCGTCGCCGACGGCCAGTCCCGTCTCGTTCGCGTGCCCCCGTGGCACCTCGAGAACGTACTGCGCCTGCCCGGTGTACTCGAGATCCTCGCCGTCCTCGCCGGGCTCCGGTGCGCGGGCGTGTTCGATCGTCGTGATTTCGCGATCCGCGTCGACGAAGACGATGTCGATGTCGAAGTCCATCTCGCGCATTACGTACGTCCGTTCGGCCTCACTCGAGTGGACGAACAGCATCCCCTCGCCCTCGGCGAGCGACTCGTGCTCGCTCAGGCCGGTGTACCGTTCGCTCCAGGTGTCGGCGACCTCGGCGTCGACGACGGCCTTCGGTTCGCCCGCCTCGTCGAGCACCCGCACCTCGGCCCGGTCCTCGCCCCACGGTGCGGAAACGAGTCCAGCCTGGACGAGGAGGACGCCGCCGATCGCGACGATGACGAGGAGGACCAGCCCCGTCCAGAGCCGCTCGAGAACCATACGCAGGCTGCGGTGTGAGAAAGTAAAGGTTATTCGGACGGGGCCACTTGGTCAGGGTGCGGGCTCGTGGTCTAGCTGGTTATGACGCGGCCTTTACAAGGCCGAGGTCGGTGGTTCGAACCCGCCCGAGCCCATTTCTGAGACGAACAACAGTGAGTCACAGAAATGTAACCGAGGGAGGGTTCGAACCCGCCCGAGCCCACACCGCCACCGCGACCGACTCGAGCGACGTCCAGCCAGCGCCTCGAGCGCTGCTTGAGCCGACAGTCGCCGTCGAAGTGTGCGTAACCGCACCCGCGTCGATGGGGAACTGTCGGTCGTCGGGGTGTCGGACAGTCGGAGCCGCGGCTGCCCTGGGAACCGATGACCGGCCCGGAAACCGAGATACCGACTGGTTCGGGGTTCGAAACACGACTGGCTCGGGATTCGGGACGGACCCATCCACGCGTGCTGGCCGAATCGTCGAGGCGAGCGATCGGTCCTAATCGGTCATTATCACTGCGACGCTTGCCGCTGCAAGGAGGAGTCAGTGCTTGAGCCGGGCGACGTTCTCCCTGATCTGACTGAAAAATCCGTCGCCGGATTCGGCCTCGAGGGCCGCGTGGAGCGTCGAATTCTCGGGTTCGTCGCGGACGACGACGCGAAGGTAGGGCTCGAGCTGGACGAAGTTCTCGCCGAGGACGACGGTGTGGTTGTCCTCGTCGTGGTCGACGACGCCCGCGTCGGCCAGTTTCGGCACGTGACACTGGACCGATGAGACGTAGACGCTTTTGTACTCGTTTTGTGCGACCTCGTCGGGCGGGACGTCGTGTTCCCAGCCGGCGACGCGTTCGGCGAGTTTCGACAGTTCGATCGGCTCCTCACGGCCACGCAGTGCATACAGCAGGTATCGGCGGCGACGGTTTGCAAGTAACTCGAGGATGGTGTCGGCCGAGAGTTCTTGCTCACCGTGACTCGAGGTGAGTGCACCCATAACACGATGTTACTCGCCAGCGCGGAAAAGGGTGTCTTGAATATCCGTAAATCCGACAAAGCGCATGCCGTCGGCCGCTACCGAACCTGTATCCACCCGTTACTCTCATGCTGTGTGTCTACACACACCACAGTCGGCGGATTGTGATGGGTGAGCGATGCGTTCCGATTCGAAATCCTTTTTTATACCATGGACGGAGATGTAGGTGAGCCGCCTTAGCTCAGACTGGGAGAGCACTCGACTGAAGATCGAGCTGTCCCCGGTTCAAATCCGGGAGGCGGCA
>LKMK01000058.1 GCA_001563805.1 Natrialbaceae archaeon B1-Br10_E2g2
CTCCGAGCACCGCGAGGAGTCCGTGACCCGGGGAAGGGCAGGTGTTCACCTCTCTCACCGCGAGCGAGGCCGTAGGCCGAGCGAGCGGGCCGACGACCGACCCGAAACGAAGTGACGGGGAGGGAGGAGTGCTTTTGATCGAAATTTTGCCGAGGGACGTCGCGAGCGTGGCGCTCGCACGCCGCGCTCGCGACAGACCGCAGCGCAAAATTTCGTTAGTTATCGTCCTCGCGCCACTTGTGCTCGCACTCCGAACAGATGAAAAAGCGCGTCTCGGACTCGTCGGCCGAGCGGATCTGTTGCATGTACCAGTAGGCGCGGTCGTGTCCACACTCCGGACAGAGGGCGTCGGTCTCGGGCAGCGCCGTCTCCTCGGAGGACTCGATGATCTCGCCGACCTCCTGATCTTCGGTGACGGTGTACTGGGAAGCGTCGCCTTTCGGCTTCGTAAAGCCACAGCTCCCACACTCCCAGATCCCGTCGTCGGCTTTCATCATCGAACCGCAGTCGTCGCAGAATTCCATCGGTGTCCGGGATACGTCGGTCGAGCGACTTAAGCCACGCGTTTGGGTGCTCGGCGGGATGTCGTGGCCCGCTCGAGCGCGACGTCTAGCCTTCGCCTTCGGACTGGAACGGCTCGCCGACGGCCTCCCGCGGGAGCTGGTTGTGAAGTTCCGTGGTGAGGTCCTCGGGCGACTCGAACCGATCGACGTCGCTGCGGGCGACGAGCGCGCCCAGGTTGCGCTCACCGTCGGCGAGCAAGAGCGTCACGTCGTCGTACTCGGCGGCGACCGCCGCAGGAGTGACGGGATACTCGAGGCTGGCGAACGCGGCGTCGGTCTCGTTGAGTTTCAACTGATCGCCCATGGTGGGTGGAGGCCGGGAGTCGGCTTGTACTTCGCCGTCGACGACGGTGACAGTCACGAGACGTAACAGGTCACGACACGTTTCGATTCGAAACCATAATTGTCCGAGCTCACACACCTAGCCTGCATGCAGGGGCTCGCCCGCCGGATCGTCGCGCAGTTCGCCGTCGATCGGCGGGTGCTCGCGCTGGCGTTCGCGCGGATGGCCGACGGGATCGGGAACTCGTTTCTGATCATCGTCATCCCGCTGTACATCGCCAGCGACGTCGTCGGCGGCGCGACGTTCGGCCTCGAGGAGGCGATGATCATCGGGATCATCCTCTCGCTGTTCGGCTTTTTGAACAGCAGTTTCCAGCCGTTCACGGGCCGGCTGTCCGATCGGTTCGGCCGCCGAAAACCGTTCATCCTGATCGGGCTGGGCGGACTCACCGCGACGAACCTCGCGTACGTCTTCGCGGAGTCGTACCTCTCGCTGGTCGTCATCCGCGCCTTGCAGGGCGTCAGCGTCGCGTTCATCGTTCCGGCGTCGATCGCGCTGGTGAACGAACTCGCGACGACCGACGACCGCGGCGGAAATATGGGCGTCTACAACACGTTTCGACTGCTCGGCTTCGGCACCGGGCCGATCGCCGCCGGGGCCGTCGTCAACCTCGGACCGTACACGCTGCCGACCGGACCGACGATCAGCGGCTTCGACGCCGCCTTCTACGTCGCGGCGATCACCGCCGCACTCAGTTACCTGCTCGTGACGGTCCTGATCACCGATCCCGAGGCGACGAAAGCCAACGCGGGCGCCGACCTCTCGATCGCCGTCCGCGATCCGACGGGCCGCAACCTGCTCGACCCAATCTTCACGCTCGGGGTCGCCTCGCTGTTCATGGCCGCCGCGATCGCGCTGTTCGCGACGATTCAGCCGCAGGTCAACGCCCGGCTCGAGCAGGGGGCGACCTGGTTCGGACTCCAGTTCGCGGCGTTCATCCTCGCCCAGATCCTCCTCCAGACGCCGATCGGCCGGGCCTGTGATCGCTACGGCCGCCGGCCGTTCATCGTCGGCGGGATGGCGCTGCTGATACCCACGACGCTCGTCCAGGGGTTCGTCACGAGTTCGGAGGTGATGTTTCTGGCCCGGCTGGCACAGGGCATCGCGGGGGCGATGGTGTTCGCGCCGTCGCTGGCACTGGCCGGCGACCTCGCCGGCGAGGGCGAGTCGGGCTCGAAGCTGTCGGTGCTCACCATGGCCTTCGGCTTCGGCATCGCCATCGGTCCGCTCGCCTCCGGTGGGCTGATCGGCTACGGCTTCGCGTACCCGTTCGTCTTCGGCACCGTCCTCGCCGCCGTCGGCACGGTGCTCGTCTACACGCAAATCGAAGAGACGCTCGAGACGCGTGCCTCGTTGCCGTTCGCGATCGGCGGCGACGATTGAGGCAACGTCGCTGGACTGAGCGCCCCGATTATTTAGGCCCCCACACGGTATGAGGGAACATGACAGCCAGTGTCGACGCGAGCCGGTCCGACCGAGCGTCGCGGCCGGCTAGAACCGACGGGAGAGAGCGCTCGAGGGATCGATGACGTCGGCCGATTCGATCGAGCCGTTCGAGGTGACGGTCGACTCCGACGCCGTCGAGGACCTTCGTGAACGGCTCGAGCGGGCACGCTGGCCCGACCAGTTGCCGGAGGCGGGCTGGGCGTACGGGACCGAGCGGGAGGCGCTGCGATCGCTCTGTACGTACTGGCGCGAGGAGTTCGACTGGGCGGCCTTCGAGGATCGCTGTAACGCCTTCGACCAGTACGTGACGACGATCGACGGAGGGCGGATCCAGTTCTACCACGTACGCTCGCCGGAGCCGTCGGCGACGCCGGTGCTCCTGAGCCACGGCTGGCCCGGCTCCGTCGCGGAGTTCGTCGACGTGCTCGGCCCGCTCGCGGATCCGGCAGCCCACGGCGGCGACCCCGAAGACGCCTTTCACGTCGTCGCCCCGTCGCTGCCTGGCTTTGGATTTTCCGGACCCACGACCGAACCGGGCTGGGACGTCCCCCGAATGGCCGACGCGGTCGCCACCCTGATGGATCGGCTCGGCTACGACCGATACCTCGTACAGGGTGGCGACTGGGGCGCGCTGATCGCCGCGTTGCTGGGGGCGACCTATCCCGAGCGGGTCGACGCCATCCACACCACGATGCTGTTCGTGACGCCCTCGTCGCTCGAGGAGCCGATGGACCTGCTCGACGAGCAGGGACGGGCCGACTACGAGCGGACGAAGCGGTTCCAGGGGGAGGAGTCCGCCTACTTCGAGGTCCAGGCGACGACGCCGCAGTCGATCGCGTACGGCCTGACCGACTCGCCCGTCGGCCTCGCGGGCTGGTTACTCGAGAAGTTCCACGCCTGGACCGACTGCGACGGGGATCCGGCGTCGTGGATCGGCCGGGACCGACTGCTCGACACCCTCAGCGTCTACTGGCTGACCGAGACGATCGGCTCCTCGATGCGGGTGTACGCCGAAACCGACGTCGGGGCGGCGATCCCGGAGTCGGTCGGCGTGCCCACCGGTCACGCACGCTACCCCGCGGAGATCCACCGGACGCCCCGTGGCTGGGCGGCGGAGGTCTACGACCTCGTCTACTGGGCCGACCAGCCCGCGGGCGGCCACTTCCCGGCGATGGAAGTCCCCGACCTGTTCGTCTCGGACCTGCGGTCGTTCGCTCGAGAGATCCAGGCGTAGCGACCGCGTGCGGCCCTAAACCGCGCTCGTACCGAGTACGTCGGCGTGAGCTGGACGCGACTGCAACGGGTCACAACGCAAAAGTAGCGCATCCGCCTACGTGTCGACGATGACGCTTTCGGAGGAGGCCCGGGACCGGTTAGCCGACGTGGTGGAGCTACAGCCGACGAAGAACGCCGAACTCCAGGAGCGGTGGGGGGTAGAAAGCGGCAGCGAGGTCCACCAGTTCCTCGAGAACGAACTCGGCGACTACTACTTTCGCGACGACAACAGCCTGATCCGGGCGACCGCCGAGGCGGCCGAGCTGGTCGACGTCGAGCCGGGCATCGAGAGCGATCCCGACGCCGATGGCGCACCCTCCCGCATTCGCGTCCCCGAGTTACACGCCCAGATCGTCCAGGTGCTCGCCGGGCCGGACGAGCGATCCGAGAGCGTCGTCTCGGTTCTGCACAACCTCCGCGAGGCGTTCGACGTCGACCCCGACGCCGAGGACGTCCGCTCGAGCCTCCAGAGCCTGCGTCGCAAGGACGTCGTCGAGGTCGAGTACCGAACCGTCCCCACGTTCCGGCTGGCCGTCGACCGCGACGACCTCGAGGTCGACGTCTCGGACTGAGTGTCCGGTCCGACCGAGAGTGTGCCCCATCCGATTGAGCGGGTCCCGTCGGTCCGTCGGGACGGCAGGGCGTCAGTCAGCGCCCGGCCGGTTTCGTCGACGCCGTGCCTCGAGCAGGCGCCGCAGTCGTTTCCCGGGTCCGCCCTCGATCGGCCAGCCGCGGGTTCGCCAGGCCGGCGGCTCCGGCTCGAACTCCGGACAGGAGCCGGAACACGCCGCCGCCGTCTGGCAGCCGCCGCGTGCACCGCAGTAGGGCATCGCCTGCTGTCCGTCGGTCGCCCGTAACTCGAAGTGCCGACAGTCGGGACGCATCGTCTCGACGAACGAGCGCCAGCCGCGTTCGTAGGCTCGTTCGGCGATCTCGAGGCGTTTCTCCGCCTTCGCGTCGGGCTCGACGTACTCGAAGCGGGCGGCCGAGCCGTCGCGGGCACCGCCCGCTGGGCGCTCGAGGATTCGCGTCCCGGGCTCGTCGACGGCGAGGCTGCGCGGATACCACTCGACCGACGCCGACAGCGTCTCGGGCTCGAGCGCGAGCACGCCCACCTCGATCGGCAGGTCCTCGAGGAGGACCGGCTCGACGCGCTCGCCGGTCGCCCGGGTTGCGACCCACACCTCGTCGGCCAGCGCCACGGCGACGTCGTGCTCGAGCTGTGCGCCGAGCGCGCGGGCGGCGCTCGCGTCGAGGTCGGGTTTGTTCTCGATGGCGATCACGCGCTCGAGCCAGTCCGGGTAGGGCCACTTCCGGCGGATCTCGATACGATTGGCCCGCTTTCTGGTCTCGAGGATCCCCCGGTCGTCGGCGCGGTGGATCGACTCGCGGACGTACCGCCAGGGGTAGCCGGGATCCGGGAGCGCGTCGCGGTAGTAGGTCCAGTCGGCGGGCGCGTTCCGGACGACGTGCAGGAGGTCACTGTCGAGACGTTCGGAGCCGAAGGTCGCGCGCTCGCGGAGGGCGTCGGGATCGCACTCGAGGACGATCGTGTCCCAGCGACGGTCCCTGGTGCCGAGCTGGCGGGCGACCAGGACGGCGCGGTCGCCCGGCTCCTCGAGGGGCCACTCGCGTTCGGCCCAGCGACAGGTCCGCAGTTCGAAACCGAACTCGCCCGCGTCGTTCACGGGCTAGCTTCGAACCAGGTAATTAAAACGGCTCTCGGTTCCGTCCGAGACATAGCGGAGTTTGTGCCATCTAAAGTCACGAACGAAAAGAAACCAAACAGTTACGCTGTTACTTACGATCCATCGACTGGTCGTACTTCCGCTGATGCTCACGGATCGTGTGTGCAACTTGTTCATGATCTGGGACCCCTCGCCACGGAATCTCCGTCCCATCAGCAGTTCGGACTCCAATGTCGCCAATAGAGAAGATTTTCCCGATTATGCCCTGTGTGGTGTCGATACCTTGGATGTCCGATATTCGGTACTCACGCGATGTGCCACGAATAAAGCCGATATCCATCTTCACTCGTTCGTCGGTCACGATGTATCTGGATTTCGATCGGGCAAACGCCACGTATCCAACGATAATACCGGCGAAGAAGATCCCACTCATTAGCCCTTCTAGGCCTGCTGGGAGCATGAAAAGGAATAAAAATCCACCAGCAAACAGGTGTTTCCACCAGAGCCCCCATCCAGGATGGCGATTCTCGAGGACCACTTCTCCCTCCATTGTGGCTATACCTGATGTCGACGCTTCGTGTCGATTTGCGGTCTCGTGTTGTGTCCCGACAGACATGGTTCGACCAACTAACTAATTTGTATTGAAATTTATGGCCAAGGTGAATGTTCAGCACGTCTTCCATTGTGTCCTCGGGCCACACGGCACCGTCTTCAGGCATGATGTTGGTCGGCGATTGACCCGTCATCTCAGCGATGGGGGCCCCAACCAGTCGACAATAGATCAGACGCCCTACAATCGATATCAGGGGGGAGAGTGATGAGCCCGATTAGCGCCACGGGTGCAACAACCGAGAGGAACGGCAACAGAAGCGGGACAAGCTGTACAACAGCTACGACAGGAAGAATTCTCCCCCGGTGGCAACTGGCCTCATACGGTTTACTGTAAGTCAGTTCCGGCGCAACCGCCGCCGGGTCGCGGTTGCGCCGGTAAATCGTTACAGGAATCCGTATCAGGGTATGGTAGTTGGATACCCCAGTAACCGATCACACTTCGGCTTATCGTGCCAGCACCGCAGATTGAGCGTACTAAAGTATGGGATCCGGGCCAGGCAAAGCCAGTGCGAACAATACAGGATAGCTGTCTCAAGAATGTGTAAGAAGCATCTGACGAGGACGGAAAGAAGGATTATCAGGACAGGCTCAAAAAGAGATGCCCCCGAAAGACCGTCCGTTGGGGAGACAAACACGCCGGGTGCGTCGCTGTCGTCACCTCCCGGCCAACCGGGGTGGTTTTGCACGCTGAGCCGTAAGGGCCGGTATGAACTGGACCGCGGTCTCACACGCCACAGGGACGATCCTCGTCGGGGCGGGGATCGTCGTCTCCGGAGAAACGCTCTCGAGAGTGCTGTTCGGCGTGGCCGTGGTCTGTTTCCTCGTCGGCATCGTCATCGCCCGGCGAGCCGGCGGGATGAACCCTGACACGGGGCTGCCGAGGTGAGAGGCGGTCGACTCATCCCATGTCCCAGCGTGCAATTCTCGCGGGTCGACGCCGACCCCCGTCGCCGTGGCTGGCCCCGGCGGTTTCGGCACTCGGGTACGACGTGGTCGCGACGGTAATCGCCGACCGTCCCGAAGACGGACGGTACTACCTCTCACCGGGAGCCCTCGAGCGGGTCGAACTGGCGCTCGAGCGAACCGACGGCTCGATGGTGGTCGTCGACGGCCGGGTACACGTCGGCCAGCTCGCCGACCTCCAGGAGCGCCTCGTCGACGCGGCCGTTCACGACCGTCGGAGCGTCGTCTGGGCGTGGCTCGGCGCGTCGAATCCGGTGGCCGACACGCGCCTCGCCCTTCGAAATGCCCGCCTCGAGCGTCGGCTGGCCGAACGGGCCGGGGACCGAGATCGGTCGCCGGCCGGAACGGGCTCTCGAGTGGCCGACCTCGACCGTCAGTGCGATCGGCTACGCGACCGGCTCGAGGACCGGCAGCAGGCAGAACGGGTTCGCATCGAATCCGCCCACACGGACGCCGACGGCTACGTCGTGATGGTGGACGAGATCGGCACACTCTCACGGGTTCACAGCGGGGTGGTGCTCGGCGAGGAAGAGCGGACAGCCACTCGGCCGACGCGCGCCGAAACGACCGTCGTCCCGATCGGCACACACCGTATCGCGGTGACCGACGGTCCGGCGATCCCGTGGACCGCTGCGATACCGGAGTGGTTCGAACCCGTCGTTCCCGGCGCGATCGCAGCCCTCGAGCGCGCGGATCTCGTCTGCTCGAGTACCGGCGACCTCGCCACCCACCTGGCCGGCCGGTTCGACGCTGACCAGGTGGTCCTCAGCGTGGCCGACGGACGAGACGTGCTCCGGGCGGCACTTGCCGACCGGTTCACCTCGGTCGTCCTCGAAGCGTCGTTTCCCGCCACCGACAGCGCCCACACCGCCGTCTCCTGGCTGTACGATCGCGGTGACGTGACGTCGATCAGCTACGGCGACCGGATCGACCTCTCCGTGACGGTCCCCGAGCGGGCCGTCGACGGCATCGAGCGACGGATGCGAGAGGCCGACGGCCGTCTCGAGCGGGTCGCGGTGCCCGAGGGCGATCGGTAGTCCGCTATTCGACCACCTCCTCGAGAGGGGGCGCCATCGACCGTCACTCGAACCGATGGAGCCTCGTCTGATTCCCCTCGTCCTCGTCACTCTGCGGGCCATCGTCATCCGCGTATGATTCCGGTTCGGAGTCGCCGGCGCGGCTCTGTCGCTCACTCGCTTCGGTCGGCGGCTCCGGCCGATCGTGCTCGGTTTCCGCTCGCTCTTCGGCCATCGCCGCTTCGTCCGACGATTCCGGTAACGTCCGCCCTTGATCGACGGCGTCGGCGAGCGATAGCTGTACGTCGGACGGACGCTCCGAGTCGGAGCCGTACTTTCTCGCGATCGCCCTGGCGGCATCGTACCCGCCGGAAAACGAGGCTCGTCGTGCGATCTCCGGACGAGCGAGCGCGCGTGCAGCCGCGCCACGGTGACGGTCGAACCGTGACCAGAAGGCGGTACGTCGGGCCTCGAAGTCGACCACTGGCCGCGGATAGCTCTCGCCGATGCTGACGCCACACTCCTCCTGAACTGCGAGGGGCGTTCGCTCGGGCCGGTCGAGAAACTGACTCGGGAGCGCGGCCAACTCGGGCACCCACTCGGTGATCCACTCCCCCTCAGGGTCGTGATCGCGAACCTGTTTTCGCGGATTGTAGACCCGTTGTGCGGGCGTTCCGACCAGGCTGGCCTGGCTCTGCCACTGCGTGTAGTTGATGCCGACGTCGCTGTCGATGAGGTGGCGATGATACCAGTCGGCCCCGATCCACCACGGTTGCTGGAGAACGTGGGCGAAAAAGGAGGCCGCCATCGCTCGCATCCGGAAGTTCAACCACCCGCTTTCGCGCAGACAGCGCATCGCAGCATCGACCATCGGGAACCCGGTCCGCCCGCGTTTCCACGCCCGCACGAGCTTCGGATCGTGTCGATCCTCGTTGATCCTCTCGAACACCGGATTGACCGCCCGTTCGGTCCAGCCCGGCCAGTCCGCCAGCTTCTGGTTGTAGTGGAGGTTCCAGAACAGCCGGTCCGTAAACATCTCGCGTCCTCGAGACGGTGGGGCCTGTGTCGTGACCGCCTGATACACCTGCCGCACCGAAACCAGCCCGAAAGTGAGATACGGCGAGAGACCGCTGGTCCCGCCGCGGGCGTCCTGCGGTGCCGAAATCTGCCGGGGGTAGGACTCGATCCGGTCGATGAACGATCGCAGCCGCCTGGCCGCCACACGATGTGTTCCCGTCGGCACGTCCGTTTTCGTGGGTGTGACCTCGAACGCCTCCTCCACCGCCGCCGGAGTGACGCCAGTCTCGATCGTAAGCCGCGTCACCTCGAGGTCGTCCCAGGCCGGCGTGTGCTGTGGCTCCTCGAGCCACGACTGGGCGTGGTCCGCCCACCCGGTGCGCGTCCGCTCCCGATCTCGGACGAGGCCGTCGCCGGAAACGAACTCGAGAGCGGACCCACAGACCGCCCTGGCCCGGTCGTCACGGCGCTTTCCATAGCGGCTCGTCGGCGCGGCCATCGTTACGACGGACCAGCCGCGCTCGACGAACCGGGAGAGCAACGCGATGGGATCGCCGTATCCGATCGTGAGCCCCGCCGAGTCGGCAGGGGCGAGCGTCGCTACGGCCGGCGTTTCCGGCTCGTCCCTCCACCGGGGCCGGAGTGGCGTACGCTCGCGGAGGCACTCTCGAGAGGACTCCGCCCGCTGGACGGCCGTCCGGGTGGGTATCGTCTCGTACAGCCGGTCGAGGCTCGCCACGGCCTCGTGGAGGAAGCGAAGGCGGGCGTCACAGGCCAGGCCGCGGTCGCCGTAGAAGGTGGGATCGAAGACGAACAACGGACAGATCACGTCGCCGTCGGCGGTCGCCCGCGTGAGCGCCAACTGATCGTCGATCCGGAGGTGGCTGCGCAGCCAGACGACGTACCCCGTCGCATCGGGTTTGGCGACCGCATCGGCCGGCAACGGGACGTCCGCCTCGAGTGGCACCGTCGCTCCGTCGTCGTCAGCGTCACGGCCGACCGCTCGCCGCCGACCACCTGTCATCGATCTATCGGTCTCATGGGAGCCACGGCTCTTGAATCCTGACCCGACAGTCGGACCGGTTGCGGTCGGTCCCCAAACGCCTCGGTACGTCTCGAGCCGTGCTCGTTACCGGTCCCGACCGGCGTCCGTCGTTTCCGACGGCTCCCTCGGCGGGAGATAGAAGGAGACGACGTTGCCGCCGGCGTCGTGCCGGTCGAACGCGATCTCGCCGTCCAGCGACTCGATACACCACTTCATGACGAAGAGCCCGACGCCGGAGCCGTGGGATGTACTGGTCGTCTCGGTGAACTCGTCGAGCGCGTCGGTCTCGTTTGCGGGGATCGGTGGGCCGTCGTCGACGATTCGGATCTCCGCGCGGCCGGTGTTCGGCGAGGGGCCGATCACGACCTCCACGGTCGGCCGGTCCGACTCGGCGTGAACGATGGCGTTCTCGAGTGCGTGACTCATACGGATTCCTGTAACGATTTATCGGCGCAACCGCGATCCGGGCGGCGGTTGCGCCGGAACTGACTTGCAGTAAACCGTATCAGCGCGTGGGCGAAGGCGTCGTTCGCTCGAACCCACATCTCTTCGCGGACCGTGACCGAGACCGTTGCGGCCGGATACGCCTCGTAAAATCCGTCGACAACGGTCCAAACGATGGTCGCCGCCTCCTCGAGCGAGGTGGTCGTCTCTCGAGACGTCGTCCGTTCGATCGTTTTGAGCGACTGTGGGATCGTTCCGGAGTGGGGCGCGCTGTACCGTACGATCGACGCCACCGGAGTCACCGATTTGTTCGGTCCAGACGGCTCTGATTAGCCGTGATACGACGGGCCTGATCGGACGTGGTCTGACGAGCCGGTTCGGCAGCGATCCGACGAGTCCGACCGGCCGCGATACGACGAGTCGGTCGGGATGGACCGTCCGCTACTCGGCCGTCTCTGCCCGAGCCGCCGGTCTGCCGTCCGTTCCAACGCCCGTGGCCGCCCTCGAGTCGGTGACGGCGAGACCGAGCACTCGACAGCTAGCCAGCGCGAGGAGAAACAGGATCGCCGGCAGGGCGACGACCCCGACGACCGTCAACAGACAGGCGAGTGCGATCACCGGAACGATCAGTGGAACGACTTGCAGGACGGCCATCGCGAGGACGTACTCCCGACGCAGAGCGAGCGAGCGCAGGGCGTCCCGATCGAACGCCGCACGGGTCGTTCCCGCCGTCGCATACAGTGTCAGCGCCGCCGGCAGGAGGTAGTAGACCAGGAGCGTCACCCCGAGGACGACGATCGAGAGCAGCCCAGCCAGCAACGCAGCGACGAGGCTGATCCCCCAGACGAGTTCCTCGTGGCCGCCGACGAGCGGAGCTAACTCGGCGAGTCCGTAGTAGCCCGTCGCCCCGACGACGACCGCGAGCAGGGCCCCTGCCAGCAGCGGCACGAGAAGGTACGCGAGCGTGATCGCGACGGCCCCGACGCCCCGTCCCGCGAGTTCCGACCACCCCTCGAGCGGCGGCGGCTCGTCGGCCCCCTCGAGCGTCGTCTCGAGGACCCGGACGACGTAGCCGGCGAGGACGAAGACGGGGACGATCAGGACGGCGCCGATTACGAGGAGTCCCCCGAGGACCGTCCGCTCGAGCCAGGGGCCACGGAGGGGGTACGAGAGGGCGTCGGTGAACGACATCGAGTCGGGCGTACCGTCTCACAGCCGACCCATAACCCTTCTTGCCGGCGTCGGTCACCGGGCGACGCCGATCGGCACGGTCGCTGTGTTCGCCGGTTCGCCACCGGAGTCGATGGTCGGGGCTTCGTGATCGAGCGTGGGATCGCCGCTTGGCTACTCCTCCTCGTCCTCGTCCTCGAGGTCGTCGAGGAACTCGTGTGCCTCCTCGAGAATCTCACGGGGACCGTCCTGCGTGACGGTGTTTACGGCCTGTTCGTAATCGCGCCACTGCAGGTCGCGGTGTTCGTTCGAAAGTTCCGCGCTCGCCTCGAACGACTTCGCGATGAAGAGGTGAACGGTCTTGTGGATCGTCTTGCCGTTCGCCTCGAAGACGTAGTCGTAGTCCTCACGAAAGCCGTCGAGTAGTCGGAACTCGTCGATACCTGCCTCTTCCTTTACTTCGCGGATCGCCGTCTGTTGTAGCTCTTCATCTCCTTCGACACCGCCCTTGGGAAACTCCCAGTCGCCTGGGCGGCTCTTGAGTAGAAGATACTCGCGCCGGCCCCGCGTATCGCGAAAGAGGATTGCGCCTGCGCTCGTAGCTTCGACTGCCATTACCTGAACTAATAGATACGACGTTAAGAGAATATCGGACTGTCCGTAACGCGTACACAGATTGGAGTTTCAATTTACACGACCGAACCGGGTGAACGGTTCGAGCCGTCGGGCGTGTAGCGGAGGTGGGCAAATCTCAGCAGGTTTTTACGCGCTGGCCGTGGACGGTGTGACAACACAGCCATGACCTTCGTCACCCGTCTCACGCTCCAGAGCGGCGACCGAGCCGTTCTCGACAGAATCGTCGACGACATCAAATCGACCGCGGAACGAAAGGGGGCAGCACTCAAAGGCCCACACACCCACCCGCCCGAACGACTCTCGGTCCCCCAGCGCTGTCGACTCCACGCCGACGACGACCGCCGGTTCAGCTCGTGGGAGTACACGGTCTTCACCCGCGAACTCGAGATCCACGGCCACGACAACCTCGCGCGCAACATCGCCTCCCAGAACTTCCCCGACTCGGTCCACATCGAAGCCCAGGTCGAGCAGATCCACGGCGCCGGCCGCGGTACCTGATACGGATCGCTGTACCGACGCCCCGGCGCAACCACCGGACGGGTTGTGACCTGTCGGAACTGACGGACGGTAGTTCGTCCCACTCCGGCGCCTGCGTTTGGCTCGTCGTTTTTCTTCGTCCGCGCCTACCACTCGAGTGATGTACACGGGCAAGACCGAGAAGCCTTGCTGTCTCTGTGACGACCCCGGGATCGACCACCGGATCGACCTTCCGCCGCGGGCGATCCAGCAGTGCAAACACGGCGACGCGATCGCCTGGCAGGACGTCGTCGGCGAGGTGTCGATCTACTTCTGTTCGCGCGACTGGGAGACCGTCCGCGACCTCGTCCTCGAGACCGGGATGACGCCGCTGCCCCGCTGTAACGTCGCCCGCGCGTCGTTCGACCTCCGGGAGGACTTCGAGGCGTTCACCAGCCGGACCCGGGAAGAACCCGATCAACACCCCATCGAGAGACGGTTCTGGCGCGAGAGCAAACGAGTGCTCGACGGAGACACCGAGTACCCGCCGTCGGATCGGGACCGCGTCCAGGCACGGATCGTCACCTGGGCGCTTTCGGACCTCGAGGCACCGGTCGCCGAGACCGGAGGCGAACCGACGAGCGCCGAGTGACGAGTGGACGGTGACGACCGACCGACTGGTCCTGGATCGCTGGTGTCGCCACTGCTTTGGTCTCTCTCGAGTAAGGGAGTGACATGTCACGTCCCGACTCGGATCTCGTCTCGCTGCGGCGAGACCTCCACCGACGACCCGAACCCGCCTGGCGCGAATTCTACACCACCGCGAGGATCGTCGCGGAACTCGAGTCGCGGGTCGACCTCGACGAACTCCACGTCGGCCCGGACGCCATCGCGGGCGACCACCGGATGGCTGTCCCCGACGACGCCGACCTCGACGCCTGGTACGAGCGAGCCCGCGAGGCCGGCGCCGACGAGGCCGTCCTCAAGCGCCTCGAGGGCGGTTACACGGGTGCCGTCGCCGTCCTCGAGCGCGGCGACGGGCCGACCGTCGGCCTGCGGGTCGACATCGATGGCCTGCCCCGCGAGGAAAGCAATGACCCCGACCACGTCCCCGCGGCCGAGGGCTTTCGCTCGGAGAACGAAGGCGCGATGCACGCCTGCGGGCACGACGCGCACGCGACCATCGGGATCGGCGTCCTCGAGCAAATCGCTGATAGTGATTTCTCGGGAACGCTGAAGGTGTTCTTCCAGCCCGCCGAGGAGGTCATCGGCGGCGGGAAGTCGATGGCCAGAAGCGACCACATCGACGACGTCGACTACCTGCTCGCGGTCCACGTCGGCCTCGACCACCCCACCGGCGAGATTATCGCCGGCATCGACGGCTTCCTCGCGGTCTCACACCTCGAGGTCGAGTTTACGGGCGAGCCAGCCCACGCGGGCGGCCACCCCGAACAGGGCCGCAATGCCGTCCAGGCGATGGCGACGGCCGTCCAGAACCTCTACGGCATCCCCCGCCACGACGAGGGTGCGACGCGGATCAACGCCGGCGTCGTCGAGGGCGGCAGCGCGGCGAACATCATCCCCGAACAGGCCCGCATCGTCGCGGAAGTCCGCGGCGAGACGACCGCGCTGATGGAGTACATGCGCACCCACGCGAAGCGAGTCGTCCGGAGCGCCGCCGAGATGCACGACTGTGAGGTCGCGTTCGAGACCGGCGCCGAGGCCCCGAGCGCGACGAGCGACCAGGAACTCGTCTCGATCGTCGCCGACGTCGCCGGGGAGACGGATGGAGTCGAAACCGTCCTCGAGCGCGACGACCTCGGCGGCAGCGAAGACGCCACGTTCCTGATGCGCGAAGTACAGCAAAACGGCGGTGTCGCGGCCTACGTTGGCGTTGGCACGAATCATCCCGGCGGCCACCACACCTCGACGTTCGACGTGGA
>LKMK01000059.1 GCA_001563805.1 Natrialbaceae archaeon B1-Br10_E2g2
GTCGTGTGGCGAGGAAGCCAGAGCGCCGCGTGGTTATCCAGTCCCGAATCGTAGCTGGCGTGGGTACGACGCGCCGTACTCGGAACACCACGATGGCAACTGTCACAGTACACCGAACGATCGATGCACCGATCGAAGACGTCTGGGAGGCCCTCGACGACTTCGGAACCGTCTACACGTTCCACCCGCACGTCGCGAGTTCGCACAGCCTCGACGACGTCGAACGCGGAACGGGGGCAAAACGCCAGTGTGACCTGTACGCCGGCGGGTCGATTCGTGAAGTAGTCCTCGAGTCGGTACCGGAGAAGAGACAAGTCGTCGATATCTTCGACACCGGACCGTTCCCGCTGAAAAAGAACGTCGCCACGTTCGATCTCGAGTCGATCGACGACGACCGAACACGGGTCGACGCGGAGATGTCCTTCGTCCCCAACTACGGGCCAGCCGGTTGGGTGATGGCCCACGTCGTGATGAAACGGCAGTTCCGCTCGCTCCTGGAGGATATCCTCGAGAACCTCGAACGACACCTGCAGACCGGACAACTGATCGGGGAAAAGGGAACGCTGCTCGGCGACGCCAAGTGCTGAGTCGCACCGATCCGATCGCGAGAGACGAACTGGAAACCGACTCGCCGATCCCTCCGACGTTACCGATGTGCGCTCACGAAGTGTCGGACCAGAGAACCGGGAGCGGCGCCGTCACGAACTCGAGGCGTCGCGGAACGCCGACTCGAGCACTTTCCCCAGCGTCGGGTGGGCGTGGATCGTGTTCGCCACCGCGTCGACGCTTACACCGGTTCGCATCGCGAGGACTCCCTCGTGAATCAGCATCGAGGCTTCGTAGCCGATGACGTGACAGCCCAGAATCTCGCCGTCCGGCGTCGCGAGCACCTTCACGAAGCCCTCCTCGAGTTTCTTCGCCCGACCCATCGCCGAGTCGGCGTAGTCGGCACGGCCAACGACGTACTCGCGACCCTGCTCCTCGAGTTCCTCCTCGGTGGCGCCGACGCCGGCGATCTGGGGTTCGGTGAAGATGGTGTGGGGCATCGCGGTGAGATCCAGCGGTTGAGGCTCCTCGTGGACGACAGCGTCGATCACGTGGCGCGTCTCGTAGTCGCCGGAGTGTTTGAACAGGGCGTTTCCGGCGACGTCGCCCTGTGCCCAGACGTTCTCGGCGGTCGTCTGCAACTCGTCGTCCGTCTCGACGAACCCACGCTCGTCGACGTCGATGCCGGCGCGCTCGAGGGCCAGCGTGTCGGTGTTGGGCTGTCGGCCCAGTGCGACGAGGACCTCCTCGCCCTCGACGGCGAGCGAATCCCCGCCTTCGGTCTCGGCGTGGATGCGGTAGCCGTTCCCGGCCGGTTCGACGGCGGTCACCGTGTGCCCGGTGTGAACTGTATGTCGGTCGGCCGCGATATCGGTAAACGCCTCGCCGACGTCGCCGTCCTCCCGTGAGACGAGCGTCTCGTTGCGCTCGAGGATCGTCACGTCCGTGCCAATCGTCTCGAACACGTAGCCGAGTTCGACGGCGATGTAGCCGCCACCCAGAATGACAAGGCTCTCGGGCGGATCAGTGAGGTACAGCAGGTCGTCGCTCGTCAGGTAGTCGACGTCCCGAAGGCCGTCGATCGGCGGAACGACGGGACGGCTCCCGGTCGCGACGACGACCTTCTCGCCGGTCACCTCCCGTCCGTCGAGTTCGACCGTCCGTTCGTCGACGAACGCGGTTGTCTCGTCGAACAGCGTGAGGCCCTCGGTCTCCCGATAGCGCCGTTTCATATCCTCGGCGACCCCGCCCAGCAGGTCGTCCATCTCGCCGACGACGCGCTCCCAGTCGATCCCCTCGAGGGTGGCGTCGACGTGGAATCGGTCGGCATCGCTGACGTCGGTTGCGGCGTTTGCAGCCTGAATCAGCATCTTCGAGGGGTTACAGCCACGGTTGAGACAGGTCCCGCCGAGCGGACCGGGCTCGACGAGCGCCGTCTCGAGTCCCTGTTCCGCTGCCGCCGCCGCGACATTGTTCGCCGTGCCACCGCCGATGACGAGGACGTCGAAGTCGGCCATATCAGCGATACACCACCGGGAAGACGTATATACTCCCGGGGGAGTTCGTCTCCGATGCACAACCGTTGGGATAGAACACGCGCCTCGAGTGACGACACCGGAACCGAACGTCGCTCGGTTCTGTGCTACGCACGGGTTCGGCTCCCGTCGCTGGTTCAGCGACGTCCGCGAGCGTATCGGACGGTGCGTCGATCTCCTCGGCGAACTCGATTCCTCAGTCGGGCCATCGATGAGAGGGTCACTGACGACTCCGCGACGAAGGTCGGAGGGCCGAGATCGTTCACTCGGTCAGGCTCGTATCCGTTCTCTAGAGAAGCGTTCAAACGACGGTCTCCGTCCCGGTCGCCGCCTACAGAGTCATCTAGCCGAAGAGCCAACGCCTGCCGGGCGAGCTATCCGGATACGTCTCCCGGCGGCGACAACTCTCGCCCGAACTCATCGAACTCGTCGAACGGCTCGGGAAATTCCGTGGGTAACTGTCTGCTTTCACGGTTGTCCGAGAGCGGACCCAGATTCTCGGCAACCGATTCCCATCCCGGCTTGATTTTGACGCCTTTTGCCGGCGACCCGGCCACGATGTGGTGGGCCGGAGCATCGCCCAGCGTCGTCGCTCCCGACCCAACCATCGCGTTCCGTCCGATACGACAGCCGGCACTGATCATCGACCCGTATCCGAGTCGTACATCGTCCTCGAGGATGGTCTCGTAATTCGTCACGGCAGCCTGGTCGACGGTATCGTGGGCGTGGGTGTGAATGTGACTCCGGTCGGCGATAGAGACCCGATCACCGATCGTGAGCTTCCCGCGGTCGTCGAGGAGTACGTCGTTGTGCACGACGACGTTGTCTCCCATGTGAATATTGTGTCCGCACTGAATCTTGATGTTCCCGAACAGGCGAAGGCCATCTCCAGCCTCGGCAAACAGGTGATTTGCGAGCAGTTGCCGAAACGGGAGCGCGAAAGCGAGATTGTTCGAAAGCGGCGACAGGTCGAACCCTGCCCAGAGATACCGCAGACACTTGCTCTCCTGGAGCGCCGATAGCTCGTGTTCGGCCCAGTGTTCGGTTTCCGTAAGTACGTTTCGTGGGTCGTAGCTCTGGAGCCGATTTCGAGTTAGCGGCGGGACTGACTCCCCGTTCTGATAGCGTTTATATGCGTCCCAGTCACCGAACAGATCGGCGAGTAGCTCCGCGACGGTGCTAGCGAGCTCTTCCTCGGCGAGCCGCGTTTCGATGTGTTCGATCGTTTGGTCGATCGTCGCTTGAGCTTCCGGTGGGATATCGACGTGGCGTTTCGTCATGGTGGTTTCGGCGTCATCGTGACATGCTGTTTCGATTCAAACGACAGGTGAGAGTTTATTGCACAATTGTCGCTTGGCTTCTAGCGCTACGGGACGAACGACGAGCTAGAGATTATTAAACATATGTTCTAGTGTAATCTTCGATAGGCGTGTGGCATCTTGTGAAGTCACTGCTCGCTTCGCCAGTGGATCTGAAGAACTCGAGACGAAGGCCCGGAAAGATCCGGGGGAGATCGCGCTTGCTGACGCCGATCGGCCCACGCCCGGGTCGCCGTCGGGCCGTCCGTTACGCTCGTCGTCAGGCCATCCTCTCCGCTCGACGCCGTGGTGGTGTGGCTCCGCTGGCCTGCCCCGACATCCGTCGTCTCTCCGTCGTCAGTCCGATGGGGGCCGAACTCGTCGTCGATTCGTTGGGCCGAAAATCGTGGGCCGAAGCCGCGACCGCTGTCACGGCTCACTCGAGTTTGCTGACGTCGACGTCGTAGCTACCATCGCTATTCTCGACGAGGACACCTTTACGCTCGAGTTCCTGTGGACTGTCACCGGTGACGATCAGCCGTTCGGAGATCGTCTCACAGTCGGAGTCGGTCGTCTGTTCGCGCTCGGTTTGATCCCGTTCGCTTTCGGTTCGTTCGCTCTCACTGTCGGCGTCGGACTCGCTGCGGTCGCTGTCGCGCGTCTCGAGATCGCGTTCGCTCTCGGTGAGATCACGCTGACTCTCGCGTTCGCTGTCGTCGCTCCGCTCGCTGCGATCGCGGTCGCTCTCGTCACGGCTGCTGTCGCGGTCGCTGTTGCGTTCGCGTTCGGTATCGGTATCCAGGCGCTCGTCGATGCCGGTGTCGCTCTCGCTTGCGGTGTCGCGTGCGGACTCGATCGACTCGTTGCGATCCCGTTCGCTCTCGTCGCGTTCGTCCGAGTAGCGACTGCCGTCACGTTCGCTCGAGGTTCGGTCACTCTCAGTTCCGCGGTCGGTCCGGTCACTCTCGCTTCGGTCGGTGTCGTCGTCTGTGGTATCGAGGCTCCTCTCCTGTTGGTCGCTCTGTGATTCAGTACGGTCGCTTGCGAACTCCTCGCCGTCGAAGTCGCTTCGGGAGCTATCGCGCTCGGTACTACTCGCGTCGCGCTCGCCCGCATCGAGGCTGTACTCGCTGCCCGCGCGCGTCGTCTCGGAGTCGTCGAGCGCCGACTCGACGCTCTCGCCGCGGAACGATTCGCTGTTGAAGTCGCTGCGGTCGCTCTCGCTGCGGTCGCGTTCGGTCGCTTCACGCTCGCTATCCTCGCGATCCGATTCGCTCGTTTCACTCTCGGTCTCGCTTTCGGCGTCTTCGCCCGATTCGGTCGACTCGGCTTCGCTTTCGCTCTCTCCGTCGGTACGGTCGTGGGCGTCAGCATCGTCGCCGCGATCGAACCGATCTGTGTCGATCCGATCGGACTCGCTCTCGCTCGAGGAGTCCGCGCTCTCGTCGCTTACGCTGGCATCGCTCTCTGCGTCACGCTCGTCGGCGTCGCGCTCGCTCGAATCGTGCTCGGATTCGTCGGCGATGCGCTCATCGAGCTCGCGTTCGTCGGACGCGCTTTCGCTGGCGGTCGTTTCGGCGTCCTGTACGTCGCGTTCACTCGCGTCGCGCTCCGTGTCGTCGTGATCGACGTCGCTCTCGCTTCGGTCTTGCTCACTCACGTCCTCGGACCGCTCGCTCTCGTCGGTCTCACTCGAGCCCTCGCTGGCGCTCGCTTCGCTCTCGTCAGCGGCGCTGTCGCTGGCGCTCGACTCGGTTTCGCTGTGCGTGCTGTCGGCGTTCGACTCGTCCGCGTCGCGTTCGCTGACGTCGTGTTCGCTGTCGCGTTCGGCCTCGTCGGTTTCGACGTCCGTATCGTCGATTTCGCTTTCGCTGACGTCACGCTCGCTTTCGCTGACGTCACTCACGTCGCGCTCGCTGCTTTCGTCGCGCTGTTCGTCTCGGTCGGTTATCTCCGATTCGCTGCCGTCGCGATCGTACTCGCTGTCGTGACTGCTATCGCGCTCGCTGACGTCGCGGTCGCGTTCGTCGACTGCGCTCGAGCTATCGCGTTCGCTGTCACTCTCGCTGAGATCACTGTCACGCTCACTCTCTCTGTGATCGTTGTTTGCTCGATCACGCTCACTCTCGCTTTGACTCTCGCTCTCCTCGACGTCGTTCGTGATGTCGAGGGTTTCGTCGAGGTGTTCGCTCACGTCACATCGCTCGTCGTCGAGTGTGTAGATGACGGTCGAGTCGGCGCCGTTCGTGACGGAGCCGGTCGCGGCGACGACGCCACCTACCACCAGGAGAGCGACCAACGCGAGGACACCAACTTGGTTTATCATGTGTTTCTATCCGGGATCTTCATGTGTTTCTATCCGGGATCTAGCCGTTCCGCCAGCTGTGCTGCGGACAGGTCTCTAGACTATCCAGTCTTGGTCGGTCCCAGTCAAAAAGAGACGACGAAGGGTGGAGAAGAATCACCGTAAAAGACGATCAATCGGGGAATCAGGCGCCGGACTCGACGACGATTTCGACGTTGTCGCCGGCCCCGTTAGCCGCATCCTCGACGGGTTCGGTGCCCTCGAGCACGTACTCCTGGGGATCGACGTCCTCGCCGTCGACGGTCACGCTGACGTCGTCACCGTCTTCCTCGGCGTACTCCTGGTCGTCGATGCTGAAGCGTTCGGCGGTCACGCCGATACCGAGCGTCTCGAGGGCGTACTCGATCGTCACGTCCTCACAGTGTGCGTGCCAGACCTGGGCGTCGTCGTAGGCATGGAAGTGGAAGCAGCCGTCGCGTTCGATGAACTGTGGCTGGTTGAAATCGACAGCCGTGCCGTCGTGCTCGACGGTGATCGTTCCGTGTTCGTGGATCTGGTTTGCCACATCGGGCTGGACGGCCGCGGGGCTGGCGTCGTCGCCGGACCCGAGAAACAGGATCCCGTAGCCGAGGACGAACACGGTAACCACGACGCCGACGCCGGCATAGAGGGCCAGATTTCGTGTCTTCGGTTCTCCCGACGTCGGCCCCAGGCGCCGTTGGTCGATCGCTGTCAGTTCGCCGCCGTGTGTCTGCTCGAGGTGTTTTTCGTACTCGTCGTCGGGAACCGTTTCGCCGCAGTATGTGCAGTGTGGTGCCATCGCTGGTAGAAGATCAGCAGGCGTCGGGCGGCTATGAAGGCCGGTCGAAGAATCGGGTCGGTCGTTGGACAGGACGGATTGCTGTACCGGTTCACCGACCCGACCGCAGGGTCGTGGGTGTCTCGGAACCGATCTCCGCCACTCCGTAGAGAGGGTCCTCTCAACCGATGACAGTCGCTCCGTCGCCCCACGATTCTTCGCCGTTCGGGGCCGATGTTCACCCACTGTCCTTCCCGCGGCGTGACTGCTGGTTTTGAGCGAGTTCGGATCGCCGCACTCGATCAGTGGCCCGGATCGGAACCGGTCATCAGCAGGCCGAGAACGTCCGGATTGTTCAGTTCGTAGCCCATTTGATCGCTCAATTCCGTTTTGACCGCTTCGAATCGACTGGCCTTCGAACCATGGAGTTTGATACGTGTCGTCATGAGAACCAGCGGACGGTCATCGATCCGTCGTGCTGCAAGACACGACTCGAGCCGTCCGCGCTCGAACTGTGGACCGTCTTGGGGGCAGGTGTCTGCATCCAGACCCCGGTTTCGGCGGCGCGACGCTCGGTCACGTCCCCTCAGTCCGCTCTTGGTCGTCGCGATCATGGCGCAGTTTCAATTCCCTGGCGATCACGTCTGCGTAACCGGGAATAATACACCCGGTTCTGCAGAAGTGGTCCCAGGCAACTCGTTCGTCGTCCGTCGGGGGGCCTCCGGGTCGCGTCCGTTGGATCTCTCTCATTGTGGGGTCTCTGAACACGATTCCGACCGTTCGACCGGGATACGTTCGTGTCATCGGGAGGTGGGCCGACGGGGATCCTAAACCCCGGTCGAAAGACCGGGACGTATCGAGAAGATGGAGATCGATTCGACACATCGAGCAGCAGTTCGCCGATGTGTGTTCTGTCACAGCTGCCGGCTATAGTAACAACTGCAACGAGTTACACACCGATCGTCGAACCGTCTGGCGATCAGGTGTGCGCTGACATGCAGTGGCTACTATAGTCGTTCGCTCGAGGTCGGGGTACCCGGTTCGATCGACGAAGCCCTCCACGGGATCGCCAGCCACGAGCAAGATCATCGTCGGAACGCTCCGGACGTCGAACCGTCTGAACAGGCCGGGGTAACTGGCAAGGTCGATCTGGGCGACGGTGAGTTCCGCGTTGGTCGCTACCAGCTCGGCGAGGGTGAGTCGAGTTCCCGACACGCGGTCGACCACTCGACCCGAAAACAACGCAGTACTATGTCCTCGCTTTCGACGACGGAGCGGGGGGGTTCTCGGTGAGCCGCACCACCTCGTGAGCCCTCGTCTCGAGCTGACCGCCCCATCGACACGAGGGCGCGGGCGTCTCCGTACGCGTTCTGGGGGGCAGTGGAGTCATCCAGTCGATACTGGTCCGGTGGTCGCCCGTGGTCGACCAGCTCGATACGTGATGCGATCGCTACAGGTAGTACGACGGTGCAAGAAAAGCCGCCGGCCGGCTAACTCGCGTCGTTAGCCCAGCAGGGCGGACACGAGGGTGTCGACGGCGTCGCCGATGCTCGAGGTCACGCTGGAGCGCTCGGTGCTCTCGGAGTTACTGTCGTCGTCGCTCGAACTGGAGCCGTCGTGGCCACAGTTGGAGTCGTAGGACTCCTCGAAGCTACTCTCGTCCATCGAACTCTCGAAGCTGCTGCGTTCGGAGTCGGTGTCGGAGTCGCTGCGGGTGCTGTCGCGCTGGTCGACGTCGCTCTCGTCCTCACTGCTCTCGAGGCTGTGCTCGGACGCGCTGTCGTCGGCGCTCTCGGAGCGGTCGGACTGACTAGTATCGGAGGCGCCCTCCTGCTCGCTGCTGGAGTCGCTCTCGACGTCGGTTTGTTCGATGGTGTCGACGCCAGTGTCACTGTCACTGTCGGAGTCGAGTGCGGAGTCGGTCGATTCGGTGCGGTCGGTCTCGCTCACGTCGCTCTCGTCGGTGGTCGTACTCCCGTCGGTCTCGCTGTAGGAGCGGTCACTCGAGGTTTCGCTCTCGTCGCTCGCGCTGCTACGCTCTTCGGTGTCGTTGTCGCTGCTGTCTAGACTACGTTCTTCTTGATCACTCTGTGAGTCGCTGCTGTCGCTTTCGCTTTCGTCTGCGGAGCTCTCTGTGCTCTGATGGTCGCTGTCGCTGGTGCTCGCGTCACGGTCGCTCTCGTCTGCGGCGCTCTCTGCGCCCTGACGGTCGGTCTGACTCGCGTCACGCTCGGAGTCGTCGCTCGAACTCGAGTCGCTGTCGCTGTCGGAGCTGGTGCGGTCGCTCTGGGTGAGTTCGGTCTCCATGGCGTCGCGGTCGCTCTCGTCGAAGGCACTCTCGCTCACGCTGCGGTCGCTGTCGCTCGCGTCGCTGTCGGAGCGTTCGTGTTCCTCGGAGTCGCCCTCGGAATCGCTGTCGATGCGGTCGAAGCTGTCGCGGTCGTTCTCGCCGCGGTCGACTTCGTCGCGTTCGTCGATCGAGGAGTCGCTCTCGCTGTCCGAGCGGTCGCTCTCGTCGGAGCTGCTCTCGTCGGACTCGCTCTCGTCCTCGTCGCTGTCGTAGTCGCTCACGTCGCTGCGGCTCTCCTCGCGGACGCTCTCGTCGAGGTCGCTCACGTCTTCGTCGCTCTGACTGTCGCTCTCGTCTGCGGCGCTCGAGTCGGACTCGCTCACCTCGACGTCGCGATCGTCGTAGTCGACGTCGCTCTCGCTGACGTCGCTTCGGCTCTCGTCGGATGCGCTGTCGCGCTCGTCGGTGTCACTCGAGCTGTCGCTCGCGCTGGAGTCGCGCTCGTCGCTCGAGCTGTCGCTCGCGCTGGAGTCGCTCTCGCTGAGCGTGCTGTCCTGGTCACTCGCGCTCTCGTTGCGCTCGCTTTCGTCACGGTCGAGGTCGGTTTCGTTTTCGTCGATCTGGACGTCCGAGTCGTCGATTTCGCTGTGACGCTCCGAGCGGTCGCTCTCGTCGATACTGCTGCTGTCGCGCTCGCTGCTCGAGTCGCGCACTTCGTCACGGTCGTTCTCTTCGAAGGAACTCGCGTCGCGGTCGGAGTCGCTGTCACTGGAGCTGTTGCGGTCGCTTTCGTCGCGGTCGCTTTCGTCGACGGTACTCGAACTGTCGCTCGAGGCGTCGCTCTCGCTCAGGTCGGAGTCACTCGAACTCTCTCGGAGATCACTACTGGATCGGTCCCGGTCGCTACTACTGTCTGTCTCACGTTCCTCCTCGTCGTCTGCCGACGACGTACTGTCGTCGACGGTTTCGCCTTCGTCACATCGATCGTCCACTTGCATGCTCACACCGGAACTCGCTCCGGCGAGTCCGCTGACGCCGGCTGCGCCGGATAACAGCAAGAGACCAACCACTGTGAGGATTGCTAATTTCTGTTTCATTCTACGCTCGTGAACCTATCCCGTAGGTCACTGCTCGCTTCGCCAGTGGGTGTTAAGAACTCGAGACGAAGGCTCGGGAAGATCCGGGGGAGATCGCGCTTGCTGACGCCGATCGGCCCACGCACGGGGCGCCATCGGGCCCTCCGCTCCGCTCGACGTCGTGGTGGTTTGCTACCGTCGGTCTGCCACGAAACCCGTGGTCTCTCTCGTCAGTCCGACGGGAGACGAACTCGTCGTCGATCCGCTGGACCGAAAAATTCGTGGGCCGAAGCCGCGACGGCGGTCACGAGACTCGAGGCCGTCTCGTGTGGCAGACGAGCTGCACTCACGTATCGATCTCGCGCTGATCGCCAGGCCCCAGTCGACAGTCGATACAGTAGTATCCGTGATACCTGTTCGCTCTCTGGTACGTATCTCCGCACGTGATACACAGCGACGTGGGTTCGTGACTCATCGTACCCTATCGACGGACGACCGTGCTCGTATAGGATCGGTGAACGATCGCGACGGATCGGGAAGAACCACCGCCATCGGACGACGGCCCGATCAGTCAGCAGAGTGGACGACGATCTCGACGGTCACGCTGATCCCGTCGCCGGCGTCCGCGTCGAACTCCTGGCCGTCGACGGCGGCCCCCTCGGCCGTCCCGGTACTGCCGAGCGTCTCGAGGGCGCACTCGACTCACAGGAGCGCATTGTCGACACGGAGCGCACTGTTCTCGTCGGTCTCGTAGGCGGCCATGATGAGGCCGACGACTTCGGGGTTGGACGGTTCGTAGCCGAGTTGCTGTTCCAAGCTGATTTTGATCTCCTCGAAGCGGTCACTTTTCGATCCGTACAGTTTGATGTGTGATGTCATGGGTGGGTGTGGTCGGCACCGACGACAGCACCGCTCGTCTCGTCGTGAGGAGGTCATCGGCGACGGTACCGGTCGCCCCGTCGACGGGGGACCTCGAACGACGGACAGTGGCTGCCATCGGTTCCCATAGGTCACGCTTTGGCACGTATTGTCCGCCTATGTGGTTGGACGGTGGACACCCTACGTCCATCGGCCACCGTCGGTCGTCGCCTCGTCGGTCGGTTCGGAGGTTGTCCAGTCGGTTCGGCGGCTGTCGGGTCGGTTCGGCGGCTGATTCATAGGATCCGCTGTGAGTCGTCCGCCGTCGACCTGCCCGCGAGCAGTCCTCACTCCTCTGGATCAGGGTCGTCGGCGAACACGATCGAGAGGAGCTTTCGCTGGGCGACCCGGAGGTGGTTGTTGAACGTCGGTTGGGAGATGCCGAGGAGGTCTGCGACCCCGTCACCGGTCGTCTCACGAGGAACGTCGAAGTAGCCGCTGAGAAACGCCGTCTCGAGCGCCTCGAACTGTTTGGCCGTCAGTTCGTTCTCGAGTTCCGACCGGAAGCCGTAGCCTGGCCGGTCGGCGAACTCGTGGTCCTGTCGTCTGACGAGCGTCGAGTCGGGATACCGGCCGGTGAAAAAGTCGACGAACTCCCTGACGGTCGTGTGCTCGGGGAGCGAGACGACGAGCCGGCCGGCGGCGTCTGTCGCCGACATCGTCTTCGGAACGACGCCGTACTGGAGGAGGTGGGCGACGACGCTGTCTTCGGTGAGCGTACACTCGAACAGGTGTTTGTCACCCCGTTGTGTGACGAGGCGCGTCTCGGTGACCGACGGTGACCGACTGGCGAGTTCGAGTATCCGCTCGACGGGCGCCCCGCTGATCGTGAAAAACCCACGGATCGAGCCGTCGGGCCGTGAGACGACCGTCTCGAACTCGAACGTACACCCCGTCTCGCGTGCCCACTCGAGGAAGTCGACCTCCCGGTCGCGGACGCGAAACTCGAGTTCGACGCCTCCCCGGCCGACCAGGGCGGTTCTCGTCTCGATGGCGTGTATCGCCTGGGCGACCCAGCGTCCGAGTTCCTCGAAGAGGGACCGTTCTGCATCGTCGAATCGATCCGGCTGCTCGCTGTACACTGCCAGCCCACCGTAGGTTCGCTCCCGAAAGACGAGCGGAACGGCGACGATCGATCGATAGCCCTGGGCGACCGCCTCCTGGCGCCACCGTTCGTCGACGGATTCGGTCAGGAGGTGGCGACTGCACTGCACCGCGTTCGTTTCGATCGCCGTCGCCATCGGTTCGTCCCCGTCGACGAGGGTACTCACGCTGGAATCGAGGCGCTCGAGGAAGGCGTTGTCGGCGCCAGCCCACGTCCGATTGCGAACCCGTTCGTCGACCTCGTCGACGTCGGCGATTCTGACGAAGTCGTACCGGTCGGTCGCGACGACGTGTTCACAGATTCCCCGCTCGAGTTCGGGGCGCGTCCAGGCCCGGCCGATCACGCGCGCGATCCGACGAACGAGGTCGAGTCTCGTCTCGAGGCGGGCTACCTCCAGGGTCGTCCGCTCGAGCCGCCGCCGGCACTCGCGCAGGCGCCGCTGGGACTCGATTCGATCGAGCACCGTCCCGGCGGTCGCACTCGAGAGGCGAACGAACGCGTGATCGAGCGGCGTCAGTCGCGCGCCGTCGATCGTTCCGGCCACGAGGACGCCAGCGGTACCGACCGGCACGACGACTCCACGGGCCATCGCCGGATCCTGGACCGGCTCGTGGGGTTCGGGGTACAGTTCGGCGACGAGGACCGGTGTCCGTTCGACGAAGGCGGTCCAGGAGGGCGTCGATTCGTCGTCGAGCGATACTGTGATCGTCGATTCGTCGAATCGTGTGGTCACCGCCCGTCGGGAGAGTGCATCGTTCGTCTCGTCGTACAGGTAGATCGCGGCGGCCGTCGATTCGTTCCCGTTGGCGATCGTCTCAACCACGGCCTCACAGAGGTCCTGGTCCGTGTCCGCGGTCCCGAGCCGCTCCGTGATCAGTGACTCGAGTCGGCCGAGCGCCCGCTCGAGTCCGATGGTTCCCTGATCGGCACCCGCAGCGATGGCGCCGGTTCGATCGCCCCGGTCGAAGACGGTACAGACGAACTCCTCGCCCGTTCCGCGAGCGAGCGAGACGAGCGCACGGAACGGATCGCCGTCACGTCTGCACCCAGTGGCCTTTTCGACGGCCCGCCCGTGGCTTCGCACGCGGTCGAGGGCCGACTCGAGCGTGCTCGCCTCGCCGGCTGGAAACACGGTCGTCCACGGCTCTCCAAGCAGGTGTTCCGGATCGTAGCCGAACAGTTCACCGTAGCTCTCACTGACGGCGACGAACGATCCCGACTCGTCTACCAGACAGCTGCCGTCGACCACGTCGCCGGAGGACCAGCTCGAGCGCCCGAGGGCGTCCCCCTGGTGACGAGCGACGGCGCGTCGAACTCGCGACGCCAGCAGCCAGTAGCCGGCATCGTCCGCGTCGGTTCGGACGTAATCCGTCGCCCCCGCAGAGAGGGCCTCGCCGACCAGATCCGTGACGCGGACCTCCGAGAAGACGATGTAGGGAAGCCCGGGAAACGATTCACGAACCGCCCCCAGCACGTCTACGTCGTGGACGATCGGTGGTCGGATCTCGTGGACGACGCAGTCGACCGACTCGAGCGATCGAACCACGTCGTCGCTCCGGGAGGCGACCGTCACGTCGATCCCGAAGTCGCCTTCGAAGACGTGTTTTGCGGCTCGGACTGTGGTCGCGCCCGTATCGACGATGAGCACGCGAATCGGCTCTTTCGACCGTGGCGTCCCCCGTGACGGCGTCGTACTGTTCATCGGTGGTCTCCGTCCCGCCCCATCGGGACCGAACCGGTGGAATCGCCCCGTCTTCTAACCGTGGTCGTTCGGTGCTGCCGATTCGAGGACGGCCAGTATCGCCCACTCGAGCACCGTCGGCCCACTCGCTCGCCGACCGTCGGTCCGGCGACCGCTCGAGCGATACCAGGATTCACTCGTAGTACCAGGAGCCACAGACGTAGAACGTCGATACCGACGCTCGTAATCGTCGACACCCGACGTGCGTCGGCCCCTCGAGTGGTGGCTACCCTAGGAAGCGGTCTGACGACTGGTCTCCCCTGCTGACGATTCGAACCGCGACCCGACTGATCGCTCGTTTCAGCCCACGACTGCATCCATAGGCGGCAAAACGCGAATGCAAGCAACGGCAACCGCGAGTATATAAGAAGACGTACTATCCGAATCGCCCCGTCTCAGCCGGCCGACTATCCACGTAGCGCCAGCCGTTTTGCCCGTGTCCAAAAGAGGCGCATTTGAACTACGATATGACCGAACAGCGACGATCCTCCCCGATCGGCGAAGAATCTACGCCATCCTCCCCTCGAGATCCTGAGACGAAACGCAGAGCGGACAGCGAATCGATGTGTCTCCGAGCGACAGTCACCGCCCCCCTGTCGACACCGGCGTGGGTGGTCACCGATCTCCTGTCGGCACCCGCGTGGACGTCGATAGACCGGCTCCGGGCGAGCCTGGCACCGACACTCGGGCTCCTGTTCGTTCTCGCACCGCTCTGTGGTCGCCGTGGCCTCACGCGACGATCGGCGCTGGGAACCCTCGGTGCGGGCCTGGCCGGCGCCGTCGGGCTCGGCACGACCGCCGCCGGTGAGACGGATGGAGACGGGGACGACGGACGCGGAGACCGATACGTCGTCGGCCTCGAGGCGGGAACGGCGACCGAGGGCGTCTGCCGGTCGGCGTCGACGCTCCATCGATCGCGCGAGTGTTCGTGGGGTGGACACGTCGTGGTCGGCGAGTTCGGCGACGAGA
>LKMK01000060.1 GCA_001563805.1 Natrialbaceae archaeon B1-Br10_E2g2
CTCGTGCTCGCACACGGCGGCGTCTTCGACGCGGCGACGGCACAGACGGCGACCGACATCGCTCTCTCGGGGCTCGAGACCGACTGGTGGGCGCTTTTCTTCAAGGCAGCGTTCGCCGGGCTGATCGTCGCCGGCGTCGTCTGGATGGACTTCAGCGTCAACAACGACATGGCCCGGATAACGCTGATCTACATGGCGTTTCTGGCGATCCCGCTCGCCGGCCTCTTTCACATCGTCGTCGCGGCAACGGAAGTCATGTTCCTCGTGTTCACCGGGGTGGCCGGGCTGTGGACCGGGATCACCCAGTTCGTGATACCGGTGCTACTCGGGAACACCATTGGCGGAATTTTGCTGGTCACCGTCGTCAACTACTTGCAGACATCCGATAAGATCCACGGGTTCGATGGTCAGCTTTCGCTCAAGGAGTGGGTCCTGACGGTCAACAAGGGGACTCTCGAGGCGTCCGAACTGCTTGCGGAACTGGAACGGCGTATCGAGCACTGACCTCGCTCGGCTCTCCGTTCGTCGAACGGCAGTTTACCCTCGACCATGTCCTCTGCAACGCCCTCGAGGCCCAGCGTCACGCCGAGTCCCGGCTCCTCGGGGATCTCGATGTAGTTCTCCCCGATGTCCCCGTCGACGAGCCCCTTCTACCACCCACGCTTCTCCAAGTGAGGGTCACCGGCCAGAGCCTTCGGAATCGCCGCCGAGGTGAGGTCGCTCCCTCGTACGGGACGCTCAGATCGTTCGCCCTCGCCCCAACGGTCGAGCGGCCAGCCTGCGAGGCCGATCAGTACGACAGCGACTGCTCCGGCGCCGTCGCGTCGACGATCTCGAGTCGACGGCGGTCGCCGGTTCGATCGAAGGCAGCGAACGAGTCCTCGTCGTCGCCCCAGGGCGGGACGGCGACGAAGATCACCTGCGCGAGGTCGTCGCGTTTGGTCACCGCGAGCTCTCGGAGCGGGTGCGAGACGAACAGCCCCTCGGCGGAGCGAGCGGGCGTCGAGAGGTCGACGCCGAAGACGGCGTTGACCGAGTGGCCTACGTTCGGGAGGTAAAAGTCGGTGAACACGGGCGTCTCCGGGGGGAGGGCCTCCGCCCCCTCGAGCTCGCCGGCAGGGGTGACGGAGACGCCGGTCGTCACGCGGTTCGGGTCGGCGTCGCTGGCCAGATCGCACAACACCTCGACGAGAGCACGCGTAATATAGACCATCGTAAAACGTCTTGGCGGCCAAGGAAGTTAGCTGTGTTCCCAAACGGCACCCGTCGTCGCTCGAGTGCTCCGCCCTCGTCAAAACGGGAGCAACGCCCGCGTCGTTTCCGCGTAGAGCCGGGGTGTTCGGGCTCGCGCGTTCGAGAGGGCGTCCTCGAGGACGGCGGCTGCTCCGTCGGAGATCCCCGATCCGTGGCCGACGAGCACCCGTTCGGGGGCGAACCGGCCGAGCTGACGGCGCGGCGGGACGAGCCGTCGCATCGGGTGGACGCCGAGTCGTTCGTCGCCGGCCAGAAAGTACGCGGCCGTCCCGACCGACTCGGGGACGACCAGCGTCGCGTCCGCGGGGTTGTAGAGGGCGACCTCCTGCCAGATCCGGCTGTCGACCACCGTCTGAGCCTGGATGCCGGTGTCCGCGAGTTCGTTCCCGAAGCGGACGACTGGTGCACCGAGATCTTTGGTAATGCCCTCGAAGTGTTCGGGCAGGTAGACCGGAACCTCGTGGCGGTTCGCGATCGCTGCTGCGTCGCGTTTGTGTCGATCGAGGAGGACGACCACGCCGGCCACCTCGCCGAACTCGGCCAGCAGTTCGTCGAGGCCCTCCGCGTCGACGGGGTCGACGACCCACACCTCGCCGTCGACCGCGAGGGCGTGACTCGCCCGTTCCATCCGCTCGTTCGGGTGTGCGATCCAGCCGACGCCCCCCTCGTAGCGATCGATCTCCACGAAGTCGGTCGCCCGCTCGTCGACGCGAAATGTCATACCGGTCGTAAGGCCGACAGTCGCATAAACTCCCGCCAAGCGGCAGCCGAACGGCACCCTATCGACAGCCCGTGCGGACGGCCGCGTCTCCCTGATCGGCGAGGGTTCTTTGCCCACACCCGGTGAAGTGTGTGGTATGCTCACCGGACTCTCCTGGCTCGCCCTCGAGGTCAAGTACCTCGAGCGCGCCCGCACGTTCTACGAAGGGACGCTGGAACTGTCCGTCCGCGAGGAACGAGAGACGGAACTCCGGTTCGCGGCCGGGGAGACCGACCTCGTCGTCCGTCGGCCCACCGGCGTCCCCAGAGGTGGACTACACACCCACTACGCGTTCTCCATCCCGGCGGCCGAGTACGACGACTGGTGGGACCGACTGGACGCCGAATACGATCTCGAGGAGGTACAGTTCGGCCCGGCGACGTCGCTGTATCTCTACGATCCGGACGGCAACTGCGTCGAACTCGGCCAGCAGGACGTCGACGGGCCGGGCATCGACGGCATCTTCGAGGTCGTCCTCGAGGTCGAGGACCTCGAGCGTGCCGAGTCGTTTTACGGCGATCTTGGGTTCGAGACCGTCGACGCGGGCGACGACCGTACTCGCGTCCGAATGCACGGGCCGATGGCCATCGAGCTGTGGGAGCCACACCTCGGCATCGCAGACGCCCGTGGCGGCGTCCACGTCGACCTCGGTTTCGAGACGAGCGAGCCGACCGCGGCCCTCGAGGCCGTCGCCGACCGGGTTCGACAGATCGACCGCGCCGACGATGAAGAAGTGGTCGTGCGCGATCCCGACGGGCACGTCCTGACGTTCACGAGTTGAGCGACCGACGATCGAAATCACGCCGGTGTCCGCACTCGATCCGGTCACCTGGCAGGCACCATCAGCAGTTACCCGATGTTAGAGCCGGTCGGTGTCGACGTCGACGCCCGGCGGCGTGACAAGCAGGAACCCCCGAAAGTGGACGAGGTTCCCGCCCGACTCCTTGACGTCGCGTGCGAAGCCGGCTGCCAGTTCGTTGACCTCGCCGTCGACGGCGAGGACGAGCACGTTCCCCTTCGAGATCGCCTCGAGCCACTCCTCGTCCGGGGTCGTCCCGTCGAGGACGCCCAGGACGATGCTGCCTTCGATCTCGAGTTCCTCGTCGATGTGTTCCTCGACCGTCCGGAGATCGAGGTCGAAGTCGCTCATGTGGCTCCCCTTGGAGCGGGACGGCAAAAACGTTCCTCTCACCGGGGGTGAAACCATCGGACGTTCGTCGTGGAAATTTACTGGTCTCTCTCTTCGAGCCCCTGGGATAGCACCCGTCTCGGCGTGGTCGAGTCGCACACTGGTGATCGTCGACCCGTCGTGGAAACCGCCAGGATCGGAACCGGCACTGGCCTTCATACGGACTACTGTACGTCAGTTCCGGCCCGACCGCGAACTCCTGCGGTCGGGCCAGTACATCGGTACAGTAGACCGTATCAGTCCATCGGGAACTCCTTTTCGAACCCGCGGAACTCCGTGTGGTGGGCCTCCTCGTCGGCGAGCAACGTTACCGCGACGTCTTCGGTCACGGGATCGTTCGCGTCGTCCGCGGCCGCAGCGAGCGACCGATACCGCTCGATCGCGGCGGCTTCGGCCTCGAGGACGCCCTCGATGACCGACTGGACGTCGGTCGTGTCCGCGGGTGGCTGGAGGTTCGATTGCTGCGCCTCGAACGCCGCCGACCCGGGCGGTGACTCGTCGAGTTGCTTCAGCCGCTGGCCGATCATGCGTGCGTGTTCCAGTTCCTCCTGGATGTCCTCCTCGAGGCTCTCTTTGACCTCTTCGGCGTGAATACCGTCTAAGACGATCGCGTTCGTCAGGTAGTTCATCACGGTCTCGAGTTCGTCGAGGTAGGCCTCCGTCAGGAGGTCGGTGATCTCGTCGGTCGTCATTGCGACGGTTCCTTCCACGACAGCGTGTAAAATACTCACACGCTACGTTCGCCACCGCTGCCCGCTCGCCGCCGACGGTCGCGCAGCGGTCGATTCGCGACGTTTCGGCGACCGTGGTGGACGAACGTCTCTAAATACGCGCCCTGGTGTGCAAACGGCAGAAAATAATCGTCCAGTACGAGCTCGAGTGGCCGTTCGTCCACGCCGACTGCGCCCGAGGCGCGCGCGACCCGTGCGACCCCGCCTCGAGCGGACATATCGACCGTACTGATACGGTACGTGACAGTTCTGGGGCGGGCGGGCCAGTATGATATGATTTAGTATATATTGTAATAGGCCATTGGTGTCGTGCGGTTTTCCGCTGGCTGTGGCTCCGAGTGACACACTCCGTCCGTCGTCATCGCTCCGCGCAGCGCCAGATTTATATATGTCGTCGCCCGTCGGATTCTGATACAATGTCTTCACCAGACAACCCGTCCTCTGACACCAGTCAGGGGGGTCGAGTTCTTCCAGGGCACGTTAGATTCCACTGACGAAATAGAGTCAGCACGTGTCTTCGATACCACCCTCCGGGATGGTGAACAGTCACCCGGAACTTCGTTCTCGTACGACGATAAACGCCAGATCGCCGCGATTCTGGACGACATGGGTACCCACGTCATCGAGGCCGGGTTCCCCGTCAACTCCGACGCGGAGTTCGAGGCCGTACGTGATATCGCTTCCTCGACGTCGACGACCACCTGCGGGTTAGCCCGCGTCGTCGACAAGGACATCGAAGCGGCACTGGATTCCGGTGTCGAGATGGTGCACACGTTCGTGTCCACCAGCGACGTCCAGATCGAGGATTCGATGCACGCCACGCGAGACGAGGTTGTACAGCGCGCAGTCGAGTCGGTCGAACGCGTCAAAGCGGCGGACGTGACCTGCATGTTCTCGCCGATGGACGCGACGCGAACCGACGAGGCGTTCCTGATCGACGTGATCGAAGCGGTCACCGAGGTCGGCGTCGACTGGATCAACATTCCCGACACCTGTGGCGTCGCGACGCCAACCCGGTTCAAGGCCATGATCGAGAAGGTCTGTGCCCACACCGACGCGCGGATCGACGTCCACACCCACGACGACTTCGGGCTGGCCACCGCCAACGCGCTGGCCGGCATCGAAGCGGGGGCAGACCAGGCGCAGGTGTCGGTCAACTCCATCGGCGAGCGGGCCGGTAACGCCGCCTACGAGGAGTTCGTGATGGCCGTCGAGTCGCTCTACCAGACCGACACGGGGATCGACACGACCCGCATCACGGAGCTGTCGGAGATCGTCGAGGACAAAAGCGGGATGGCCACGCCGGGCAACAAGCCCGTCGTCGGCGACAACGCCTTCTCACACGAGAGCGGCATCCACGCCGCCGGCGTCATCGAGAACTCCGATACGTTCGAACCCGGCGTGATGACTCCGGAGATGGTCGGCGCCGAACGCCGCCTGATCCTGGGCAAACACACCGGTACCCACTCGGTTCGCGAACGACTCCACGAGCTGGGCTTTGCGCCCACCGACGAGGAGATCCGAGCGGTCACCCGACGCGTCAAAGACTACGGCGCGGAGAAACGCCGCGTCACGGTCGATCACCTCGAGCGATTCGCGAAGGAAGCTGGCGTCGAACGCCAGACGGAACGAGAGGAGGTGCGCGCCTGAGGGATGTCCGCCCCGTTTGCCACCGTTCGCGAGCACCGGCTACGTCACTCGAGCGTCGGCTCCGGTCGGACTCACAACAGTTATGTGTCTCCAGGAGGCTACATCACTACTAATGACGTCCCGCGCTCGACTGTCGGTTCGCCCCGGTGGCTCCGACAGCGGCGCGTTCGCTTCCATTCGTATTGTAGGGGCGTAACCGCCCCACAACCAGTACTCCATCGACCTCGGTCCGGATTCGCAGCATCGTTTTCAGAGCGACCCATACCCCACCAGATGACACCAGACCGACATAACACCGCCCGCGACAGTGCGGGGGAGTATCGATGAGCGAACGCGCAGCATCGGTCACACCGACGGAGACGGACGAACAGGACGACGAACAGATCGACGACGGCGCCACCCCTGACGCGGCCACCGAGGCCGACTCGAGCGCCGACGACGCGGAGCCGGGGCCCGTCACAACGGGTGCCGAGTCCGTCGTCCGCGCGCTCGAGAACGCGGGCGTCGAGTACGCCTTCGGCGTTCAGGGCGGGGCGATCATGCCCGTCTACGACGTGCTCTACGACTCGGATATCTACCACGTGACGATGGCTCACGAGCAGGGCGCGTCTCACGCGGCCGACGCCTACGGGATCGTCTCGGGCGATCCGGGTGTCTGTCTCGCGACCTCGGGTCCGGGCGCGACGAACCTCGTCACGGGACTTGCGGACGCCGACATGGACTCGGACCCGATGATCGCCCTGACCGGGCAGGTCCCGACCGCGTTCGTCGGCAACGACGCCTTCCAGGAGACCGACACCACGGGCGTCACGACCCCGGTCACGAAGGACAACACCTTCTCGAGCGATCCCGATCGCGTCGGTACCGACGTCAGCGAAGCCTTCGCACTCGCACGCGAGGGTCGACCGGGACCAACGCTCGTCGACCTGCCAAAAGACGTCACGAACGGCGAGACCGACCGCGAACCCGACGCGCCGAAGACGCCCGACACCTACCACGTCCAGGAGCGGGCCGACCCCGAGATCGTCGCGGCCGCGGCCGAACGCATCGAGAACGCACAGCGTCCGGTGTTGTTGCTCGGCGGCGGCGTCATCAAAGGCGACGCCAGCGAGGCCTGCCGGGAGTTCGCCATCGAACACGAGATCCCGGTCATCACGACGATGCCCGGCACCGGCGCGTTCCCCGAAGACCACGAACTCTCACTCGAGGGGGCGGGGATGCACGGCACGGGCTATGCCAACATGGCGATCTCGATGTGCGATACGCTGATCGGGATCGGCACGCGATTCGACGACCGTTTGACCGGCGGCATCCCGACGTTCGCGCCCGACGCGGAGGTCATCCACGTCGACATCGACCCCGCCGAGATCAGCAAGAACATCCACGCGGACTACCCGCTCGTGGGCGACGCAGAAACCGTCGTCTCCCAGCTCGCCGAGGCCGTCGACGAGTCGCCACAGGCGACGAAGTGGCGCGCCCAGTGCCAGCAGTGGAAATCCGAGTACCCGATGACCTATCAGGCACCCGAGGACGAGCCGGTCCAGCCGGAGTTCGTCGTCGAGGCCCTGGATGAGGCCACGAGCGACCGGGCGATCGTCACGACTGGCGTCGGCCAACACCAGATGTGGGCCTGGCAGTACTGGACGTACACCGAGCCCCGGACGTGGGTCTCGAGTCACGGACTCGGAACGATGGGCTACGGGCTGCCCGCGGCGATCGGTGCGCGCCTCGCCGCCGACGACGACCAGGAGGTCGTCTGCATCGACGGCGACGGCTCGTTCCTGATGACGTTGCAGGAACTCTCCGTGGCCGTCCGCGAGAATTTGGACATCACGGTCGCCGTGCTCAATAACGAGTACATCGGCATGGTCCGGCAGTGGCAAGACGCCTTCTTCGAGGGCCGACACGCCGCCTCGGACTACAACTGGATGCCCGAGTTCGACAAGCTCGCCGAGGCGTTCGGCGCACAGGGCTTCCGAATCGACGAGTACGACGACGTCGCAGACACCATCGAGGCCGCGGTCGCGTACGATGGCCCCTCGGTGATCGATGTCCACATCGATCCCGAGGCGAACGTCTACCCGATGGTGCCAAGCGGCGGCGACAACGCACGGTTCGCACTGACGGAGGATCAACTATGAAACGCGGACTCGAGGGCCCACCACCGGAAGAACGACAGGCTCCCGTGGGACGACGTAACTCCCAGGGGATTCGTATCGATCCCGAAGTCGAGGCGAGACAGGACCCGCGCCGGACGGTCATCTCGGCGCTGGTCGAACACGAACCCGGCGTGCTCTCGGACGTCTCGGGGCTGTTCTCGAGACGGCAGTTCAACATCGAGAGCCTCACCGTCGGGCCGACCGAGGACGATGCGCGTGCACGGATCACGCTCGTCGTCGAGGAGCCCGACCCGGGAATCGACCAGATCAAAAAACAGCTCCGGAAGCTGATTCCGGTGGTCTCGGTGCGCGAACTCGAGTCGAACGCCATGTGCCGCGAGCTGGCGTTGATCAAAGTCGACGCCGAACGACCGGATCAGGTCGCCGCCGTCGCGGACATGTACGGCGCGAAGACCGTCGACTCGAGTCCCGAGACGGCGACGTTCGAGGTCACCGGCTCGCGCCAGAAGATCGACGCGGCGATCGAGACCTTCGGCCAGTTCGGCATCCGCGAGATCTCCCGGACCGGCACGACGGCCCTGGCTCGAGGAACCGACGAGACGACCGGGCCGTCGCCGGCCGAAGCGAGTGTAACGTCCGCCGAAGCGGCGAAACGAGACTCCTACACCCAACCAGCAGACGATGACTGACGAATTCACCACTCCGATCTACTACGACGACGACGCAGACGTATCGACGCTCGACGACGACACGGTAGCCGTTCTCGGCTACGGCAGCCAGGGCCACGCCCACGCGCTCAATCTCCACGAGAGCGGCGTCGACGTGGTCGTCGGCCTGCGCGAGGACTCCTCGTCGCGCTCGGCCGCGGAAGCCGACGGTCTCACGGTTACGACGCCCGGCGACGCCGTCTCGCAGGCGAGTTACGTCTCCGTGCTCGTCCCCGACACCGTCCAGGCGGACGTCTACGAGAACGCGATCGAACCGAACCTCGAGGCCGGCGACACGCTCCAGTTCGCCCACGGACTGAACATCCATTACAACCAGATCACGCCGCCGGAGAACGTCGACGTGACGATGGTGGCGCCGAAGAGCCCGGGCCACCTCGTCCGCCGAAACTACGAGAACGACGAGGGGACTCCCGGTCTGCTGGCGATCTATCAGGACGAAACCGGCGACGCCGAAGAACGCGCCCTCGCGTACGCGAAGGCGATCGGCTGTGCCCGTGCGGGCGTCATCGAGACGACGTTCCAGGAGGAAGTCGAGTCCGACCTCTTCGGTGAACAGGCCGTCCTCTGTGGCGGCGTCACCGCGCTGGTCAAACACGGTTACGAGGCGCTGGTCGATGCGGGCTACAGCCCCGAGATCGCCTACTTCGAGTGTCTCAACGAGCTCAAACTCATCGTCGACCTGATGTACGAAGGCGGGAACATGGAGATGTGGAACTCCGTCTCCGATACGGCCGAGTACGGCGGCCTCACCCGCGGCGACCGCATCGTCGACGAGACGGTCCGCGAGAACATGGACGAGGTCCTCGAGGAAGTCCAGAACGGCGAGTTCGCTCGCGAGTGGATCCTCGAGAACCAGGCCGGCCGACCGACCTACAGCCAGCTCCGCGCGGCCGAACAGAACCACGAGATCGAGGAGGTCGGCGAACGACTGCGCGAACTGTTCGCGTGGGCCGACGACGAGGAGGAAACCGAAGACGAGTCCGTCCAGGTGCAGGCGGACGACTGATCGATCACACCAGCTACGACACAATGACAGACGACACAACCGACACGATGGCAGACATCAGCCACACGAACCCGTATACGGGTGAGACGGCTGGGCAACTGTTCAGTCGCGGGCCGATCGTCGCCGCGGACGGCGGTGAGCCGGCTGCGACCGACGACGCCGCTCACACGAACCAGACCCGAACGATGGCCGACGTGGATCACACGCCGCCACACGACGCCGACGACGCGAACCGCGTCTTCGAACGCGGTCGAGCGCGCGACGTAGAGGACGAAGAATGAGCGAGGGAACCCTGTACGACAAGGTCTGGGATCGCCACACGGTGACGACGCTGCCGACCGGACAGGACCAGCTGTTCGTCGGGCTGCATCTCATCCACGAGGTGACGAGCCCGCAGGCGTTCGGGATGCTCCGCGAGCGCGACCTCGAGGTCGCGTTCCCGAAGCTGACCCACGCGACGGTCGACCACATCGTTCCGACGGCCGACCAGTCCCGTCCCTACGAAGAGGACGCGGCCGAGGAGATGATGTCCGAACTCGAGAAGAACGTCCGCGATGCGGGCATCGACTTCTCGGACCCGACCTCGGGCGACCAGGGCATCGTCCACGTCATCGGCCCGGAGCAGGGACTCACCCAGCCCGGCAAGACGATCGTCTGTGGCGACAGCCACACCTCGACCCACGGCGCGTTCGGCGCGCTCGCGTTCGGGATCGGTACGAGCCAGATCCGGGACGTGCTCGCGACGGGCACCGTCGCGATGGAGAAACAGAAGGTCCGCAAGATCCAGGTCGACGGCGAACTCGGCGAGGGCGTCGAGGCGAAAGACATCATCCTCGAGATCATCCGCCGACTCGGGACCGAAGGCGGCGTCGGCTACGTCTACGAGTACGCCGGCGAGGCCATCGAAAACCTCGGGATGGAGGGTCGCATGTCGATCTGTAACATGTCGATCGAGGGCGGCGCCCGTGCGGGCTACGTCAACCCCGACGAGACCACCTACGAGTGGCTCGAGCGGACCGACTACTTCCAGGATAACCCCGAGAAATTCGACGAACTCAAACCCTACTGGGAGTCGATCCGCTCGGACGACGACGCCGAGTACGACGACGTCGTCACCATCGACGCGAGCGAACTCGAGCCGGTCGTCACGTGGGGAACCACGCCCGGCCAGGGCGTCGGCGTCACCGAGCCGATCCCTGCCCCCGAGGACCTGCCCGAGGAGAAACAGGACACCGCCCGACGCGCGCAGGAACACATGGGCGTCGAGCCCGGCGAGACGATGGCAGGCTACGACATCGACGTCGCCTTCCTCGGCTCCTGTACGAACGCTCGCCTGCCCGACCTGCGTGGGGCCGCCGAGATCGTCGAGGGCCGACAGGTCGACGATGACGTCCGTGCACTGGTCGTCCCCGGCAGCCAGCGCGTCCAGCGCGCTGCCGAGGAGGAAGGCCTGAAAGCCATCTTCGAGGACGCCGGCTTCGAGTGGCGCAACGCCGGCTGTTCGATGTGTCTCGGCATGAACGAAGACCAACTCGAGGGCGACGAGGCGAGCGCCTCCTCCTCGAACCGGAACTTCGTCGGCCGGCAGGGCAGCAAGGACGGCCGCACCGTCCTGATGAACCCGCAGATGGTCGCCGCGGCGGCGGTCACCGGAGAGGTAACTGACGTACGCGAACTGAAGGAGGTGCAGACTGCATGAGCCGCGAGACCGACCAACGGGAGATCCGAACCGACGGCGGCGACTAGGTCGAGATTCCGGAAGTCGACGCCGTCTCCGGCTCGGGGATCCCGATCCAGGGTAACGACATCGACACCGACCAGATCATCCCCGCCCGGTTCATGAAGGTCGTCACCTTCGACGGACTCGGCGAGTTCGCGTTCTTCGATCTGCGGTTCGACGACGACGACAACCAGAAAGACCACCCGATGAACGAGGATCGGTTCCAGGACTCGTCGGTGATGGTCGTCAACAGCAACTTCGGCTGTGGCTCTTCCCGCGAGCACGCCCCGCAGGCGCTGATGCGCTGGGGGATCGACGCGATCATCGGCGAGAGCTTCGCCGAGATCTTCGCGGGCAACTGTCTCGCCCTCGGGATCCCGACCGTCACCGCCGACAGCGAGACGATCGAGGAGCTCCAGGCGTGGGTCGACGAGAACCCCGACGAGAAACTCGAGATCGACGTCGAGGCCGAGACGGTTACCTACGGCGACACCACGATCGACGTCACCGTCGACGACGCCCAGCGCAAGGCGCTCGTCGAGGGCGTCTGGGACACGACGGCGCTGATGAAGTCGAACGCCGGCGAAGTGCGAAAGAAAGCCGAGGAGCTGCCGTACGTTCCGGAATCGGCGATCCCGGAAGCCGAGTAGCGCCTCGATCCGGTTCGTTTCTCGCCGGTTCGTTCAGGAAAGCTGTTCTGTCACATCCGTCGAGGAGATCATCCCGACGTACTCGTCGTCTTCGTCCGTCACCGGCAGGTGTTTGATGCCGAACGTGGTCATCATCGCGGCGACCTCCTCCAGGTAGATGTCCGGCGGCACGGTCTCGACCGACTCCGTCATCACCTCGGTCACCGGCACGTCCCCGGCGGTTCGATTCTCGGCAGCGACCTCGAGGACGTCCGTGCTGGTGACGATCGACGGCGGGTGTGTGGTGACGACGAGCGCGCTGATCTCCTCCTCACACATCCGTTCGGCGGCTTCCTGAACCGTCGCGTCCTTCGAGATGGTCTCGAGCGGCGACGACATCACGTCTTCGACCTGGACCCTGGTTTCGGGGTTCATATCATGAAGTACGAACGGGTGGGGTATCGTTCTTGTGACCCGGGCGAGACCTGCGAGGGGCCCGCGGCCGACCCGGGACGGGAACCGAATCACTTTCCCACGCCCGCTGCCACCGCCTCTGTATGACACACGAGATCGTCGTCATTCCCGGCGATGGGATCGGGCAGGAAGTCACCCCCGCGGCCGTCGACGTCCTTCGCGCGCTCGAGCTCGACTTCGAGTTCGTCGAGGCGGACGCGGGCGACGCCGTCGCCGAGGAGACCGGCGAGCCGTTGCCCCAGGAGACCTACGACCTCGCGGCGGAAGCGGACGCGACGCTGTTCGGCGCCGTCGGCGAGACGGCCGCGGACGTGATCCTCCCGCTGCGGGAGGCCGTCGGCTCGTTCGTCAACATCCGCCCCGCAAAAGCCTACCCCGGCGTCGACGCACTTCGCCCGGAGACGGATCTGGTATTCCTCCGGGAGAACACCGAGGGCGTCTACTCGGGTCACGAGGACCGCCTGACCCAGGACGTCTCGACGCTGACCCGCGTCGTCACGGAGTCGGCGTCTCGCGACCTCGCGGAGTTCGCCTGTGAGTACGTCTCCGGCGACGACCACGACGGCTTCACGATCGCCCACAAGGCGAACGTGATGCGCGAGACGGACGGCCTCTTCCGCGATACCGTCGCCGAGGTCGCCACCGAGAACGGCGTCGAGACCGACGAGGTGCTGATGGACGCGTTCGCGACCCACGTCTGTCTCGATCCGGCGCAGTTCGACGTCGTCGTCTGTCCGAACCTCGCGGGTGACGTCCTCTCGGACCTCGCAGCCGGCCTCGTCGGTGGTCTCGGCTTGCTCCCCAGCGCGAACGTCGGCCGCGACCGCGCCCTGTTCGAACCCGTCCACGGCTCCGCGCCCGACATCGCCGGCGAGGGCGTCGCGAACCCCGCCGCGACGATCATCTCCGCCGCCATGCTGCTCGAGTACCTCGGCTACGACGACGAGGCCGCCGCCGTCGAGACGGCGGTCGAAGCCACGCTCGAGGAGGGGCCGCGAACGCCCGATCTGGGCGGCGACGCGTCGACCGAGGACGTCACACAGGCCGTCATCGACCGCCTCTAACTCGGCGGCAGTCCGGCCTGCGAGTCGAATACGGCGCCCACGCGGTGGCGATCCCCCGCGGATCGATTTCGGGCCTGACAGTTATCACACCCGCCGTGGTACGGCGGGCTATGACACGAGACGACACGCCCGCCGGCGTCGACTCACGGACCGTCCCGACCGCCCGCCTCGAGACCCACCTCCTCGAGTCGAGCGAGGCTGCGAGCGACGACACGGTCGTCTTTCTGCACGGAAACGTCTCCTCCTCGCGTTTTTTCGACCACGTACTCGCCGACGTTCCCGACGAGTACCGGGCGATCGCGCCCGACCTGCGTGGATACGGTGACTCGGAGACGAAGCCGGTCGACGCGACCAACGGGGTCGGCGACTTCGTCGCGGATCTCCGGGCGCTGTTCGAGGCACTCGAGGTCGACGAGCCGATCACCCTCGTCGGCTGGTCGCTGGGCGGGGGCGTCGCGATGCAGTACGCGCTCGATCACCCCCGAGACGTCGACGCGCTGGTGCTCGTCAACCCCGTCTCACCGTACGGCTTCGGCGGGACGACCGACCTCGAGGGGACGCCCTGTTTCGACGACTACGCCGGTTCGGGCGGGGGAATCGGCGACGACGAGTTCGTCGCCGCCCTCGCCGACCGCGACCGAAGCGAGGGCGGGGAGGCCACACCCCGAAAAGTCCTGCGGACGTTCTACGTCGCCCCGTCACACGGCTTCGACGAAACGCGCGAGGAGTCGTACCTGACGGGGATGCTCGATACGGCCACCGGTGACGAGAACTATCCGGGGGCCGCAATCGGGAGCGAGAACTGGCCGGGCATCGCCCCGGATGCGACGGGCGTCAACAACGCGATCTCGCCGAAGTACTTCGACCTCTCGTCGATCACCGAGATCGACCCCGACGAGAAACCCCTCGTTCTGTGGCTCCGCGGCGACGCCGACCAGATCGTCTCCAACGAGTCCCTGTTCGACCTCGGGACGCTCGGCCGGATGGGCCAGGTGCCCGGCTGGCCCGGCGAGGACGTCTTCCCGCCACAGCCGATGGTCGACCAGACCCGGGCCGTCCTCGAGACCTACGAGGACCGCGGCGGGACGCTCGAGGA
>LKMK01000061.1 GCA_001563805.1 Natrialbaceae archaeon B1-Br10_E2g2
CCGACTACAGCGTCGAGGTGATCGCGGTCTACTCGGTCGGAATCGGGATCATCGCGGGCGTCACGGCGCTCGTCCCCGTCGTCACCGGCCAGCGGGGGATGTTCGTCGAAGAGGTCGGCCAGACCGAGGACCCGCCGGTGATGACCGGCGACGCCCTCGAGGGTGCCCAGTTCGCCGTTTTCCGTGACGAGGCGGGTGACTGGACCTGGCACGTCCTCCACCTCGAGGCGCTGGCCAAGAGCGACGGGAGCGCGGTGACGCGGCCGGACGCGACGGCCGACATCGAGCGCGTCCAGTCCCGGATCAGCTCCGCGGGGCTGCTCGAGTTGACCACCTCGGCGTTCCGGCTTTATGAGGATCGCGACGGGAGCTGGCAGTGGACGCTCGCCCGTGACGACGGGAGCGTCGTCGGTGCCTGCGCCCGCGAGTTCGCCGCCCGCGACGACGCCGAAGAGTCGGTGAGCTTCCTCAAAGACCGCGGCCCGGAGGCGGACGTCATCGAGATCGACGGCGCGGCGTTCACCTACGAGACCGACCGCGACCGCTGGTACTGGACGCTGATCGACGACGAGCGAACGCCGCTGGCCCGCGGCGAGTCCGGCCACGGCAATCAGGAGCGCGCCGAGGAGGCCGCGAAGACGTTCGCCGAGCGGTTCGACGGCGCACGCGTTCTCGACGTCGAACACGTCGGTGTCGAACTCTACGAGCGCGCCGACGAGTGGGCCTGGCGCTTCGTCGACGCAGACGATGCGGTCGTCGCGGACAGTTCCGACGCGTTCGACGCCCGACGGGACGCCGAGGAGGCCGTCGAAGCCCTCTTGCCGGAACTCGAGTCGGCGGCGATCGTCGTCGCCGGCGAGCCTGCCTACGAACTGTACGCGACGGGTTCGACCTGGCGCTGGCGACTCGTCGACGAGACCGAGACCATCGTCGCTCGAGATCCGGAGACGGCGACGGGCCGGGACGCCGTCGCCGCGAGTGCCAGCCAGTTCAGCGACCGCGCACGCGAGGCCGACGTCGTCGAGATCGACGACGCCGAGTACGAGGTCTACCCCGCCGCCGACGAGCCGGCGGCCTCGGACGGTCGCGACGACCTTCCGGCGACGGCCGACGAACCCGTCGCGACGACGGACGGCGGCACCACGCTCGAGTACGACGAAGCGCCCGAGGAGTGGCACTGGCGACTCGTCACCGAAGACCGCGAGGTCGTCGCCGCGAGCACCGAACCACACCCCGATGCCGAGACGGCGAGCGAGGCGATCGAGCGCGTCCGCGAGCAGGCCAGCGAGGCCGACCTCATCGAGTTCGAACACGCCGCGTTCCAGGTCTACGAGGCCGATTCCGGCGAGTGGCGCTGGCGGCTGATCGACGAGGACGGCAACGTGCTGGCCGACAGCGGGCAGGAACACACCTCTCGCGGAGAGGCCGCCGAGGCGATGATGACGCTCAAAGAGGAGGCGCCCGAGGCCGAACTGCTCGAGATCGAGACCGCAGCGTTCGAACTGTTCGTCGACGCGAACGACGAGTGGGGCTGGCGGTTGATCGACGAAGGTGGCAAACTCGTCGCCGAGGATCCGGCCACCCACCCGAGCCGCAGCGCCGCACGCGAGGCGATGGACCGCCTGCTCGAGCACCTCGATTCGGACGTCCGGACGATGGAACGGCCCATCTTCCAGCCGTACGCGGTCGACGACTGGCACTGGCGATTCGTCCTCCCGTCGGGCGAGACCGTCGCCGTCTCCGACCTCGAGTATCCGACGCGGGACGAACTCGTCGAGGACCTCTCGCGGCTCCGCGAGGTGGCCGCCGAGGGTCGTCGATACACTATCGGCGACGTCGCCGTCCAGCTCTACGGCGCCGACGAGTGGCGGTTCCGACTGCTCGACCGTGACCGCGAGGAACTCGCCGACGCGACGGTGAGCTACCCCGACCGCGATCGCGCTCGTGCGGCCGTCGAGGACCTCGAGGACCACGTCGCCGACGCGCCCGTCTTCGCGATCGAGGACGCCGTGATCCGACTCGAGGACGACGAGGGCTGGCACTGGCGGCTCGTCGACCGCGAGCGCGAGGCGATCGCGAGTTCCGTCGAGGCCGCCGCCGACAAAGAGGACGTGTTCGCGACGATCGAGGACGTCAGACAGCTCGCGCCGATGGCGGGCCGGGTCGACTTCGACGTCGCGTCGTTCGAACTGGCCACAAGCGACGACGGCGAGTGGCGCTGGCGGCTACTCGACGGCGACGGCCGGATCGTCGCGACGGGGACGGAGACCTACGACTCGAGCGAGGCAGCCCGCGACGCCCTCTCCGACGTCCGCGAGGTGATCGAGTCGGCGAGCATCATCGAGATCGACGAGGTCTCCTTCGAGTTGCACGCGGCCGACGACGGCGACGGCTGGGTCTGGCAGCTGATCGACGAGTACGGGACGACGATGGCCGAGAGCACCCAGCGCTACGGGACCCGGACCGAGGCCCGCGAAGCGATGAACGACGTGAAAGCCCACGCCCCCGACGGCTGGATCACGTTCACCGACTGACCTCGGGCCCCGAGGCGGTCGTCGCGTGCGGCGACTGGACAATCGGTCGGTTTTTTATTACCCATCTCGAGATACCGCTCGTGAGCGAGTACGACACGGTCTCCGCGGAGGTCGAGCACGAAGACGAGATTCCGGAGGACCACCCCCGGTATCAGGACCTGCTCACCCGCCACCGCATCGAGAAGGGCGTCGAGAAGGGCATCACTCACCTCCAGGGGATGCACGCCGAGGGGCGGGGCAGCGCCTTCGACTACCTGCTCGGCGAAAAGACGATCCCGAGCGCGGACGCGGCCGAACGCGCGGCCGCGGCGCATCTCCTGCTCGCCGACCATCCTGTGCTGTCGATCAACGGGAACGTCGCGGCGCTCGTCCCCGGCGAGATGGTCGACCTCGCGGCGGCCGTCGACGCCGACCTCGAGGTCAACCTCTTCAACCGGACACCCGAGCGCATGCAGGCCATCGCGGATCACCTCCGTGAGCACGGCGCGACGGACGTCAAGGGTCTCGAAGCCGATGCCAGCATCCCCAACCTCGACCACCAGCGGGCGAAGGTCGACGAAGACGGCATCTACGCGGCCGACGTCGTCGTCGTCCCCCTCGAGGACGGCGACCGCGCCGAGGCGCTCGAGGCGATGGACAAGACGGAGATCGTCATCGACCTCAATCCGCTCTCGCGGTCGCCACAGGTCGCCGAGGTGCCGATCGTCGACAACATCATCCGCGCCGTGCCGAACGTGACCGACCACGCACTCGAGCTGGCCGACGCCGACGAGGGCGACCTCCGGGAGATCGTCGAGGGCTTCGACCGGGAGCGGGCGCTCGAGGCCGCCGAAGAACGGATTCGACGCGGTCTCTAGTTTGCGCTGGGTTTTCTCCTCGCCTGAAACGTACTGACGGTCGTGTGAAACGCTTATCACGCCGATCGGTGTGCGTTCCGTGGACATGGATACCGTTTTCGGACGACTGCGAGCGCTGGCCGTCGCCGGGGAGGTCGAACGCTGATGTGTACTCGGCTGGTCTACCTCGGAAACGGCGACCGCGTGCTCACCGGTCGATCGATGGATTGGAACGAAGACATCGGCACGAACATCTGGGTGTTGCCCCGCGGGATCGAACGGGACGGGCGGGCAGGCCCGAATTCGGTACCCTGGACCGCCCAGTACGGAAGTGTGGTCGCCACCGCATACGACGTTGCCACGACCGACGGGATGAACGAAGCGGGGCTGGTCGCGAACCTCCTGTGGCTCTCCGAGTCGGTGTACCCGGACTGGGACGGCGAGGAACCTGCGATGTCGCTTTCGGTGTGGGCCCAGTACGTTCTCGATACCTTCGCTACCGTGGCGGAGGCGGTCGAGCACATCCGTAAGGAGGAGTTCGTGATCGTGACCGAGCACGTGCCGGGAGAGGATCGACTGGCGACGTTGCACCTCTCGCTGTCGGATGCCACCGGTGACAGCGCGATCGTCGAGTTCATCGACGGCGAACTCGTCGTCCACCACGACCGTGAGTATCAGGTGATGACCAACTCGCCGACGTTCGACGACCAACTCGCTCTGGCCGAGTACTGGGAGGAGATCGGCGGCACCGTCATGCTGCCGGGGACGAACCGGCCTGCAGATCGGTTCGTGCGGGCTCGCTTCTACGTCGACGCCATTCCCACGGTCGACGACCGGCGAACGGCGACTGCCGGCGTGTTCAGCGTCCTTCGGAACGTCTCGGTTCCCTACGGAATCTCGACCCCCGACCAGCCACACATCTCCTCGACGCGCTGGCGAACGGTCGCGGATCACGAGGATCGCATCTACTACTTCGAGTCGGCCCTCATGCCGAACGCGTTCTGGCTCGAACTCGACGACGTCGATTTCGACGCCGGCGCTCAGGTGCTCGAGCTCGGCCCCGATCAGTCGACTCCCTTTGCCGGCAACGTCTCCGATCGGCTGGTCACGGCCGACCCCTTCTCGTTTCTCGAGGCGGTCGCGGAGTGAACCGGGAGCCGACCGACGATCCGGCCGTGGCGGCGTGGCAGCCGGTCGGGCCGATCCGAACCTCGAGCGGCGGGCTCGAGGAAGCCTATGCCAACGGTTATTTCGTCGGCGTTCGAACCGATCGGGTATGGTCTCACTCGAGCCACCGTGTCTACGATCGAAACACGCCTCCAGGGGTGCGGCCGACGGAGCGAAGCTGGGCGGCAAAGTCGGCGGCGTCGCCGGCCCAGCCGGCGGTGCGGTCGGCGCCGGCGTCGGCGCGGCGACTGGCTACCTGGCAGGGACGGCACGTGACCGCGTCGAGTCGGTGTTGAAGCCGTTTTAACGTCGGCCGGTGTGGCCCGCCGGTAGCCGAGCGTCGTTCACAAAGTCATAAATCCGTCCGCTGATTCTACGCAGACAGTGATGGATACCTACGACCTGATCACGCGGAACGCCGAGGAGGTCGTCACCGAGGCGGAGGTGCGCGAACTCGCCGACGAGCCCGAGGGGAAACGGGTCTACGTCGGCTACGAGCCCTCCGGCGTGCTCCACCTGGGGCATCTCCTGACGGCGAACAAGCTGATCGACCTCCAGGAGGCGGGGCTGGAGGTCGTCGTCCTGCTGGCGGACGTCCACGCCTACCTGAACGGCAAGGGCACCTTCGAGGAGATCCGCGAGACGGCCGAGCAGATGCAAGCCCAGTTCGTCGCCTACGGCCTCGACGAGGCGAACACGGAGTTCGTCTACGGCTCGGAGTTCCAGCTCGAGGAGGACTACACCCTCGATCTGCACCAGCTCGAGCTGTCGACGACGATGAACCGCGCCCAGCGTGCGATGGCCGAACTCCAGAGCGGTGAGACGGCGAAGGTCAGCCACCTCGTCTACCCGCTGATGCAGTGTCTGGACATCGAGTACCTCGACCTCGATCTGGCCGTCGGTGGGCTCGACCAGCGCAAAGTTCACATGCTCGCCCGCGAGGAACTGCCCGAGCTGGGCTACGAGGTTCGGCCCTGCCTGCACACGCCCATCGTCGCCGATCTCACCAGCGGCGAGGGGAAGATGTCCTCGAGTGAGGGCGTCACCATCTCGATGGAGGACTCGACCGACGACCTCGAGGAGAAGGTCAACTCGGCGTTCTGTCCGCCGACGCGCGACCCCGACGACGACCTCGAGAACCCCGTGCTCGAACTGTTCGAGTACCACGTCTTCCCGCGGTTCGACGAGATCGTCGTCGAACGCCCCGAGAAGTACGGCGGCGACCTCACCTACGACGACTTCGAGACGCTGGCCGCAGACCTCGAGTCCGGTGAACTCCACCCCGCCGACGCGAAGGGCACGCTCGCGACGTATCTCGACGAACTGATCGCCCCGGGCCGCGAGAAGCTGCGCGAACTCCGCGCGTAGCCCGCGTCGCGACCGACTGGCGCCCTTTTCGACGGTTCTTCCTCGATAAGCCCACGCTGTCGACTCACCCTCGAGTCGCCGATGGCTTGACGAGGCTCGAGGCGGTGGCTGTGGTATGGTCTTTCAACTCACGCCCGAACAGGAGGTCATCCGAGACGCGGTCAGGGAGTTCGGCGAGGCCGAGATCCGGCCGGTTGCGGCGGCGTACGAGGACGATCAGCGCTACCCCGCCGACCTGCTCGAGGCCGCGGCGGCCCTCGATCTCGTGGCGCCACACGTCCCCGAGGCGTACGGCGGGGCCGGCATGGACGCGATTTCGACGCTGCTCGTCACCGAGGAGCTCTGGCGGGCCGACCCCGGCGTCGGCGGCTCGATCGCGGCGGCCGACTTCGGGACCGGAATGCTGCTCGAGTACGGCGAGGAGTGGATGTGCGAGACGTGGCTGCCGAAGATCACGGCCGGCGAGACGCCGATCGCGACCGGGATCTCGGAGCCAGCACACGGCTCGAACGTTGCCGGGATGGAGACCCGCGCCGAGAAGAGCGAGGCGCGAAGCGCCTCGGAACAGAGCGGCGAAGCCGCGGAGAAGGACGGCGACGAGTGGGTGATCGACGGTCAGAAGATGTGGATCACGAACGGCACGGTCGCCGACGTCGCGATCGTGATGGCGAAAACCTCGCCCGGCGACGGCCACCGCGGGATCACGGCGTTTCTCACGCCGACGGACGTCGACGGCTACGAGGCGACGACGATCACGAACAAACTCGGGATCGAGGCCCAGGACACCGCCGAGATCGTCCTCGACGGCCTCCGCGTTCCCGACGAAAACGTCGTCGGCGAGGTCGACCGCGGCTTCTACCAGCTGATGGACTTCTTCGGCCCCGCCCGGGCCGACGTCGCCGCTCAGGCGACCGGCGTCGCCCAGGCGGCACTCGAGGAGGCGATCGACTACGCGGGCGAGCGAGAGCAGTTCGGCGGGCCGATCGCAGACTTCCAGGCGATCGGACACACGATCGCGGAGATGGCGACGAACGTCGAGGCGGCGCGCTCGCTGACGTATCGGGCGGGGGCCGCCCTCGAGTCCGGCGACGACGCGCTGGCGACGAAACTGGCGTCGATGGCCAAGCTGTTCGCCAGCGAGCGAGCCGTCGAGGTGACCGACGACGCGTTGCAGGTCCACGGCGGGGCGGGCTACGTCGCCGACCACCCCGTCGAACGGTTCTATCGGGACGCCAGGATCACGAAGCTCTACGACGGAACCAGCGAGATCCAGAAGAACATCATCGCCGACCACCTCCTGTGACGGCGGGGTGACTGTCGCTGGGGTGATCGCCGGGCCCGTGTCCCTCGAAAAATTCGGTTCAGAACTCGAGCGCGTCGATCCACGGCTCCTCGGCGCAGTAGCGACACTCGAATCTCGTTTCGTACTCCTGGCACGGTTCGTGGACGCCGCGGCCGCAGGTCTCACAGATGACGACGTCGACGTCGTCGACCCGGGCGTGACAGACGGTACAGCGCGTTCCAATTTTCATAGTGTATGCTAACACGCTACGCTGCGTGGTTAATTCTGCGTCAGCGGTCCGCAAAAGCCTATGGATCGGACTCCTGCCGAACAGGTCGCAGGGCCGGACCGTCTACCACAGCTGACGGAATACGAGGGGCTACGGGGCCACACAACTACCCTCGGCGAGGACCCGGCCGATTGAAATGGTCGCGGCTCCCCTCGGTAGATATGCACGAGACGCGACGCGCGATCCTCGAGGCGATCGCCGACGGGCCGGTTTCGGGACCCGATCTCGCCGAGGCCCTCGAGATCTCCCGCGCTGCGGTCTGGAAGCACGTCGACGAACTCCGCGAGGCGGGGTTCGAGATCGAGGGCGGGCCCGGCGGCTACGAACTCCTCGAGGTCGGCACGTACAACGGCGAGGCGGTCGAGTTCGGGCTCGAGGCCCCGTTCGAACTCGAGTACCACGACTCGATCGGGAGCACGAACGATCGCGCACGCGAGCTGGCCACCGAGGGGGTTGGCGACGTGGCCGTCCTCGCGGACGAACAGGTCGGCGGTCGCGGTCGCCTCGAGCGTGCGTGGACGGCGCCGTCGGGCGGCGTCTGGGTGAGCGTCGTCAACCGGCCGGCCGTCGCCCCGGCACGGGCACCGCTCTTTACGCTCGCGGCGTCGGTGGCGACGGCACGGGCTGCCCGCGAGGCGGGCGTCGACGCCCGGATCAAGTGGCCGAACGACGTCGTCGTCCCCCTCGACGACGAGAGCGCCTACCGAAAGCTCGCGGGCATCCTCACGGAGATGGAAGGGGAAACCGACCGCGTCGAGTGGCTCGTCGTCGGCATCGGGATCAACGCGAACATCGACGCCGAAGCCCTCCCCGAGACCGCGACCAGCATCCGCGAGGAGGTCGGCGACGTCGACCGGCGGCTGTTCGTCCAGCGACTGCTCGAGTCGTTCGACGACCTCCGGAGCGACCTCGAGTCGGTCGTCCCCGCCTGGCGGGACCGCTCGCTGACGCTGGGTCAGCGGGTTCGCGTGGATCGTCCGTCGGGGGCGGTCGTCGGCGACGCGGTCGAGGTCACCGACTCGGGGGCGCTCGTGCTCGAGACCGACGACGGCCGGGTGACGGTTACCGCCGGCGACTGCGAACACCTCCGGCCGGTCTGAGTCCACTCGGCTACGGCACTTTCCTACCAATTAGGTGCGACTCCCGCTCGCGAGAAGTGCGATCGTTCGGCTCACTCCATCGTCGCGCGAGACGACGTCTCCGGGGGTTCGTCCTCGAACTGGGGGCCGACCTGCACCGTGAGGACGGGCACGGGAGCACGTCTGACGACGCGCTCGGTGACGCTGCCGAGCAAGAGCCGATCGATGCCGCCGCGGCCGTGGGTGCCCATGACGACGAGGTCGCAGTCGCTTCGGCTCGCCTCTTCGACGATGACGCGACTCGGCGACCCCTCGAGGATGTCCGTTTCGACGGGAACCTCCGGCGGTGCGAGTTCCTCGACCCGCCTCACTGCGGCCTCCCCGTCGTCGTGGAGGGCGTCGCTGATCCCCTCCCAGGCGGTCTCCATGGGGAGCCCGCTGTAGCCCGCGGCGTTGACGACGTAGAGCGTCTGGATCGTCGCGCCGTGGGCTCGAGCGAGGTCGAACGCGTACTCGAACGCCCGTTCGACCTCCGAGGAGCCGTCCGTCGGGACGAGGATCCGGTCGTACATCGTGGTACGTCCTACCGTACCTCGCCAGGGTGTATAAACGTTATCACGAACGATAGTGACTGTTTCGGCGAGTCCTGGCGATTTCGACGCCGTGACCGGACCCTGCCCTTACTCCGTCGCCCCGGCAAAAACGACGTCGCGAACGTCGTCGACGCTCGCCCGGCGAACGACCGCCCTGACGGGGTCTCGAGCGCCAGCGAGGTTGTCGGAATCGCCATCGAGGACCAGCAGCCGCGCCTCGCGGCCGGGCTCGAGCAGGCCGTACTCGAGGTCGGCGAGCTCGGCCCCGTTGACGGTCGCCATTCGGAGGATTTCGTCGGCCGGGAGGTCGGAGAGCTTCGAGAGAAACGCCATCTCCCGGAACATCGACGGCGAGTTGAGCATCACGTTGTCGGTCCCGAGTGCGAGCGTCGTCCGCTCGGCGAGGTCCTCGTACGGCGAGAGTCCGACCCCGGTGACGAGGTTCGAGCGCGGACAGACCACGATGGGGACCTCGCTATCCGCGATTCGCTCGAGGTGAACCGGCTGGGGGTGGACGACGTGGACCAGAAAGTCCGGATCGAGGTCGAGTGCGGGGTGGATGTCGCTCTCGTCGACCTCGCCGGCGTGGATGCCGAACGGCTTTCCCGCCGCCCGGGTCGCCCTCCGTTCGCGGCCGAAGTCGGCGTCGTTGGCCCCGCTGGCGCCGAAGCCGTCCCCTTCCCGCATCGCGTCGACCGAGCCGCGGGCGAACGCGAGCGCATCGATCTCGAGGCCGTCGGCGGCCGCCCGGAGCATCTCGACGCCGTCGACGTCACCCTCCCGGAAGTCGAGACAGGCCGCGGTCCCGCCCCGTTGCATGTACTCGAGCGACCGACGCATCCCGGCGACGAGGTCCTCGCGCGAGGCCGCCCGGAGCAGCCGGTGTTTCAGCCCGTCCGGCGGGGCGACCAGTTCCTCGAGCGAGAGCCCGCCGCCGGCCTCCTTGGCGATCGAGTCGCCGACGTGCGTGTGGGCGTTCACGAACGCCGGCAGGACGATGTTCGAACTGTGCACCGACGCCTCCTCGATCGCCTCGATCCGGCCGTCGTCGCCGATCACGACCCGTCCCTCGACGGGCTCGAACTCCCGCCCCCGTAGAATCGTCCCCGTCAGTTCCATAGCGTGGTGTTCGTGGCCGACTCCTTCAACCGTTCGGGCTCTGGTCGATACTGTCGTCACGCCGTACTCCTGTTGCCACGTCGCGCTCCCGTCCCCTTCGGAAGAGCCGACCACTTCCCCATCCGCGGTGGCCCGAGCGACCAGCCGTACGGGAGGACCGACGGGCTTTGTCGCACCCGTGGAGCGTCGCCCGCTCGAGGTCGACGCAGTCCTACTGGAGCTGAAATTACGCGAATGACAATACACTTCAACGCTGCACGCGCAGATCGGGTATGAGCACCGTCGCGAACCCTCCCGAGGAAGCGCTCGCCTCCGTCGTCGTCGTCGACTACGGGCTGGGGAATCTCCGAAGCGTCACCCGCGGCTTAGAGCGAGCGGGCGCAGCCGTCGAGATTACCGACGATCCGGACGCCTTCGCCGCGGCCGACGGGGTCGTCCTGCCTGGCGTCGGCGCGTTCCGCGAGGGCGTCGAGAACGCCGACCCGATCCGCGAGGACCTCCTGGCCGTCTCCGAGCGGGGCCAGCCCCTGTTCGGGATCTGTCTCGGCATGCAGATGCTGTTGACCTCGAGCGAGGAAGGAACCACTGACGGCGAGTCAGCCGTCGAGGGACTCGACCTGATCCCCGGAACCAACGTTCGCTTCTCGGAGGGCCAGAAGGTCCCCCACATGGGCTGGAACGACCTCTCACTCGAGCGCGACCATCCCCTCGTGGAGGGCGTCAATGGGGAGTACGCCTACTTCGTTCACTCCTACTACGCGGTCCCCGACGACGAGGGCGCCGCAGTCGCGACGACCGACTACGGCCGTGAGTTCCCGTCGATCGTGGCCAACGAGGACGGCACCGTCTTCGGAACCCAGTTCCACCCCGAAAAGAGCGGCGAGACGGGGCTGCAGATCCTGCGGAACTTCGTCGAGATCTGTAGCGACCAGTAGTCCGACCGCGAACGACCGGCGGGAGTGAGCGGCTTTGTTGGTCCAGACTGTTGCCGTGAGCGGTCGGCCTTGGCGACCCGAGCGGGAAAAAGGTGGGCGCGTGAGACGGGCCTGCAGATCCTGCGGAACGTCGTCGAAATCTGCGCCGAGGACTGAGACAGTTACAACAGTCCGTCTGACGCTCGATCCGCGAGCGCCACAGTTAGTAGCCTGCCGACAGTTTCTCCGGCTATGTCCACGTTCGAACGCCGGGTGAGTCTCGGCCTCGGCGTCGTCCTCCTCGTCGTCTTCGTCTGGTCGCTCTGGAACAGCCTCGAGGTCCTCGCAACCGAACCGGCCTCGGCTACCGCCGTCGCGCTCGTCGCCGCGGGCATCGCGATGCTTTTCGGCGGGCTCACGTTCGTGGCGGCCGGCCTCCGAGAACGGCTGACGATTGCGGGACGACCGCTCGAGTGGTGGCAGCTCCAGGGCGTCGGCTTCGCGGCGCTCGGCGGCTACATGGTGATATCCGCACTCGCACAGGGAGTTCCATCTTCCGTCTACGACGGTTCGACGCTCGCAGCAGGAATCGCGTTCGTCGCCGTCGGTTACATCCGGTTTCGAGACGGCATTCCCGAGGAGACGGAGCCGACGGGACGACAGGCAGCGATTATCATCGTCGGAACGCTTGCAGCGCTGCTCTTGCTCGCGTTCTTCATGATCTGGTCGCTCTGACGGGTCGCTGTCGTCGGGGCGGCCCGCACGTTCGCATCTCTCGCCGGCGGTCTAGCACGGTAATTTATGGGATATTCGCTCGGAGTAGTCGATATGTTCGGCCTCCTGACCGACGACGTCGACCCCGCTCGAGCGGACGTCGCCGACGAGACGTACTACCTCACGGACCAGGTCGACGGCACCCGCCGGGAACCGCTGTCGGGCGCGATCAACTCCGTCGCCTGCTGGGGCGACACGGCTGCCGTTCGCGAGAATCCGGATCGGGTAGCCGTCTCCGCCGACGGGACCCGCGCGGTCCCCGAGACCGACGGCCACCACTGGGCCACCGTCTGTCCGACCGATCCGGCCCACCGCGAGGCGCTGCTCGAGCGACTCGAGTCCGTCGGTGCCGTCGGCGACGTCAGACTCACCACGCTCGGCTTCCCCGGCGAGGCGTTCTGTCACTGCGAGCGGTGTCGGCGACGGTTCGCCGAAAGCGAGTGTACGGACCGCAACGACTGGCGTGCGGGTGTCATCACGCGCTTCGTCGCCGACGCAGCCGACCGGATCGACGGCGACCTGACGGCGACGCTGTACCCCGACCCGTACCCCGGCCACCTTCGGACCCGTGCCGGCCTCGAGCCCGCGGCGCTCGCCCCGCACGTCGACGAGTTCCTCGTGCCGCTGTGTAGCATCGGCTACGAGACGACCTACTGGGTCGAGTCGCTGGCTCGCGGTTTCGCGAGCGAACTCGCCGACCTCGAGGCTGCGTTCGCCGTTCAGGTCTCGGCACCCGAGGCGGACGCCGACCGATTGACGGGGCTTACGTGCCAGCTCGTCCCCCACGCCGACAGGATCGTCTACGGAGCCGGCCCCGAGAACGTCGACGTCGTCCGCGAGACGATCCGGCGCGTCCGGTCGTCGAACCTCCTCGAGACGGCCGAAAAAGACGACACGGCAGCGTCAGCCTGACCCGACGGCGACGGCGGCGGCTCCTCATAGTAGCTCGCGGACGTCGGAGTACCACATATCGTGGTAGTCGACGTGACCGACCCGGCGGGCGATGGCGACCGCCAGCGCGTGCCAGCACTGTTCGGTGGGATCGTCAGGATCGAGATTGTACTCGCTATCCTTGCAGGTACAGCGGCCGTCTTCGACGATGTACTCGTCCTCGTAGCCGACGACGATCGTGAAGTCCCTGTAGGCTTTCACCCGCCCCTCGCCGACGGCTTCGATGGCGCGAACCCCGCGGTCGCCGTGGAGTCGGGAGATCCGGTCGACGATCTCCGGTGTCAGCTCTCCGTCCTCCTCGAGGGCGGCCTGCCAGCGTTCGACGGGGTCCTCGGACACGACCGGACCTCTGTACCCAACTGTAAAATCGGTTTGGTTGTCCCGTCCAGCGCGCCCGCGACGCCGCGTCGGCCGAGACCACACCGTTTTTCGCCCGGTGTCGCCGAGAGGTGATATGCGCGTCACCGAGGGCGGAATCGAACTCGAGGTCCCCGGCGAACAGACCGAGGGCGTCGAGGAGTCGGTGTTCTACAACCCCCGACAGGAGCTGAACCGGGACCTGACGATCGCGACCCTGCGGGCGTTTCGCGACCGCGAGGACCGCGCCGAGTCGTACCTGGATGCGATGACGGCAAGCGGCGTCCGGGGGATTCGCGCCGCCGCCGACGGCTGGGACGTCACCTGCTGTGATCTCGAGGCAGACGCCGTCTCCCTGGCCCGCGAGAACCTCGAGCGAAACGGCCTCGAGGCCCGCGTCGAACACCGCAACGTCAACGCGCTCGCACACGACGAGGCGTTCGACGTGATCGACCTCGATCCCTACGGGACCCCGATGCCGTTCGCCGACGCGGCGTTCGCCCGGTGTCGCGACCTGGTCTGTGTCACCGCGACCGACACCGCGCCGCTGTGTGGCGCTCACTTCGCCAGCGGCGTCCGCTCGTACTCCGCCGTTCCGCAGAACACCGACTACCACCCCGAGATGGGCGTCCGCATCCTGCTCTCGGCGCTCGCCCGGAGCGCCGCCCGGTTCGACGTCGGCGTCCGACCGCTGCTCACCCACGCGACCAGCCACTACGTCCGCACCTACCTCGAGCTCGATCGAAAGGCCAGCGCGGCCGACGCCGCCGTCGACGAACTCGGCTATCTCTATCACTGCGAGGACTGTCTCTACCGCGAGGCCGACCCCGGACTCGTCGCCGACCCGCTTGAGACCTGTCCCCACTGCGAGGGCGAGCGACTGCTCACGTCGGGCCCGGTCTGGCTCGGTTCCGTCCGCGACCGCGAGTTCGTCGCCGCCGTCCGTGACGCCGTTCCCGATGCGTTCGCCACCGCGGAGAAGGGCCGGGAACTGTGTGCGACGCTCGAGGCTGAACTCGACGAGCCGACCCACTACGATCAGCACAAGCTCTGTAAGAACTGGGGGCTGCCCGCGAACGCGATGGCCGACTTCCTCGCCGACCTCCGTGC
>LKMK01000062.1 GCA_001563805.1 Natrialbaceae archaeon B1-Br10_E2g2
AACGCCCCCAGTGCCGCGCCGTACATCCCCCAGGCCGTCGTGATCCCGACGGCGGCTGCAGGCGGAATAAGCGCCGCGGCGATCATCACACCGACGATCGCCTCCGAGAAGCCACGCGTGAGACTCAGGATGCCGGCGACGCCGGCCCCGAGTGCGACCGCCAGCGAGAACAGGTTCGGCGAGACGCGCTCCTCGAGTTCGGCGACGACGACGATGTCGACTCCGCCCGGCTCGAGCCCAGCGAGCCGTGCCAGGGTCGCGAGCCCGATCGACGCAGCGACGACGACGGCGACGCCGACGGCCTGATACCGAAAGCCCCGCGTCCGAAGCTCGTCGTCACCGGTGACGATGCCGATGCTGGCGGCCAGTGCCGGACCGAGCAGCGGCGCGATCACCATCGAGCCGACGACGACGGCCGGCGAGTCAGAGAGCAATCCCGCGGTCGCGACCACCGCGCTGATCAGCAACATCACGACGTAGATCGAGAACGCGGGCGTGAGTTCGTCCGCTTTCGTCACGAGCACCTGTCTCGAGGTGCGCTCGCCCGTCGTCGTGCCCCGCCTGTGAAGCTTCCGGAGTTCGTCGAACTCCTCGGAGATCACCGTCTCGGCGTCGATGACGACGACGCGGGCGGTCGACAGGTCGGCCTCGGCGAGTCGATCGAGGACACCCTCGACGGCTCGCGTCGGGAGCGGGAACCGAACGACGGCGTCGGTTTGCTGGTGGCCGATCTCGTCGCTGACGACGTACTCGATCCCCTCGTCGTCGAGAATGTCGAGGACCGGGCGGCGTTTGCCCGACGGGATCGTGATTTCGATGTAGCGCACGGCAGGACCCGACCACGACCGGACGGAAAGGCCTAGCCCGGCCGTCGCCGTGCCGTCGTCAGGCGAGCGAAGCCGGTATCTACGCGGGACTCGAGGTCGCCGCGGCGCTTACTCGTACAACGCGACGCCGGAGACGTCCTCGGCGTGGAGCTGGTACCACTCGAGGTCGACCTCGCCGCCCGAGACGTCGATGTCCTTGGCGACGCGATGGTACCACGCCTCGACGTCTTCCTCGAGATCGGACTCGTCGACCGGCTCGAACGCGCCGCTCACTACGACGCTGGTCCACTCGTGGGGGCCCTCCCACTCGTAGACGGTGAGACAGACCTCGTCGGTCGTCTCGATGAACTCGCGTTTCTTGCTGTCCTCGGCGAAGCCGAGGTCCATGATCGCTCGCTCGCCGTCCTCGTCGTAGGCAAAGGAGATCGGCACGCCGTAGGCTCGCCGCTCGTGTGCCAGACACAACACCCCCGTCGCCTGCTCGTTCAGAAACTGCGTCACGTCGTCCGATGCCATCGTGTGACCGTACCACGGATCTGCCATTGAATTCACCAGCGGAACCGACCACGACCGACCTTATAGAGGCAGCGGGAACGATAAGTTGAAATGAATCTCCTACTGATAGGAGCGTTTGGTTCCGGTGTCGTTCTATCCAGCGACGCCGTCGTGACCGCTTTCTCTCGAGCACGACGCCGACGATCGCCACTCCCGTCGAGGGTCGCTGACCGCAGGGACACGAGCGACGCCGGCTCGTGCTGTCGGCTGTCAGTCTCGGCGAAACAGCCGACGAAGCCGCGACGGAACGGGTTCGTGCCGTTTCGCCAGCACGACGGTTCCGGCGGCGTGTCGGCCGACCGCCTCGGAGACCGTCCCGAGGAGCTGCCGCTCGAGCAGGCCGCCGCGAGAGGTGCCGAGGAAGGTCACGTCGTGGTCGGCCGACCAGTCGGTGAGCGTCCCCGCGACGTCGTCGGCCTCGACGAGCCGGCGATCGACGGGGTCGACGCCCTCGAGGTGTCGCTCCGTTCTGGCGAGCAGGGCCGCCCCTTCGTCTCTCCCGGGCTCCGGCTCTGCCGGGTCGTGGACGTGCAAGAGCGTGACCGAGGCGTCGTGTCGTCTGGCGATCGATCCGGCCGTCTCGGCCGCATACTCGTCGTGCGGGCCGCCGGCGACACAGACGAGGATCGAGTCGATGTCGGGCGTCGGCGTCTTGATCCGTTTGACGAGGACGTCACACGGCGCCGACCGCAGGACCGTATCGAGGTACCCCCCGAGTATCACCTGTTCGCGGGGTGGGCGGCCCCGCCATCCCATCAGGATTGCGTCGACCTCGTACTCTTCTGCACCGCCGAGGATCCCAGCCCCGACGTCCCGGGCCAGCCGGATCCGCTGATCGACCGGCACGCCCGCAGCCGCGACGCGCTCGGCACTCTCCTCGAGCAGGCGCTCCGTTTCCTCCTCGAGCAGGTATCGCCGGCCGTCCTGGAGCGATAGCTGCGGCGGCACCTCGAGCACGTAGAGGAGGCGAATCCGATACGATCGGTCGCAGGCGAGGTCGATGGCCGTCTCCAGCTGTCGGTCGGCCGTCTCCTCGCTCGAGATGGGGACCAGCAACGTCTCCGTTTCGGGGGTCGAATCACCCATAGTAGCTGTCGAAGACGTCGACGGCCCCCCGGTTAGTCGTTCCTCTCGTCCTCGAAAACGGAAATCGGGGGTCGAAGTCGAGCCTCAGTCGACGACTACGGGCTCAGCCACCAGCCGTAGACCTTCTCGAGGTTCTCGCGGTTCGCCCGCTTCTTGGACTTGCCGTTGGTCTTGCCCTCGAGGATCTGGCGTTCGATCGCGTTCAGTGCGAGCGAGAACGCGTGGCGGTCGCCGTAGCCCTCGTCGGCGGCGACGAACAGGCCCTTGTCGGTGAACAGCCGGATGCGGGCGTGGATCAGGGGGACGCCGCGGAGCTGTTCTTTGTGCTTTTTGAAGTGGACTTTCGCCTCGAAGACGCGCATGTCACGGAACTTGCGGGTGACGTTCTCGATCCGTTCACCGAGTTCCTCGCGGTTCGTATCCGCCATGCGGTCGGCGCCGAACACCTGGACCGGGAGCCGCTGTTCTTCGGTCCAGGTCAGCGACTCGAGGAGGTCCGTCTTGGTGACGATGCCGGCGAGCGCGCCGTCGTCGTCGACGACGATCGAGGACGAGGCGCCGAACTCGAGCATCGTCTCGAGGACGGCGTCGAGATCGTCGTCCGGGCTCGCGGTGCCGAGGGTGTCGATCATGACGTTGCGGACGGGGAGTTCGAGCAGGTCGGCGCTTTCGCCCTCTCGAGCGCCGAAGCCGCCGTGGTGGCCGCCGGAGCTCGCGTCCATGTCGTCGTTGGGGTCGCCGCCCTGCGAGCGCTGGAGCTCACGCGTGATAAACTCGAGGACGTCCGCGAGGCTCACGATCCCGACGACGTCCTCGGGGTCGTCCTCGCTCACGACGGGCAGGTGCTGGATGCGCTCGGTTCGGAACGTCGCGAGGGCCTTCCCGAGCGTGGTCGTCGGCTCGACCGAGACGACGTCCGAGGAGGCGACGTCGTCGGCGTCCAGTACCGAGAGGAACGGCTGGACGTGTCCGAGGAGGTCGTCGGCGCGGACGACGCCGACGAGGTCGTCGCCCTCGAGGACTGGCAGCAGGCGGGTGTCGCCGGCGATCATGAGCCGGGCGGCCTCGCGGACGTCCTCGTCGGCACCGATCGTCGGCACCGAGCGAACGAGCGAGCGTGCTTTTCGCGACGTCTTCTCGTGGGAGGAGAGGACGTCGCGTCGGGCGACGATCCCCTCGAACTCGCCGTCACGAGTGATCAGTAGCGTTTTCCGCGCGGTGTCTTCGAACGCCCCGCGGAGCTTCGATACCGGCGTCGCCTCGTCGTACGTGTCGAATTCCCGATCGACGATCGCAGTTACGTCCATGTGTGACCGTCGATTCCCAGGGCGCATACATATCCTCGGCGATTCTCCGATCGTGAGCGGTTTCGACATCCCTATCCGTTTCGAAGCCGCCGGCCCGTCGGCCACCCGGGAGCACTCGCGGAACTCACCTCGAGGGGTCGGTCCCGATCGGCCGTCGTGGCGATCTGATCCGCTCGAGCGAGCCAGCTATAGTAGCCACTGCAAGTCAGTGCACACCTGATCGCCAGACGGTTCGGCGATCAGTGTGTAACTCGTTGCAGTTGTTACTATAACTACGTCCTGGCTTTATGTACCACGGCGAATTAGCCGACGTATGTACGATCGAATACTCGTTCCGACGGACGGGAGCGATTACGCCGAGACGGCCGCAGCGGCGGCGCTCGAACTGGCCAAGACGGTGGACGCGACGGTCGACGTGATCTGCGTCGTCGAGACGGGGCCGCTCGGATCCGTGGCGCTGCCGGGCGATACCGCAAGCGCCGACGACGTCCTCAGCGAGCGGGGAGACGAGTACGTCACCCAGATAGCAGACCGGGCCGATGAGCTCGACGTCCCGGTGACGACCGAGGTGCGCCAGGGCGTTCCCGTCCGGGAGATCATCGACTACGCCGACGAGGTCGACGTCGACGTTATCGTCATGGGAACGAGAGGTCGTGGGGGCATCGGCCGGATGATGCTCGGCAGCGTCACCGAAGGCGTCACCCGCCACAGCGGGCGCGACGTCCTCGTCGTCAGTTCCGACGGCACCGACGTCTCCGCAGAGGGGTAAGCGCAAAACGGACACCGGCGGTGGAAGTTCCCTCGACCTATCCCGTCGGATACTCGGCTGTCAGTCGCCCGCTCGAGCGGGGGCTCGACGCGACCTACTCGTCTCGAGAGAGCGCTTTCGACCGTCGGCCGATGCCCCAGCCCAGGAGTGCAAGCCCGACGAACGTGCCGACGGCCTGGAGGACGTGTGCCTCCGGGATCAGTTCGGGGGCAAAGCCCCACGCGTCGAGTCCGAGACTCGCGAGCAAGGAGACGAGGACGAGCGCGAGGCCGGCGTCGGCCGCCCGCATGTTCGGAAGCCGCTCCGGCGAGGAGAGGCGTCGGCCGAGCAGATACCAGACGAGCGCGTAGGGGATCCAGCCGACGACGATCGATCGGACGGCCCTGTCGGGATCGCCTGCGGAGAGATACAGCGGTACGAGGCCGAGATACACGAACCCGGTTGCGGCCACGGCTCCGATCAGCAGGAGCGTTCCGCCGAGGCTCCGATCGCCGCTCATGACGTTCGGAGAACGATCAGTGATCGTGATGAATCTACCGATGGGAGCGATCGGGGATCGGGGGGTGATCTGCATGGCCCCCGGCGTCTCCAGGACGGCCGACGCCGACCGAAACGAGTGCTCGCCACACCCACAGTTATGTGTCTCGTCGGAGTGGGTCGACCCCATGTACGACCGACTGCTGCTCCCAACCGACATGAGTCCCGGCGTCGATCGGGCCATCGACCACGCGATCGACGCCGCGACGCGGTACGACGCGGAACTGCACGTGCTGTACGTCGTCGACGCGGAGGCGTACAGCTCCTACCCGGGAGACGAGTACGTCCACGAGTTCGAGGGCCTCGAGGGTGCCCTCGAGAACGCCGGCCGCGACGCCGTCGACGAGATCGCCGAGCGGGCCACAGCGGCCGACCTGTCGACGGTGACCGAGATCCGCCACGGGGTCCCCCACGAGGAGATCATCGACTACGCCGAGGAGGCGGACGTCGGACTCACCGTGATCGGCTCGAAACACCAGTCGGAGGAGTACCGACGGCTCCTCGGGAGCGTCGCAGAACGGGTCGCCCGACTGGCCGAACGGCCAGTGACGATCGTGAAGACGCCGGTCGAGACGGCGTAGTTACCCTCTCTAGACTCGAGGGTCATCCTACGTCCCGCTCGGTTCGAGACCGGGTGGCAGTCCCTGGTGTTTGACGCCGGATCGGTCCCCGATTCGGAACTCGTACAGTTCGACGTCACCGGACAGCGAGGCGTTCTTGAACAGCTCCGGCGTCCAGACGTCGGCCAGAAGTTCCTCGATGTCGTCCCACGCCGACTCCGACACCGGCTCGAGCCGGCCCGTCAACTGAACGCTCTCCCAGCTGTACATCGTATCGACCGCGAACACGAGGAAACTCGCCGTCCCCGCCGCGTCGGTCGCCCGTTGCTTTCGGCTGCTCGAGCCGGAGACGTACGTGAAATAGAGGCTATCCTCGCCGTCGAACCCGTACGAGATCGGGAACAGGTACGGGGCGTCCGCCTCCGGAAGGGCGAGAACGCCGACGCGTTGGCTCGCCAGGAAATTGGCTATCTCTGGGTCGGTCATCTCCACCAGGCCGTAGTCTCGCAGCTCGTCGATCGACATCTTACAATACCGTCATTAGGGGGAGTAAAGAAGCCTCTGCAGGTTCGAGTGACTGTCAGTTCTCCTGGTACGTTTCGTCCGCTCAGATAACGGTCGCGAGGACGATACCGGCCGCCGACCCCGACGTTGGCCGTGGCTCTCCCCTGGGCCCTTGCTGGTGCTCGAGACACCTTGATGACGCTCGAGGTGGGCCGTCGCGTATGCACGTGGCGGTCGCTGGCACCTTCGGTCCGATTCACGACGGGCATCGACGGCTCTTCGAGCACGCACTCCGATTTGGCACCGACGGCGTCGTCGTCGGGCTAACGACCGACGCGCTCGCATCCGAGACGCGATCGGAACCGCGACCGATCCCGCCGTTCGAGGAGCGAAAACAGCTCGTCGAGGACGCCCTCGCCGACCTCGACGAGTGGGACCGTCACGTCGAGATCCGGCCGCTCGAGGACGAACACGGGATCGCCTCGACCGACCCCGCTATCGACGGACTGGTCGTCTCGCCCGAGACGGCGATCGAACTCGAGATCATCAACGAGCGGCGCCGAGACCGCGGCTTCGATCCGTTGACGGGGATCGTCGCCCCGTACGTGCTCGCCGACGACGGCGAACGCATCTCCTCGACCCGAATGGTCGCCGGCGAAATCGACGCTCACGGCCGACTGCTCGAGTAACGGTTCGACCTCGGCCCTCTCACCGGTATCGAACCGGACTACAACGTATCGGAATCCGTTTCTGTACGCCGTATTGTTCTTCTACATATAGTATTCTACGGACTGCTACTTCGGTCGACTCCCGTGGCCCCGTAGTGATTCGAATGGGAATGTGTGTTTTTGGGCGCCGAGAAATGTATAGTGCTGCCCTCATAGTGCGTTCGTGGGGAAATCCATTTTCACGTAGCAGGTGTATGTGGTCCAGGCGCGCCGACAGCAGTCTTATTCTTGTCATTTAATTCTGACCGTACAACTTTGCTGACAGCCGACGCTTCTCTGGAGCTCGAAGTCGATCCACCGCTGTCATCGCCGAGGGATAGCCGTCGTGGTTCAGAACTAGGGAACGAAACCGTCGACCGCTGCTCGAGCCGGCAGCCGTCGTCACTCGAGCATCCGCGCTTCGAGCGTCCGTCGGAGGTCGTCGGTTTCGGCCTCGAGTCGGTCGCTGATCCGGACCTCGTAGGGCGCTGGATCGTCGATCGCGCGGTGTTTCGCCGGGAGCTTCCGCCGCAGGCGGCTCGCACGGTCCTGAATCGTCTCGAGGTCGGGGAGATCGACGACGCGCTCTCCGTCCTCGACGACGGTCTCGAGGAGTTCCTCGCCCGGCAGATCCGACCGTTCCGCGCGGCGGCCGACGACGTCGCCGACGTACTGGCCGTCGGCTTCGCTCCGACAGACGCTCTTGGGATACGGGTAGGTCACTTTCCCCGCCGAGAGCTTCATCGTCGGCTCGAGTTCCCCGTCGCGGGCGACGGCGACGAGTTTGTAGACGCCCTCGACCTTCGGGGCGTCCGTGCTCGTCACCAGGGCGGTCCCCGGGCCGAAGCCCGCGGCGACGCCGTCGCGGTCGAAGAACTCGGCGATGGCGTACTCGTCGATTCCGGACGAAATGAACTCGTCGACCTCGGGGACGACCCCGTCGACGGCTTTCGAGAGGGCGGCCAGGTCGCCCGAGTCGAGTCGAACCCCGCGGAGGGTCACGTCCCTGGCGTCGGCGACCTCGGCTGCGGTTTCGGCGCCCGCGACCGTGTCGTACGTGTCGATCAACAGCACGCTGTCGTCGCCGTACTCGTCGACGAACGTCTCGAACGAGTCGCGTTCGTGCTCGAAGCTCTGGACCCACGAGTGCGCCATCGTCCCGGACACCGGCACGCCGAACGCCTCGCCCGCCGCCACGTTGGAGGTCCCGTCGAAGCCGCCGACGAACGCTGCCCGAGCGGCTTTGATCCCCGCGTCGGTGCCGTGGGCGCGCCGCGAGCCGAAGTCGACGAGCCGCTGGCCGTCCCCCTCGCGGTCGATTACGTCCCGCATCCGCGCCGCTTTGGTCGCGATCAGTGTCTGGAACCCGATCTGGTTGATGACCGCCGTCTCGAGTAGCTGGGCCTCCGCGATCGGCGCCGTCACCTCGAGCATCGGCTCGTTCGCGAACACGGGCGTCCCCTCGGGGAGCGCGCGGATCTCGCCGGTGAACTCGACGCTCTCGAGGTACTCGAGGAACGCCTCGTCGAACTCGAGTTCGGTCAGATACTCGATGGCTCGATCGCCGAACGAGAGCGTCTCGACGTAGTGGAGGACCTGCTCGAGCCCGGCAGTGAGCATGTAGCCCCGATTCGGCGGGAGGCTGCGGGTGAAGAGGCTGAACGTCGCCGTCGGATTGTGGCCCTGATTGTAGTAGGCCTGCATCATCCGCAGCTCGTACAGGTCGGTGAACAGCGGGGCGTTCTCCGGCGTCAGGTAGCCGAACGTGCTCCGGGTCATTCCTCGGAGAGCTACGATCGCATCGGCTATATAGGGGGTGCCAGGGCACATCTCGAGGTCGGTGCGCCCGCCGACACACCACTACGTACTTGCCGAGGAAGCGAGAACGGCTACTCGAGATGGTCGTCTCCCAGTATCTCGCGGTTCGAATTCTGCACGTTCTCGCGGCGTCAGTGCTCTTTGGCTCCGTGACGACGGTGTGGCTCGCGCTTCGGCTCGAGGAATCCGTTTCCGTGAGGCTGCTGGACTGGCTCGAAGGCGTCTTCTGGGGCGGAACGAGTCTGCTGGTCTTTACGGGGATCGGCAATCTCGTCGCGTTCGGGACGCCGCCGATCGACAGCGAACCGGGGACGATACTCGCGGTCAAACTCGGCTGCGTCTTCGTCGTGGCCGCCGGATCGGTCGTCCGGACGTTCGCCGTTTGCCACCTCCTGCGGGCCGATGTTTCGAGGACGACCAATTCGGGGGTCAGAGTGCTCTACGGCCTGACGGGGTTCGGAATCGCCGCCGTGATCGTGCTTGCAGGGGTGCTCACCCATGGATAGGGCCCTCGAGATCTGGCTGCTGGGAACGAGCACACTCGTTCTCGTCGCAGTCGGCGCACTAATCGGCACCCACGTCGCCGGCCACCTCGCGTGGATTCTCCCGGCGATCGGCACCGCACCGGCGACGATCCTCTTCGGGTACTTCTGGCTCCTGGCGCTCGTGGCTGCCGGATCCGGAAGCGTCGTCGATCTCGAGCGGGACGCACGGTCGATGGTCGTCGACGCGGCCATGGTGGGCGTCTTCCTCGCTGTCGTCTATCTCACGGTGGTGTTGGTCGTCGGCTTCGTCGCGCCGGTTCCAGCCCAGCTCGATCCGGGCTCGCTCCCCGTCGTGTCGGTGGTGCTGGGCGGGATCGTTCTCGGTGCTCTAGGCGGCTGCGTGATGGCGGTGTACGCGCTCGTCTGCAGCCGAATCGGAGCCGAGATCGTCGCTCGAGACTGATACGGAACGCTCTACCGATGTACCGGCCCGACCGCAGGACGGTTGCGGTCGCGCCGGAACCGACGTACAGCGGTCCGTATGAACTGCTGGCGACGAACCGACCTGTCGTGGGCGTCCCCTCCAGGGCGATACCAGGTCGCGGGAACGACCCGTGACGTTTTTTCGGTCACGACCCTACGATCGGCCGATGAACTCCCAACCCGATCCCGATCGACGGCAGTTTCTCGCGCTCACCGGCCTCGGTGCGGCCGGACTCGCCGGCTGTACGGACCGCCAGAACGACGCCGAGTCGCCGATGGAGAGCGGAGAAGAAGAGGACTCGTCTCCGGCACCGACCGACGGCGCTCGAACCGTCGCCGTCATCGTCCAGCCAAATCCCACGGCGCTTCGGGAGGCCCAGATGGAGGTCTCGGAAGCGCTCGAGGAGGGCGATCTCGAGCAGGAGGAGGCCGAGCAGGAACTCGCCGAACGCGAACAGGAACTGATCGAGACGGCGATCGCCGACGCGAGCGCCCGCATCGACGAGGCTGGCGCGGTCCACGCCGACACCGTCGCGGCGGAGGGAACCCTGCTCGTCGAAGGCGACGCGAACGTCATCCTCGATTTGCTCGAGCAGCCGTCGATCAGCGCGGTCCTCTCCCAACAGCGGTTCGAAGAGGCAGAGCAACGTGGAGGGGAGGGGGGCGCCGATTCGGGCACGGAACTCCCGGACGACGAGGAACTCTCGGACGACGAAACCGATCCAGAAGCGGACGAGGAGGAAGACGGAGGCGACGAAGACGACGACGAGTGACCAGGGTCACGAGCTGATCGACTCGACTACTGACTCGATTCCGCGACGACGTTTCCGAACCCCGAACTCTCGACGATAGTCTGGCCGATCGAACTCGTACCGTTGTCGACCGCCGATTTGGCGTGGCTCTTCTCGGTCGAGGCGATCGTTACGCAGACTCACCGAAAACCCCTGCCGTTCACTCGGTCTCTTCGATCGCCACGTCCGGAATCGTCACCTCGTCCGCGTCGTCGAATTCGGAGAATATCGTCTCCGTCGTGATTAGCGCCGACCCCTCGCCCTGCGTGACCTCCATTCGCAGGTCCGTCCCGTAGAGCGTGTTCGTCTCGGTATCGATGTAGACGTAGTAGACGAGTTCCTCGACCGACGTCGCGACGTGTGCCTGTTCGTCGACGCCCGCCAGCTCGTCCTCGTAGTCGTCCGGGACCTCGAGTTCGAACATCGTCGTCTCGGTCCCCGCGATGACCTCGGTTCGGATCCGGTCTTTCTCCTCCAGACCGACGTCGTCGACGGTCTCGGCTGCGCGCTCGAGCCGGTCGACCTCCGCCCAGACCTCGCCTTCGTCGTGGTCCTCCCGGTCCCAACCGTCGTCGCTGTTCGTATACTGCACGCCCCCGTCGACGTACTGCTCCGTCTCGGTGGTCCGTGGCCCGTCACCGAGGTCCGCCTCGGACGTGCTAGAGAGGGAGGCGAGCCGATTCTCACGATCGACGACGCCCTCGAGCGCCGTCGACTCGTTGACCGCGGGTGCCTGAAGCGTTCGCGTTACGTCGACGTGGTACGTTTCGACGGCGTCAGCGTTCGCGATGAGTTCGTCCCCATCGACGCCACCGTCAGTGTCGCTATCGTCGTCGAACATCGGTCCGACGCCGGTACAGCCCGCAAGCAGGATGCACGCGACGGTAACCGTCACGAGCAGGCGATTCGATCGGAACACGATTGTTCGATAGTCGGCGAGGTGTCCTCTAAAGGATTGCCCTCTCGGTGCAACTGGCAGGTTTCGCTTGTGCGCTCGCCGCGCGCGACACGAGAGGGGGCTCAGCCGCCGGGCCCGAGTCACCCGGGACCATCGACAATCAGCGACGTGAACACCGGCTCAGGGACACGTACAGAGCAAACGAGCCGACGATTTCGGTCGGTCGGTTCTCGGTACGAGCGCGCCCATCCGGTGTACCGCCAGCACGATACCGACTCGTTGGCTTCAATAGTACAGGTTTCGTTCCACCTGCCGTGGGACGACCCCGAATGTTTAAGACCCACCCGCTGAATCGAACGAGTATGGGTAGAAGACGAATACTGATACTGCTGGCAATCGGTGTCAGCGCATTGCTGATCGTTGGTGCAGCAGCCGCGATGGCGCAGCACGAAGACGCAGCGAACGAAGTGGACGAAGACGAATTCACACACGACACGGAGGACCTGCCGGTCGAACCTCCGACTGACCAGTCGCACCCCGGAACCGAGTACCTCGAACAAGAGGGCGACACTGAGGAGAAGATCGAACTCGGGGAACAACTGTATTTCGACCCGCGAATCTCCGAGACGGGGACCATCTCGTGTAACACCTGTCACAACGTGATGGAAGGTGGGGACGACAGTCGCCCGATCGCGATGGGTGTCGGTGGTCACACCGGTCCGGTCGCGTCGCCGACGGTCTGGAACTCCGGGTTCCACCACACCCAGTTCTGGGACGGCCGCGCTGACACGCTGGCCGAACAGGCTGAAGGACCGATCGTCGCCGACGTCGAGATGGGTATGCCCGACCACGAGGCAGCCCTCGACCGCGTCCGCGGTGTCGACGACTACGTCGAATCCTACGAGGAAGTCTACGGTGACGAGGTCGACGACCCCGACGACCTCGAGGAACTGATTAGCCTCGAGAACACCGTCGACGCGATCGCCGCGTACGAACGCACGCTCAACACCCCGAACAGCCCGTACGACCAGTACGTCCAGGGTGACGAAGACGCACTGACCGACCAGCAACTCGACGGCATGGAGACGTTCCAGGACCTCGGCTGTCAGAGCTGTCACTCCGGGCCGATGTTCAGCGGTCAGTGGGACGAACCCGAATCCGGTGAGGGCGTCTACCAGCCACACCCGACCTTCGAGGACAACCCACAGTGTGAGGAGTACGTCGAGGAGTACGATCTGATGGACAACCCCGGCCGCATGGGTGTCACTGACGACGAAAGCGACGAGTTCATGTACAAGGTGCCGACGCTCCGTAACGTCGAACACACCGCTCCGTACATGCACACGGGACAGGTCCCTGACCTCGAGGAAGCCGTCCGCGTGATGGCAGCCTGCAGCCTCGACGAGGACCCGTCTGACGAGGAAGTCGAAGACGTCACGGCGTTCCTGACCAGCCTGACCGGCGAGTACCCGGAACAGGATATGCCACAGCTGCCGAACCCAAGTGGCGAGTCGATGGTCCCGATGGACGCTGGAACGGAGTTCGAGCCCATTGAAGAAGAACAGGATGAGAACGGTGACGACGCGAACGGTGACGACGCGAACGGTGACGACGTCGACGAAGGTGACAGTATCCCCGGCATGACGCTCGGTGCGGCCGTGCTGGCACTGGCCATGGCGACCGCAGCTGCACTCGTCGGCTACAGCCGTCGTCTCAACGAGTAACCTACCCATCCACGAACCGCAGGCCGACCGCCCATTTTTCGAACGATAACTCTTTCAGCAGTCGCTTCAAACCGTAGCTTACGCCCATAATGACCCCCCGGAAGCTTCTCACGATAGTCGTGCTCATCGCCGTGCTGGGGTTCGGATACTACTCGATGAACGCGGCACCGGTACTGAGCGATCACGATTACACCTACCAGGGTGGCCTCGAGTGGCACGAAGACCCCGACGAGGCGCTGGCGATCGCCGAGCAAGAGGACAAGCCCGTCCTGGTCTACTACTGGACCACGTGGTGTACGTACTGTCAGGACTACGAGGACCACCACTACCAGGACGACGAGATTCGTGACACCCTCGACGACTACGTCCTGCTCGCGATCAACCTCGACGACCCCGGCCCGGGTTCCAGTGTGGCCGCCGAACACGAGGTTGCGTATCCGCCACAGCACGTTATCATGACTGACGATAAACACGAAATTACACGACTCGGTGGATACACCGAACAGGACAGCTTCCTCGAGCAACTCGAGCGCGGATTAGAGAACCAATGATACCGGACGCACTTACTTTCGGAACGGTACTGATCGTCGTCGCCGCGTTCGCGAGCGGCCTGGCGGCGACGTTACTGTTGTATGGCTATCTCACCCGATCCGACGAGTTCCGTCGGCTGACGCTCGTCGCCTCCGGTGTCTCGACGGTGGCGCTGGTCGCTGCCCACAGCTACCTGACCTACCTCTTCGTCGTCGGCGACTACACGTACGCCTACGTGTGGGAGAACTCGGCGGACTACCTGTCGCTGCTGTACCGGGTGACCGGCGTCTACGCGAACCACGAGGGGTCGATCCTCTTTTGGGCGACGCTGACGGCCGTCGTCGCGACCTGGACCGTCTACTCGAGTTACTTCGACGGACGGGGGTCGCGACTCGTCCAGTCGATCTCGCTCGCGATCGTCGCGACGTTCGCGGCGATGTTGACGACCCAGAGTCCGTTTACCCCGATCGACGTGGCGTATCCCGACACGCCGGCAGGGTTCGTCCCACCGGACGGCGACGGGCTGAACCCGCTGTTGATCGACCCGTGGA
>LKMK01000063.1 GCA_001563805.1 Natrialbaceae archaeon B1-Br10_E2g2
ATCTGGAGGCCGTGTTCCTCACAGAGCGTGGGAACGCTCTCGAGATCGGCCTCGAACGCATATCGCTCACAGATCTCCTCGAACCGGGCGAACGCTTCCTCGTCCGCGGGATCGAGTGGGTAGATGTGTGAGATCTCCTCGAAGAACTCCGAGAACTCGCCCGGCGCGATGATCTCGAGGAAGCGAAGCGGTTCGTCGCCCGCGTTCCAGAACGTGTGCCAGACCCCCCGGCCTTTCACCACCGACTGCTCGGCCGGAACGGTCGTCAGTTCGTCGTCGGCCAGGACGGTCATCTCGCCTTCCAGCACGTAGGAGAGTTCGTCCTCGCGGCTGTGGCGGTGAAGCGGTGCGGCCAGCGTGTGCGGCGGGAGCGTGTGCTCGACGATGGCGACGTTCGCCTCGTTCTCCGTCCGAGCGATGTCGAGTCGCGCACCGAGCTGTCCGAGCGTAACGTCGTACTTTTGTGGGGGCGTCACTTGTGAGCTCATGACGAACTATGGATGGACGTATGAGGAAATAAAGCAGTATTCACCGAAAGGCGGAGAGTCGCCGAATTGGGCCGGTGTGGACGGTACAGACATCGTCGATAAGTATCCTCAGATCTCACTGATCGGTTTGTGTTCTCTATCATCACACTCGTGATCGCTGTTACCAGCCGAGGGGTTCACCGAAGCCGGCCGCTCCCCTCGCACCCGATTTCCACACGGGGCCGACGCCACCGTGTTTGCGATAGTAGGAACTGCAACAGTGTGCAGACCCATCGCCGATTCGTCTAGCGATGTGCGGTGCACTGAGTGCAGTGGCTACTCTATCGGTCGCCACCTGCCGGACGTCAGTCAACGCCTGGACGAACGGCAGTCGCTGCCGAACGCGTAGCAATTAGCTATCTACCTCTTCCGCTCGTGACCTCTCACTGGGCGCCCACGGCCACGACTCCGAGAGCGATACCATGACACGAAACTCCGACGCGACAGAGAGCATCCTTCGCAGAACAGTACTGAAAGCCAGCGCACTCGCCGCAGGCGTCGCCGCGACGGGCGTGCCGGCGACTGCGAGTGACGACGATGACGAAGACGAGGGGGCAGACGTGGACGAACCCGAGGGGTTCGAGGTCGAGGTGATCTCGGAACACGCGCCGTTCGCCGACGACGTCGCGGCGACGTTCGAGATCACCTACCAGGACGATGATAACGGAGAGCCGATCGACGTCGACCTCGAGGATGCATCGACCGCCATCCTCGCCGAAGCGACGTGGGAGGAAGGGGCACGGTCCGGCTGGCATCGCCATCCCGGGATGTCCATCGTCCAGATGGTCGAGGGTGAAATCGAGCACCTGATGGAAGACGACTGCGTCCCTCGCACCTACTCGGCAGGCGACGCGTGGATCGACCCCGGCCACGTCCATCGGGCGGACAGCGAGGAGGGGGCGTTCGCCTACGTCACCTTCCTGGGGATCCCCGACGGAGAGCCGGCGACGTAGTGGGTCGAGCCGGTCGAGTGCTGAACCCTGCGAGAGATGACTCTCGCGACCGTTCCGCGGTACGACCGTGACCGGATCACCGACCGGGGCGGACACGTGGTGGTGGTCGGCGCGGGCGTAGCCGGCTTGCTGGCTGCTCGAGTCCTCGCCGATGCCGTCGACGAGGTCACAGTGATCGATCGAGATCCGCTTCCCGGCGAGCCGGTCGCCCGTCGCGGCGTCCCCCAGTCACGACAAATTCACATTCTCTGGGAGGCCGGCCGTGCGGTCCTCGAGGAGCTCTTCCCCGGGTACAGCGAGGAACTCCTCGCCGCTGGAGGGGTGAACATCGATGGGCGGCGCGATCTCTACCTGTACAGCCAGGGCGGGTACCTTGCAGCCGGAACGAAGCCGTTTCCCCTCTACGCAGCGACGCGCCCGTTGTACGAGCAGTTGCTCCGGCGGCGCGTCGCCGACGTAGACGGCATCACCCTGCGGGGTGGCTGTCGGTTCGTCGACTACTGCGTCGACGACGACGCGACGACTGTACAGGGCGTGACGATTCGGGAGACCCGCTCGAGGCGAACGGGGCTCTCAGCGGATCTGGTCGTCGATGCCACCGGCAGAACCAGTCGGACGCCGACCTGGCTCGAGAGACACGGCTACAGGCCACCACCAACCGAGGAGGTACGCATCGACCTGGCCTACAGCGCCACCTGTCTCGAACGACCCGAAGACGATCACCGGATGGTCGGTATTCTGGCTGAAGCACCCCGTACCCGGGGTGGAGCGGTATTACCCGTCGAAGACGGACGCTGGCTGGTGAACCTCCACGGCGTCCACGGTGACCATCCCCCGACCGAGCCGGAGGCCTCGAGCGCGTTCGCAGCGAGTCTCCCTACCCCGATCGTGAGCGACCTCTTAGCGGAGTTCCCCACCGTGTCCGACGAAATCGCGTTCTATCCGTTCCCCTCGAACCGCCGCTACCGGTACGAGGACCTCGAGCGGTTTCCGGACGGTCTGCTCGTCGTCGGCGATGCGCTGGCCAGTTTCAACCCGATCTACGGCCAGGGAATGTCGGTGGCCGCACTCGAGGCGCTGGTGCTCCACCGGGCCCTCGCGACGGAGGCCCGGGAACAGCTCGCACGACGGTTTTTCGACCGCGCCGCGGAGGTCGTCGACACCGCATGGCTGCTGGCGACTGGGGCGGACCTCAGTTTCTCACAGACACAGGGCACACGGCCCCGCGGAACCGCCTTCGTCGACTGGTATCTGTCCCGACTGTTCCGGAACGCACACATCGACAGCGTCCTCACCGACGCCTTCACTCGCGTACTCTCGATGCAGGATCCACCCAGCTCCTTGCTGCGTCCCGGCGTGATGTGGCGTGTGTGCAGGCCGGGGCGCAGCCGTGGGGTGTCGATGCCACGAGATCCGCCGGGCGGTCGCGTGAGGGACCGATCCGTCGAGAACACGGCCCGCCTCCCTCGAGAGCGGACACGGCTCTGAGGTGGCAGTTCCTTCGTGGCCGACACTCCATACGGTCTTCCCTACTCTGGACTCGCCGTCGACGGCCTCGAGGAGCGCCGTACTGCCCTGGCTATCCCGTGTACCGGCCACGAGAAGCCTACACACGCACGTCCCCAACCTGTTTCGCCTGTGACAACGTGACCCCATCACAGTCCGGGAGAAAAATCGAAACCGGTAAAAACGTCTCCCCGTTACGTACAAACGAGCCGAGATAGCCTAGCCCGGCCAAGGCGGCAGATTCGAAATCTGCTGTCCTCACGGACTCGGGAGTTCAAATCTCCCTCTCGGCGCTTTTCAGCAGGACAAACCGACGAGCGTAGCGAGTCGTCCGTGCTGCCGAAAACGATAGTCGCGCCTCGGACCATCAGTTGGTGCAACTCTCTCGTCGCTTCTCACGGCGACGACCCACACCGAGCGACGTGGGTCGATGACTCGAGCGGGCCCGATGACCGCACGGCCCTGGCTCGGTCCCGAGGTCAGGCCCGTCATTTGCAGGCCGGTTGGTTTTCCACATGTGGCTGGTTAGCACGGGTGTCAGTGAACGCCATGATTCTGTCCGACTGGAGCCGATGCGATCGGGGTGACGTCGTTCGATGAGTTCCGACCCTGACGACGAGCCGTTTCACCCGCTGGGCGAAACGGCCGAGGAGAATTACCGCGAGCTGCTCGAGGCGGGCGACTACGACGCCGACCTCGGGATGGAGATGGCCAGAGACGCCATGCGGCTCACGAAAGGCGAGCTCTCGGAGGCGGAGTTCTACGATCGGTACCACGAGGACGTCCTCGAGGAGTTCGGCGAGGACGAGCGGCCGATGGCCGACTCGGTCGAGGCTGCCCGCGAGGACGGTCGAGTCGGGGACGCGCTCTCCCGAGTCGGGCTCGACGAGGAGACCCGCCGCGAGACGATGAAGAAGATGGGTGCCGGCGCCGGCTTCGTCGGGCTCGGTGCGTTGGCGACGGCCGACGGGGAGAGGGAGCCGGACCCCACCGTCGCCGCGCAGGAGGACGACGAGGACGACAATGACGGCGTCCAGTGGGGGATGGCCCTCGACCTCGAGACCTGTGACGGCTGTCTGTCCTGCGTCGTCGCCTGTCAGGCCGAACACAACTGGGACGAGGGGGCAAACTGGATGTACATTCTCGCGTACGAGGACGGCGTGGTCGAGTCGCCGGACCCCGACGAGGACCCCGGCACCCGGGACTTCAACTACATCATCCGGCCCTGTCAGCACTGCACGGACGCCCCCTGCGAGAAGGTCTGTCCGACGACGGCGCGTCACACCCGTGACGAAGGTGGGCTCGTGTTGACCGACTACGACGTCTGCATCGGCTGTCGGTACTGTCAGGTCGCCTGCCCGTACGGCGTCAACTACTTTCAGTGGGACGATCCCACGGTCGAGGCGGACGAACAGGACGAGGACATGATGTTCGACCAGCGCGACCGCTGGGTCAGCGGTCGCGGGCCCAAAGGCGTCATGGAGAAGTGCGTCTTCGACCCGGCCAGACAGGACGGCCAGATGGGCGACGAGATGGTCGGGACGACAGCCTGCGAGGACGCCTGCCCGCCCGGCGCGATCCAATTCGGCGACATGAACGACCCCGACAGCGACCCCCAGCAGTACCTCGAGAACGTCCCCCTCGCTCGCGCACTCGAGAACGACCCCGACGAGGACGAGCTGCAGGAGGCCATCGCCATCCTCGAGGGCGACGAAGAGCCGGCCGACGAGGACGACGACGATGGACTGACCGAAGAGCAAGCCGAACGACTCATCCAGGGCGAGTACGGGGAAGACGTCTCCCGGTTCAAGCTCCTCGAGGAGTACAACACCAACCCGAACGTGGTCTACATCGGCAACGAGCCGGGGCCACACGCCGAGCAGGTCCCCGGACCGGTCGCCTACGAGGACGTCGGGCAGGTCGACGACCGAATCTCCGTCCTCGACGAGAAGCGGGTCGACCTCGGGTTGTACTGAGCGGGCTGGACGACACAATCTCGAGCAGTCGCGACGACTCGAGGAGTTCTTACCGTTTCCCGCATACGTCGACGTATGGACCGAAGACGAACCATCGTCGGCCTCCTGTATCTCGCCGTCGCCGGGCTGATGGCGATCACCGTCGATCCGACGGATCCGACGGCGACCGACTCGCTCGCGCGGCTGTTCGTCGTCGTCGTCGCCCTGTTCCTGGCAGTCGTCTACCTGTTCGACCCGCTGGGTATCCTCGAGCGACACCCGTTGCACTAGGCGTCGATCGAAACTGAACCGAATCCCGAACGTCGCGTCGACCGATCAGTCGTCGGCCGGCGCGAGCGGTTTCTCGTCCGTCGCGAGCAGTCGATCGAGCCCGTCGACCATCGCCTCGACGCTCGCACGGGTGATGTCGGCTTCGCTTCTGGCGACGGTCACCGAGCGATCGTCGCGCATCATCGTCACTTCGACGGTGACGACGGCGTCCGTCCCGCCGGTGACCGCGTCGACGTGGTAGGACTCGAGTTCGGCGTCGGCGGCCGAGCCGAGCGCCTCGCGAACCGCCGACACGGCCGCGTCGACCGGACCCGATCCCGTCCCGCTGGCGACGCGTTCCTCGCCGTCGACCTCGAGTCGGATGCCAGCGGTGGGGACGGCCCCGCCGCTGGTGGCGGTGAGATCGAGCAGTTCGACGACGCGCTCGCGGTCGTCGCCCGTGACGTCTTCGGCGACGGCGAGCAGGTCGGCGTCGGTGACCCGACGACCGCGGTCCCCGAGTTCGGTGACGCGGGTGGCGATCTCGGCGATTTCGTCTGGTCCCGCGTCGACGCCGTGTTCCTCGAGCGTGGCGGCGACGCCCGCCCGACCCGTGTGCTTCCCGAGGGCGAGCCGTCGCTCCCGTCCCACGATCTCCGGCGAGTACGGCTCGTACATCTTGTCGTCTTTGAGCGTCCCGTCGGTGTGGATGCCGCTCTCGTGGGTGAAGGCGTTCTCGCCGATGACGGCCTTGTTCGGCGGCAACTGGACGCCCGTCGCCCGCGAGACGATCTGTGCGAGGTCGTACAGCTCCTCGAGCTCGAGGGTGTCGACGTCGTAGACGTGTGAAAGGGCGATCGCGACTTCCTCGAGGGCGACGTTGCCGGCGCGCTCGCCGAGGCCGTTGACCGTACAGTGCACGAGGTCGGCGCCGGCGGCGACGGCCGCGAGCGCGTTGGTGACGCCCAGCCCGAGGTCGTCGTGGGTGTGTGCGCTGACCGGGCCGTAGTCGGCGAGCCGGGAGACGGCCTCGTGGGTGCGTTCGGGGCCGGTGTGGCCGACCGTGTCGGCGAAACAGAAGCGATCGGCGCCGGCCTCCAGCGAGGTCTCGGCCAGTTGCTCGAGGTAGTCGAGGTCGGCCCGCGAGCCGTCCTCGCCGATGACCTCGACCCAGAGGTCGTGGGCGGTGGCGTACTCGACGAGGTCGGCGGTCGTCGCGAGGTTGTCCTCGCGGGAGGTGCCGACTTTCCCCTCGACGTGGCGGTCGCTCGAGGGAACCACGATGTGGACGCCGTCGACGTCACACTCGAGTGCGAGGTCGACGTCGACCTGCAGCCCGCGACAGAAGCTCGTCACGCGAGCGTCGAGGTCGAGGTCGGTGACCCGCGAGATTGCCTGTCGCTCACCCGCACCGGTACAGGCACTGCCCGCCTCGATGGCGGCGACGCCGGCCCGCTCGAGTGCGCGTGCGATCTCGACTTTCTGGTCGGGAGAGAGTGAGACGCCGGGGGCTTGTTCGCCGTCGCGAAGCGTCGTGTCGAGAAGGCGGACGGTACGGTCGGATGGAATCGTCTGGTCGGTGGAGTTGTGTACAGGCAAGAGTAATGAACTGCGATCAGTGTCGTCGCTGAATTTCACGCCCAGCCGGGTTGCCCCGACTTCCTCTATCCTCGCTCGGCGATGAGAACGAATCTCGTGCCATTGTATCTCGTCCTATCGAACAGTGCCGACTTAAATCCGCCGGTCCGAACCGACCGTTCGTCCACGTGACCGCCGTCGATACCGGCGACGAGTGGACGCTCAGACACCTCGAAACGACCCGAACGGCGTCCGTCGCGGGGTCACCCCCGTCAGTCGACCGACCGAGAGGCGGCCGATTTGGCGCCAGTCCCGAAGGCTTTGATACCGGTTGCCGTAGCCTCCCGCATGGAGCCATCCCTCGAGCCCCTCGCCCGGTCGCTGCGCGAGGCGCCGGTCGTCGACCGAAACGGCTACCAGTACTTCGTCCACGGCGTCACCGACGGCGTACCCCCGCTCGCACCCGACGTGTTGCGAGCGGTCGCCGACGGCATCCGAACGCGGGTCGACCTCGAGGGCGTCGACGCGCTCGTCGCGCCCGAGGCGATGGGCATCCACCACGGCACCGCCCTGTCACTCGCGACCGACGTCCCGCTCGTCGTCGTCCGCAAACGATCCTATGGGTTCGACGACGAGGTCGCCGTCCACCAGGAGACCAGCTACGGCGAGAGCGACCTCTACCTGAACGGCGTCGACGCGGGCGATCGCGTCGTCGTGATCGACGACGTCTACTCCTCGGGCGGCACCATCGAGGCGGTCTGTGGCGCTCTCGAGCGGGTCGACGCCGAGATCGGCGCCGTCGTCACCGTCCTCCGCCGGGCCGACGTCGACCAGCCCGATTTCGACCACGAGGTGGTGAGTTTGCTCGACGTCGAAATCGTCGACGGCCAGGTCGAGGTCAGCGAGGCCGACTAGCCGTCCTCGAGACGGACTCGATCGCCCGGTTCGACGTCGTCGGCCGTGCCTGCGGGGAGTTCGACGATCAGGTCGGCCTCGGCCCGCGCGAAGCCGAGCCACGGGCGGAGCCGCTCGACGCGCTCGACGACGCCGTCGACGACCCAGAGGACGTCGATCGGGAAGAAAACGAACAGCATGTGGACGTCTCGCGTCTTCGCTCGCCCGAACTGGAACGCCAGAGCGTAGGAATCGGGGATCGACCGGCTGCCCATCAGGCCGCGCATTCGACTCGGGATCGAGTCGGCGACGTCGACCTGCGTCGCGAGTACCGACGGCTCGCCGGAGCCTGACTCGCCGCCGATCGATGGATAGTGGACGACGCGCACGGCCTCGAGTCGGCACCCGGGGTGCAAAAAGGTTCTCGCCTCGGGCCGGTTCGAGACCCCTCGAGCCAGAGTGCGTTCGGAGCCGCCGCGACGACCGAGACGGCGACAGCAGGTTCAAATCGCTGGCCCGCCAACGGCGGGTCGAGGGATGAAGAAAACGCCACGCGGGACGTCCGTCGGGGTCGACGACCCCTACGAGTTCGTCGGCGTCTGTGACTACCTCACCGGTGAGGGCACCTGTCGGTACGCCTTCGATCACTACGGACACGATCCCGAGTTCGCGCGCGACCGTGCGGCCGACGACTACGCCTGCCCGATCGTCGATCCCGAATCCAGCCTCGAGAGCGACCTCGAGTCGGTCCCCGACGCCGGTTCCGACGATGCCGACGCGGACCCCTACTGGGGCGATTGCCCCCACTTTTGCTGTCGAAACCGCGACCGGGAGTGTGCCCGCTGTGGCCTCGCGGAGAAGCGAATGGCCCACGACGACGAGCGCCCGCTGCTCGAGGAACATCACCTCTCGTACGCCCGCGACGGCGAGGAACTCTCCCACGAGATCACGATCTACCTCTGTCGGTGGTGTCACGCGAAGGTTCACACCTCCTGGGCGCGGGTTACGGACGACGCCGCGCCGGATCCGGAGGCGATCGCCGAACTCGAGGGGCGTCGCAGCCGCGAACACGCCGAACTCGGGTTCGAGTCGGCCGCCGAGCGAGTCGACTCCGGCGACGATGGCTGACTGCGGTCGGCTGGTACGGAACGCCGAAACGGGTCGCCACCCCGACAGCCGGTCGGATCGTGGTGTGTCCGTACCGAGATCCACCAGTTCGTCTCAGTCGAGAATGTCCGCGATCCGACGGGGCTCGCCCTGCAGGTTCGGCTGTTCGGCGACGATCTTCAGCACCTCGTGGTCGGTGACGTCGTAGTAGGACTTCTCGGTCGCCTCTTCGATGAGTTCGCGTTCGAGGCGAAACTCGGTGCCTTCGTAGACGACGTCGACGCCCTCGTCGTCGAATGCGAGCGTAGTCATGCCCGGTGATATGCGGCGGGTGCGTAAAAACGGGACGAATACGCGGGCCGACGGGGGCGAAGGGAGGACCGCGTGAGTCGCGGCAGACGGGCGTCAGACGGCCGACTGACAACGACGAAGTTTATTACGGGCCGGTCACATTGAAGCCGACTGTGGCGATACGCAGGGATCCGCTCGACGAACTCGTCGTTCCCGACGGCACCGAAGCGAAGGAGGTGGCCCTCGAGACCGACGGGGACGTCCTCGTCGGCGCGCGCTCGACGGTCGAGTTCGGGGTCCGCGGCCGGAACGTCCTGGCCGGCGAGAACGTCGAGTTCGGCGGCGACATCGAAGCCGACGGCGACTGCCGGCTCGACATGTGGTGTGACGTCGCCGACAACGTGCTGGTCGGCCAGGACGCCTACATTGGCGAGCGGGTACATATCGGCGGCAAATTGAAAGTCGCCGGTGACCTCGATATCGGCGACGACGTCGACATCGAGGAGGGGTTCGAGGCCAACGGCTGGATCGTCATCCGCAACCCGATGCCGACGATCGTCCTGCTGTTTGTCTACCTCAAGCACCTGCTCGTGATCGGCGAGGAAGATACCGCCCAGCGGCTGATCTCACAGCTGGTCGACGAGGACGAGGAGGAGCAGCCGTCGACCGAACCGCTCGTGATCCCCAGAAACGCGACCGTCGGCGACGACGCCTGGCGGGTCTCGACGCCCGCGACGATCGGCGACGACTGCCGACTCCACGGCAACGTCCGGGCCGAGACGATCGACGTCGGCGCCGACTGCAACGTCTTCGGCAGCCTCCGGGCACGTGGCGACGTCACCGTCGGTCCCGGGACGCGGATCCACGGCGACCTCACGACCCGAAACGGCGACGTCGTCGTCGCCGAAGACGCACGCATCCTCGGTGACGTCTCCTGTGTTGACCTCGAGCTCGGTCCCGAAGCCGAGATCGACGGGACGATCCGGGCCGACGGCGAGATTTCGATGGGGACGACCGAACGCGACCCCGAGTGACCGGCGCTCGAGGGCGCTCGTGCCGTTTTCTACGACGTTTCCATCGGTGACTGTCTCCCCCACTCTTAATACCGGGTGTGTGGATAGGGAGAGTCAGGCATGGTACTAGAACGCACAGCAAATGGAGGGAGGTGTACATGCGATCGGTGGTGCTGACGAAGGGGGTCCCCGACTTCTCGGAGGGGGCGGTCTCGTTCGACGAGGACGGCCACCTGGAGCGAGGGAAGACGCCGACGGTGATGAACCCGAACGACGCGTTCGCCCTCGAGGCGGCGTTGCAGACGCGGGTGCGCCACGGCGGTCACGTCTCGGCGATGAGCATGGGACCGCCGAGTTACAGCGAGGTGCTTCAAGAGGCGATGGAGTCGGTGTACGCCGACGACAGCTACCTCGTCTCGGACCGCGAACTCGCCGCCTCCGACACGTGGGCGACGGCGATCACGCTCTCGGCGGCGATCGAGGAGTACCAGGAACAGGTCGGCGACGTCGACCTACTGTTCGCTGGTTTCAAGACGGCCGATGGGGAGACGGGCCACACTGGGCCCCAGACGAGCTGGTGTCTCGACTGGCCGATCGTCACGCACGTCCTCGCACTCGACATCGACCCCGACGAGCGGGTGCTTCGCGCGAAGCGACTCGTCGAGGGCGACGTCGACGAGATCGAGACGGTCGAGGCGCCACTGCCCTGTATGGTCGTCGCCGACCCGGAGTTCGCACCGACCTACCGGAAGGCCGAACATCGACTCGAGCACAAGCGGCTTCGGGCGGAGACCCAGGAGCGCGCCGCCGAGCACGAGGCGCAGCTGACCACGTGGGGCCACGAGGACCTGAACCTCGATCCCGAATACATCGGTCTCGACGGCTCGCCGACGATCGTCTCCTCGGTCGACCCGATCCCGAAAGCGCCTTCGGAACGAGAGGCGACGATGATCCGACCCGACGATCCCGACGGAATGGGCGAGGTTCTCGAGGAGATGCAACCGTACGCTGCGGGGGGTGACTGACGATGACCGAGATCGATCCGGACGAGCACACGGTCGACGAACTGACCGACGAACTCGAGACGATCGACGACGAGGCCGAACTCCAGGCCGTCCTCGAGGCCGAACAGGCCGGCCAGAACCGCCAGACGGCCCAGGAGGCGATCCACCGCCGACTCGAGGCGATCGACGCGTTGGACGAGGACGCCGCCGACGAGGCGGTCGCAGACGAGACAGAAGGCGAGTACGAGGAGACTCGTGAGGACGTCGGCGAGGATGCGGCGGTAGAACCCGCCGACGAGGCGGAGACGGACGACGACACGGACGAAGACGCGGCCGAGGGCGACGACGACACGGACGAAGACGAGGAAGACGACGGCCTCTCGCATCCGACCCGGGACAAGAAACACGTCCGGGCGCTCGAGGACGGCGAGTACGAGGACATGTGGGTCTTCTGTGAGACCCAGCAGGGCGAGTTGCTCGACGTCTCGAAGGAGATGCTCGGCAAGGCCCGCGAGCTGATGGACGGCTACGCCGAGGACTACGGCGACGAGGAGCGGGTCGTCGCGGTCGTCATGGGCGACGACGTCGAGGGGCTCGCCGAGGAGTGTATCGCCTTCGGCGCCGACGTCGCGGTCTACCACGAGGACGACCGACTCGAGCGATTCCTCCACAAGCCCTACACCGAAATCGCGGCGCACATGGCCCGCGGCCAGGGGACGATCGAGAGTACGGACTGGCGCGAGTACGACGAGCCCCGGTACGCGCTGTTCCCGGCGACGAACAACGGCCGCGACCTCTCGGCGCTCGTCCAGGCCGAACTCGACTCCGGGCTCGCCTCGGACTGTTCGGACCTGTTCATCCAACCAGAGGAGGTCACCAATCCCGCGAAGACCGGCGAACCCGGCGAGCGGGTCACGTTCGAACGCGTGTTGCACATGAAGCGGCCGGACTTCTCGGGCTTCGAGTACTCGACGATCCTCTGTCTGGACAACCCCGATCGGGACTTCCACCCGCAGGGGGCCTCGGTGATCCCGGGGACGTTCGACGTCCCCGAGCCCGACCCCGACCGGGAGGGGCTGGTGATCGAACACGACATGGACCTCGAGGACGACTGGTTCCGCGTCGAGGTGACCGAACACGACACGCTCGAGGCCGGCGTCGACCTGACCGGCCACGAGGTGGTCGTCTGTCTCGGCCGGGGAATCGCCGAGGACCCGACGCGGGGCATGGAACTCGGCCTCGAGCTGGTCGACGCGTTCGAGGACGCCGAACTCGGCATCACACGTGGTATCGTCACGTCTTCGTACGAGTTCGAGGGCCACGTCGAGGAGTACTCGAAAGAGGAACGCCAGATCGGTGAGACGGGACAGGTCGTCGCGCCCGACCTCTACATCGCCGCGGGCGTCTCGGGAGCCGTCCAGCACAAAGTCGGCATGGACGAGTCCGACACGATCGTCGCGATCAACACCGACCCGGGCGCTCGCATCCACGACTTCAGCGACTACTTCCTCGAGGGCGACCTCTTCGAGGTCCTCCCACAGCTGACGGAGGCGGTCCGGGCGGGCGATCTCGCTCCCGAGGCCATCGCTGACGGGAGCGGAGGTGGTGACGAATGAGCGCCGACGTCGCCGGTGGCTCGAGCGACGACCGAGAGCACTTCGAGGCGGTCGTCGTCGGCTGCGGTCCTGGCGGGGCAGCGGCCGCCGCCCGGCTGGCCGACCACGGCATCGAGACGCTCGTCTTAGAACGTGGCACCGAGGCGGGCTCGAAGAACGTCTCGGGCGGGCTCGTCTACGCCGAGGAGTCAGCGCCGTACACCATCGACGACCTCTTCGAGGGCTTTCGCGAGGCGGCCGCCGAACGACCCGTCACCGACTACCGGATCCACAACGTCGCCGGCGACAGCGTCAAAACCTACGACCTCACCGACCTCCACGAGCACGACACCGAGTGGTGTGACGCCGTTCTCAGACGACGGATGGACTCCTGGCTCGAGGCCCGAGTCCACGAGAAGACCAGCGAGGCGGGCGGCGGCGTGCTCACGGACGTCCGGGTGAACGGGCTGCTCAGAGAGGGCGGCGAGATCGTCGGCGTGACCTGCGACGAACTCGATCCCATCGAGGCGGACCTGATCGTCGCCGCCGACGGCGTCAACTCCGAACTCGCCCGCGACGCGGGCCTGATGGACTGGGAAGCGCCCGAGGAGTGGTTCCAGGGCGTCAAGGCCGTCGTCGACATGGAGCCGGACGTGATCGACGACCGGTTCGACCTCGACCCCGACGAGGGTGTCGCCCACCTGTTCTCGGGCGACCTGTTCGAGGGTGTCCGCGGCGGCGGGTTCCTCTACACCAACGAGGATTCGCTCTCGATCGGGACCGTCTTCCACCTGGATAGCCTCGTCGAGGAGCGCGCCGAGCCACACCAGCTACTCGACGCCTTGCTCACCCACCCGATGATGGCGACCTGGATCGGGGACGACTACGACGAGCGCGAGTACGCCGCAAAGCTCGTCCCCGACTCCAAGAAGGTCGCCCACCCAGAACCCTACCGGGACCGGCTCGTCCTCGTCGGCGACGCCGCCGGCCAGATGCAGGCCCAGGGGCCGATCATCAAGGGGATGAACCACGCTGTCACCGCAGGCGCACTCGCGGCCGACGCCTTCGCCGTCACGCGGGGCAACGCCGATCCAGCCGCCGCGGGTCGGCGCTATGCCCAGTTGCTCGAGGATTCCGGCACGATGGACAAACTCCGGCCCCGACGGTACGAACTCTCGCGAACCGTCGGCGAGCGCGACGCCGTGACCAACGCCGTCGAACGGGTGCTCGACTCACCCGTTGGTCGGCTCGCGCTCGGGAA
>LKMK01000064.1 GCA_001563805.1 Natrialbaceae archaeon B1-Br10_E2g2
GACGCCGCCCACCGAGACGAGTTCCAGGAGCTCTTCGCCGACGCCATGTTCGACCCGAGCACGGGCTTCGCGGACGGCGACGGTCCACTCGCTGTCGATCTCGCGGGCCAGCGACTCGGCGGCTCCGAGCAGCCACTCCGCGGTGTCGACTTTGCCCCGCAGGTCGCCGGGGCCGATCTTGTACCGCTCGGTGATCGTCTCCTCGTCGGTCTCGTCGGCCCAGTCCTCGAGCAGTTTGCCGGTCTTGAGCGCGGCGAGCCAGTCCTCGAAGCGGTTCTCCTCGAACTCGCTCGGGGCGTCCCCGAGCAGCTCCCGCTCGCGTTCGTAGTAGAGTTCGCCGAATTTCTCGTCCTCGCCCGAGCGCAGGTAGAGTTCGTACATGTCCGGGGTGCGAGAGACGAGCTGATAGAGCCCGAGGGCGGTGGGCCGCTCGTCGGCGCCCTCGAGCCCATGGACGATCTCGGCGGCACTCATCGGGTCGAGGTAGAGCCGGGAGACGGTGTGACCGAGGCTGGTGGCCTCGAGTTCTTCGTCCGTGCCGGCGTCGTCGGCGAGGTCGGCGGCGGCGGTGAACGCCTCGGCGGCCGACTGGTCGGTCGTCCCGCGCTCTCGCGGTGCCCCGCTCGAGCGATCCGAGCCGCGTGGCGGCTCGCGTTCGATGAAGTCGTTGCGCTCGAGATACGCGAGCACCTCGTCGGTGACGCGCTCGAGTCGACCTGCCTCCGACGACTGACTCGCATAGAGGGTGGCCTCGAGGAACTCGAGCAGTCCCTCGCGGGTCCGGGCGAAGCCGGAGGCGATGGTCGCGAGGACGTGCGTTCGCAGTGCGGGTTCGGCCGCGAGTTTCGAGCGAACGGCTTCGGGGTCGGCCCAGACGTAGCGGTCGAACAGCTCCTGGCTCTCGTCGTGGCTCTTCGCCAGCAGGACGGCTTCGCCGTAGGGGTCGAGCCCCGGCCGGCCGGCCCGGCCCATCATCTGGTGGACCTCGAGGACGTCGAGGGGGGCCATCCCACCCGCACTGGGGTCGAACCGTCGCCAGTCGCGGACGACGACGCGACGGGCGGGCGTGTTGACGCCGGCCGCGAGGGTAGGCGTCGCCGAGATGACCTTCAGCAAGCGGTCGCGGAAGGCGTCCTCAACGAGCGACCGCTGGGTGGCAGAGAGGCCGGCGTGATGAAAGGCCGAGCCGCGCTCGACGCAGTCGGCGAGGTCCGCGCTCGTCTCCGTATCGCTGTCGTCGCGGATCTCCGTCGCGAGGTCGGCGAGGTCGGCCCGCTCGACGTCGGTCAGTTCCTCCCTCGAGACCTGGCCAAGCCGGCGGGCTGCGGCCTCTGCGTTGCGCCGGGAGTTGACGAACACGAGCGAGGAGCCACCCTCCTGGAGGATGTCGCGAACGAGCGCGGCCTCCTGTTTTTCGGCGCCGTCGACGGGCACCTCGCGGGTCGAGCCGTCGTCGAAGTTGAGCGCGTTCCCGTAGTGGACGCCCATCCGGAGGTCGATCGGCCGCCAGTCGGTGTCGACGAGCGCGGCGTCGAGCCAGTCGGCGATCTCGCCGGCGTTGCCCACCGTCGCCGAGAGCGCGACGACCTGCAACTGCGGGTTCAGCCGCCGGAGTTTGGCCAGGGTCACCTCGAGCGTCGGCCCCCGGTTGCGGTCGTCGATGAGGTGGACCTCGTCGGAGACGACGCAGGTCAGTTCCGAGAGCCAGTCGGCACCGTTTCGAACGAGCGAGTCGACCTTTTCGCTGGTGGCGACGACGATGTCCTTCGTCGCGAGCCAGTCGCTGGTGCTCTCGTAGTTGCCGGTCGTGACGCCGACCGTGACGCCGAACTCCTCGTAGGCCTCGAACTCGGCCCGTTTTTCGCTGGCGAGCGCTCGCAGGGGGACGATGTACAGCGCTTTCCCGCCACGTTCGATCGCCGACAGCATCGCGAGCGCGGCGATCATCGTCTTCCCGCTGGCCGTCGGGACGGCGGCCACGAGGTTCTCGCCCTCGAGTGCACCGGCCTCGACTGCCTCGGCCTGTGGCGGGTAGAGCGTCTCGATGCCCTCTTCCCGGAGGTGCGAGACGGCCCCGGGTGGGAGCCCCGACAGCTCCTCGATGTTCATTGGCCGTCCTTGGGTCGTGGTGCGGTTTAAAGTGTCGTCTTTCGGGCTCGAGCGGTCGGTCCGATCGGTCGACGTGGGTGGCGACCGTCCAGTCGATCCGGCTCCCGACCATCGGGCGAAGACGACCGTTCGTCAGTCGGTGTCACGATCGACCTGGGGGGAACGACGGGGAGACGGTTCCGGAATCGGATCGCAACCCCTCCACGGACCGATTCCGGACGGTACCCCTGCCGTGAGTCGTCCGAGTGGGTCAATCGTCAGTGAGCGCCGCGACGAGGGTCTCGACCTCGAAGTCGTTGATCGGGTACGTCTCGTTTTTGACGGTCGTGATCACGAACTTCGAACTCGTTCGCGTCACCTCCTCGACCGACTCGTAGTCCTCGACGAGCGACTCGACCATCTCCCGACTGGTCGCGTGTGCAACGAGGACGAAGTCCGTATCGCCCATCGTGAAGTAGACCTGGTTGACGCCCTCGATGTTCGCGAGTTTCTCGCCGACGTCGTCCTGATAGCCCTCGCCGAACTCGGCGTACACCTCGCTGATGATCGCGATCTCGAGGCCGATCTTCGAGAGGTCCATCTCCAGCAGGTCGTTCGTGACGACCCCCTCCTCCCGGAGCTGGTTGAGCCGGTAGTGAACCGTCGATTTCGGGATCCCGGTGTGTTCGTGGATCGCCACTGCGCTGTCGGTGCCCGCTACCGCTGCCGCCTTGAGAATCCGGATGTCTTTTTCGTCCATCGTTTACGACGTGAAGGTCGGTTCGCTCGAGCCGACGTATCTGGATAGAGTTCGCTCACCGGTAATGAAGGTACGCGATCCGTCAACATCGGACACGTTCGATCACGCCGGCGCTCGAGAGGGCGAACGGGTGTGGTGTCGACGCTAGTCGTCCAGCGCGCTCATCTTCTCGACGACTTCGTCCGAGGAGTCGACCGGCGTCTCGCCGGAGAGCGCGTAGAGGACGACGCCGAACGCACACCAGAGGAGGACGATGAGCCACTCGTAGGGCCACAGCAGCGCGGACGGGCCGCCGGGGAGATAGAGCGTGACGAAGATCCCGGTCAGCACCAGCGCGACGGCGCCGGTGAGGTAGCCGCCGGGGACCCTGTACGGGCGGTCCATCTCCGGTTCGCGGTATCGCAGGATCAGAAACGAGAGGACGACGAAGAACCAGGCGACGACGATGCCGATGCCGCCGGCGTTGACGATCCACGTCAGCATCTGCTCGCCGAAAAACGGCGCGAGCACCGACAGGACGCCGATCAGCAGGATCGCGTTACTGGGCGTGTTGTACGTGGGGTGGACCCTCGCGAGCCACTTCGGGAGCATCCCGGCTTCGGCGAGGGCGAACATCGCTCTGCTCCCGCCGATGATGAACGCGTTCCAGCTCGTCAGGATCCCCGCGATGCCCGCCAGGGCCATGATCTGGCCGACGGTGGTGCTGTCGTAGAGGACGCCCATCGCTTCGGCCGCAGGCAGCGTGCTGTCGACGAGTTCGGCACCCGGAAGGGCGCGACTCGAGCCCCAGATGACGGCCATGTAAAACAGCGCGGCCATCCCGACCGACAGCAGGATCAACAGTCCAAGGGTCCGGGCGGGAATGTCGGCTTCCTCGGCCGACTGCGGGATGACGTCGAAGCCGACGAACATGAACGGCGTCATCAGGATGACGGCGAAGATGCCGGCGGTGCCGGCGCCGAACGAGGGGTCAGGTGACGGCTGGCCGCTCGTGATCGCGCTGGCGACCAGCATGACGCCGGCCAGCGCGATGACGATCGTCATGATGATCTGGAACTGGGCGGCGATGCGGATGCCGATGTAGTTCAGGTACGTCATCGCGACCGTTCCCAGCACGCCGACGACGATCCACGTGGCGTAGACCGGTTCGCCCGCGACGTTCCAGAGCGGGAACGCGTCGAATCCGGGGATGATAAACGCCATCGCCGATGGCAACGCGACCGCCTCGAAGGCCGCGACGGTGACGTATCCGAAAACGAGCGCCCACGTACAGAGGAACGAGCCGATCGGCCCCAGTGCCCTGAGACTGTACACCTGTGCCCCACCGACGAGCGGCATCGCCGACGCCAGTTCGCTGTAGATAATCGCGACAAACCCGACGACGATCGCTCCGGCGACGAACGCGAGAATCGCCCCCTGCGGTCCGCCGGAGTGAATCCAGTCGCCGGCCAGGATGATCCATCCCCAGCCGATCATCGCCCCGAAGGAGAGAATCAGCGTCTCCTTGCTCCCCAGCGTCTTTTCCAGCCCGTGAGTAGATTTTGACATGGTTGTGAGTTTCTTTCAGGAAGGTTTTTCACAGACACTGTCTTGTATCTTCCGACTAGTGTTGTATCTAGACCAACCAGCTACCTAGATAATGGAATGAGTCTAATTCACAACCATGTATTCGTAGAATGGGGAACGCTTGTGGGGTTTGTTGGGTTTGTGTGGTAGAAGACGGAACCTCGTCGTCGTCCGATTTTCCGACCGGTGAGACAGACGTCGTGATCGGTCTGGCTGGCCCGGGGCTCGCGATCGCGCTCGGCGTGACCGACTCCAGACGATAGCCGTTCGAGAGCGCCTGCCTCCTTGGCGCTGAGCCAACCGCTAACGATTTACGACGATCGGCCGAACGAACCGCTATGCGAATCGAATTCGACGAGGATACGTGTATCGGGATGTTCCAGTGTGTCGCCGAGTGGGACGCCTTCGAGGAGGACAAATCGCGCGGGAAAGCGATCCTCGAGGGGGGTGAGGAGATCGACGACGGCGTGTTCGCCCGCGAGGTTCCCGAGGACGCGGAACTCGACGCGAAGTTCGCCGCTCGCACGTGTCCGGTCGACGCGATCAGGATCTACGACGACGACGGCGAGCAGTTGATTCCCTGACTCGGTCTCCGTATTGCCGTACCGCCACGTCGACCTCGAGCGAGTGACGGCGTCGATCGATCCGACGCCGACGGTGTCGCTCGATCCCGGGCCGGTCGAGATGCGCGTTCGTCGACGGTAGCTGTGGGCTCCCAACCCATCGTGGTCGGCGGTAAAAAAGCGAGTTGCGCGGTGGCTTACGAGATCTTCTCGTACTGCTCGGAGAGCTTCTCGGCGGCCTCGCCGAGCTGGTCGCGTTCGAACTCCGCGAGGTCCCACTCGACGACTTCTTCGATCCCGTTTGCGCCGAGCTTACACGGGACGCCGAAGGCGGTGTCCTCGTGGCCGTACTCGCCCTCGAGCGTGACGCTGCAGGGGAGCACCTCGCCGGTATCTCGCAGGATGGCCTCGACGGTGTGGGCGACGCCCGTCGCCGGGCCCCACTGGGTCGCGCCTTTCTTCTCGATGACGTTCATCGCGGAAGTCTGGAGCTCCTCTAAGAGTTCCGCTTTCTCCTCGTCGGTGAACTCGAGGTCCTGGCCGTCGACGCGCACCTTGGAGAAGACGGGGACCTGTGCGTCGCCGTGTTCGCCGAGGATGGTCGCGTCGACGTTCTGGACGGGCGCGTCGTAGCGCTGGGCGATGACGTAGCGAAAGCGCGCGGAGTCCAGTCGGCCGCCGAAGCCGACGACCTTCTCGCGGGCGCGGTCGCCGGTCTCGTAGAGGTGGCGGTTGAGCAGGTCGACGGGGTTCGACGTGGTGACGGTGACGAAGTCGTCGTTGTACTCGGCGATCGACGAGCCGATGTCCTCCATGATCGGCGCGTTGTCGCCTGCCAGATCGATGCGGGTCTGGCCCGGCTGGCGCGGGATGCCGGCGGTGATGACGACGACGTCCGACCCTTCGGTGTCCTCGTAGCCGCCCTGGCGAACCGTCGTGTTCGAATCGTAGGCTGCGCCGTGGTTGGTATCGGCTGCCTGTCCGATTGTCGTGTCTTCCTGGTCTGGAATGTCCACAAAGACGAGTTCGTCTGCGATATCCCGAAGCGCGATGTTGTAGCCTGCGGCGGCCCCGACCGTCCCGGCCGCACCAACTACGCTAACTTTCGTCATACCACGTCAAACTCGGCCTCCCCGTGCGTTAAATCCGTCGGATTCGTTACGCAGACCTGATATTGACGAGAAACAGCACGTCGATCGTCGAACGGTCGACCCCTCCGTTCGACCGAACCGATAATACATCGCCGTCACGCCGTCTCCCGTATGGGCGTTCGCGTCAGCGTTATCGGCGGTGGGACGATCACGGACGAATCACGCGCGGTCGCGACCGCGGTTGGTCGCGAACTCGGTCGCCGCGGACACACGGTCGTCTGTGGCGGCCGCGGCGGGACGATGGAAGCCGTCTGTCGCGGGGCGAACGCCGAGGGCGGGTCCACGATCGGTATCCTCCCCGGCGAGCGCCGCGAGGAGGCAAACGAGTACGTCGACACGGTCGTCGTCACGGGGCTCGGCCACGCCCGAAACGCACTCGTCCCGCTCAACGGGGACGCAGTCATCGCCCTCTCCGGCGGCCACGGCACGCTCTCGGAACTCGGCTTCGCGGGCATCTACGACCGGCCGACCGTCGGCCTCGGCACCCACGAGGTCCCCGGCGTCGAAACCGTCGAGACGCCTGCGGAAGCCGTCGACGCCGTCGAGGCCGCCCTCGAGCGCGAGGAGTGATGTGAGTCGATCACCGCCCGTCGTCGTCTCGGGGCCCGAAGTCCGCTCGAGCGGCGATTCGATCGATCGAAGCTGCTCACTTCGCAGCTTTTTCGACGGTGTAGTCCCACTGTGTGCGTATGAGCGACAGCGACGCAGGCGACGACGGGGGGATCGACAAGGAGGCCCTGCGCGAGGAACTGCGCGAGAAGTACGAACGGGACGAGCGCGAACGCGAGTCGACCCGACGGATGAGCGACCTCCTGCTCAAGGGTGCCACGATGACGAACGCCCACTGTGGCACCTGCGGGGACCCGCTGTTCCAGCAGAACGGAACCACGTTCTGTCCCAGCTGTCACGGCGGTCCCGAAGCCGTCGAGGGGACGGGGCTCGAGGACGCCACCGACGGTGTGGCGAGCGACGAAGACGCGTCGACAGCCGAGGCGACGCCCGGAGTTGACGACTCCGAAACCGACCGCCCCGATCCCTCACCCGACGACGAGTCGCCGTCGCCGCCTGACCGACCGTCCGAAGGCGCACCCGCTGGGCCCGCCGATCGACCTCGAGCACCCGACGCCGACGCTGCGGGTGACGTCCACCGAGCCGACCCCGCGGGCTCGAGCCCGACGACGGACCACCGGCCGCCGGCCCGACCGACACCACACGCACCCCCGTCAGACGAGTTCGCGACGGCTCGCGATTCACTGCAGCGCGCCCTCGAGAAGTTCGCCGCGGAGGCGGCCAGTACGGACGATCCCCGCTACGCGAAGGAGTGTCTCGAGGCCGCCCGGGAGGCGAGCGAGACGCTGAACACGCTTCGGTAAGTACGACACGGGCCGCACGAGCGCCTCGGCTCGACTCAGTCGAGAAACCGCGACCGAACGTCTCCGGTCGGCATCATACACTGATCTTTTTTCCCGAACAGCCGGTACCGGTTCGCCGCGACGACGTCGTACCCCCAGTCACGCAGCCGTCGCGGCAGGTACTGCAACGGTCGTGCGAGTGTGTAGACGCCACCGAGGATGGCCCCGATCCGGATCACGGCCGAGGATTTGACGTAAACGTCGTCGCCCTCGATCAGGACGATCGAATCGAGTTCGTCGCTCGCGAGGCCGTGGTCCTCGAGCAGCCGGTCGCCGACGTCGGACTGCAACGACGCGAAGTGAAAGACGCCCTCCGGATCGCGGGGGATGAGAAACTGGACGAACCCGGTACAGAGGTTACAGACGCCGTCGAAGAGGACGATCGGGTCCTCGGCGGGGATCTCGTCGTCCATCGGTTGATCGAGAGTACCGCCCGCGCGTAATTCAGGGTTGCGGTCGCGGTAGTACCGCGTTCCGGTCGCGGCGGTGCTGGTCTCACTCGGGCGGCTCGATCTCTTTTGGCTCGTTGTCGCCACAGCCGTGTTTGTACAGCTCGGTCGTCCACGTCTCGCGGTCGTCCGGCGTGGTGATGGTCTCGAGCGTGACGTCCTCCGAAACCTGGTACATGTTCACGTGGGTGAGTTCGACGTCGTGCTCGTCGGCCCAGGTGGTACAGTAGTACTCGGCGAGTTCGACGTGGGCGCCGTTCGCCCGGTCGTCGTTCGCGTGCCGGCGGACGCTGTTCATGTAGAACCGCTCGCGATAGGTTCCGTACTGCTTCTGTAGCTCCTGACCGGGCCGGTCGTACGTCAGCGGTCGTTCGTTGTAGACGTCGATGCGGTCACCGTCTGCGGTTTCCGCGGGGAAGACGTAGTACCGGTCGGTGGTTCGTGGCGTCGGTGCGAAGACGGTCCAGTCGGGCTGGTCGGCGTTGACGACGGACATCGTATCGTCGACGCTGTCCGCGGTCTCGTCGACGGCGCCGACGGTCCCCAGCGGCGTATGCGTCGCCGCAAGCACCAGCGCGACCGAGACGACGATCACGACGAGGCTGGCGGTGTACAGTCCCGATTTCGCCCGCCGGTAGCGCTCGTCGGCTATCTCGAGCCGCGGGACCGACGTCGCGACCCGTTCGACGCGGGCGAGTCGCCGGTAGATCCCGTCGACGTTCACGTTCGCGTACTCGAGAACCCGTCTCGCGTCGGTCCAGAACTGCGCCTGGAGGAAGAGAACGAGTGCGGCCATCGCGACGAACGCGAACGCGCCGATCCGGACGGTGATGGCGAACGAGAAGTGGCCGATCATGAACATCCCGACGACGGCCATCCGCGGCCGACCGACCAGGACGATCAGCAGGCCGGAGCCGAGGAGCATGATGAACCAGGTCGCACCGCCGAGTTGCAACAGCAAGGGGAACTCACGGATGTACTCGGCCGCCAGGAACGTCATATCGTCGAGCCCCAGGACCTTCGGCGCCGCCTCGCCGGTGTGCCATATCTCGTCTTCGATCTTGTGGTAGCCGTTGTAGAAGTACATGTAGAACATCTGCAACAGGATCAGCGCGGAGGCGACGCCGGCGACGGACGCCCGTGGCGGCCCGTCGGCGTGGGCGGCGTCGATCGACCAGCGCTCGCCGAGCGGGAGGAAGATGGCCCAGAACAGGAGCAATCGGTAGAGGACGTCGGCGTAGCTCGTCACCGCGGGGTTGTGGTAGTCCGTCGAGATGACGAGCAGGAACGCGAGAATCGTCGCGATCCGGGTCTTGTAGCCGACGATCAACTGGATCGCGACCAGCGCCTGCAGGACGAACAGCCCGGCGATCACCGTCGGATCAGAGGTGAAAAAGAAGACGGAGAACACACCATCGGGCGTCATATCCATCGCGAGCGACTGGGGCATCACGCCGTCGTCGGTGTAGTAAAACCCGAAGTTCCGACTCCGCAGGAGCACGTCGGCAAACAGGAGCGCGCCCATTACCACCCGGAACACGGCCAGCGACCGGGTATCGATGCGGACGCAGTTGCGGAGGTTACGTCGCAGGCGGCGGACGAGCGGCGACTCGCCGAGCGCGGACGGGGACGTCATCGGTTCGAACGTGTCGGTATCGGACCCGCTGTCACGGGTGAGTCGTTACGATGCTGGTCGACCGAACCGTTCGCGTCGGATGGATCGTGGCTCATTGGAGGGGAGTTCGGCTCGAGGCGACCCGGCCGCAGGTCGGCCGTAGTCGCTCGAGCGCCGAAGTAGGTTGGGTGTCTCCTGTCTAGTCCCCAGCGAGGTTACAAGTATTTTCCGTTCGGATCGAGGACCGTTTCCCCTGGTGACCCGTGAGCCTGCGCGTGATCGGCCACGAACGCGGTGTCCGATCGGCGACCTGTTCTCCGGCGGCTACGGCGACCTATCGATCAGGACGGACCGGTGTACTCGCTCCCGATCACGTCGCGAATTCGCTCGGCCGTCACCTGGCCGACGCCGTCGGCTTCCTGGAGTTCGTCCTCGCTTGCGATCATCACGGCCTCGACGGTCCCGAACTCGTCGAGCAGCGACCGCGCCGTTACGGGCCCGATTTCGGCGATCGAGGAGACGACGTACTCCTGTTGTTCGCCGAGCGTTTTGGCCCCCTTCTCGCCGTGGACGGACACCTCGCGGCTCGAGACGTCCTGTTCGCGGCCGGCGATCACGGCGAGCAGTTCCGTCGTGTCGGCCTCGCCTTCGGTCCGCAGGACGCTCGCGCCGAAGTCGACGGCCAGACTCGAGAGCGCGCCGCGGATGGCGTTCGGATGGACGTCGCGCTGTTCGTAGAGCCCGTCGCCCTCGACGATCACGATCGGGCGGGAGTAGTGACGTGCCATCGCGCGGACCTGCTCGAAGACCGAGCGGTCGCCGCCGACCAGCGAATCGACGAAGTCGGCGACGGACTTGCGCTCGACGACGACGCGATCGGAGAGGACGTAATCGCCCACCTCGAGCGTCTCGAGGCGCACCTCGATCTCGTCCCGTCTCGAGAGATCCCGGGCGATGTTCGCGTCCATCTCGCGCTGGTCGGCGACGATTTCGATCGCATCTCCGTCGGCGTGTGGGACCGGGGGCTCGACGTCTTCGTCCCCCTCGTTTTCGGCTGTCTCACCCTCACCGTCGGCGAAGTCCTGCAGCCCCGGCCGGGCCGAACCCCCTTCGTTTCCACTGGAGGAGTCGCCGACTGCGTCGGGGTCGGTTCCGGCACTGGTCGTCGCCTGTTCGGCGTCGAAGTCCGACAGCGCCTGCTGGGCACCGTCGAGTTCGTCCTCGAGTTCGTCGGCCATCCCCTTCAGCTCGCGCAGTTCGGACTCCATCTCCTTCTCTCGACGCCGCGAGATCCAGAAGTACGCCTCGTCGCGGGTGTTCTCGGCCATCAGGACGACGACCCGTCCCTCGGACTGGCGACCGGTCCGACCTTTGCGCTGGATCGAGCGAATCGCGGTCGGGACGGGTTCGTAAAAGAGCACGAGGTCGACCTCCGGGACGTCGAGTCCTTCCTCGGCGACCGACGTCGAGACGAGCACCTCGAACTCGCCGGCGCGGAAGTCGTTCAGGACCTCCTGTTGTTGGTTCTGGGTCATCCCGTCGGACCCCTCGCGGTCGCCCTGCCCGACGAACCGCCTGGCGTCGAAGCTCTCACAGAGGAAGTCGGTCAGGGCCTCGGCCGTGTCCCGCGACTCGGTGAAGACGATCACGCGCTCGCCGCCCTCGAGGCCGAGCGTCTCGGCCAGCAACACCCGTGTCTTACGATATTTCGGGTGGAGTTGGTCGAACCCTTCGGCTCGGCGCATCGCCTCCCGGATCCGCGGATCGCTCACGAGCCGCTGGCTCGCCTTCGAGGCGCCCGACGAGCGGGCCTGGTTGCGCTGGCGCTCGAAGTACCGTCGCAGTGCCTCGACGCTCTGGGTTTCGACCAGCGTGACCGCCTGGCGGAGCTTCATCACCTCCGCGTGGATCGACATCCCCTCGTACCCCTCCGACTGATCGTTGTTCATCAGTTTCTGGAGCTCCGCACGCATCCGGTTGAGGTCCTTCTGGGACTGGTCGGGCTGGGTCGAGGCGGCGACGCCCAGTTCCTTGAGGTGCTCGAGGCGTTCGCGGATGACCTCGTTTATCGCGTCGCGGATCTCGAGGACCTCGTCGGGGAGGTCGATCCGTTCCCACTCGACGTCGGTGTCGTGGGTGAACTCCGCGACGTCGGCGTCCTCCTCGGTCATCACCTCGACCTCGTGGAGGCCGAGATTCTCACAGACCTCGAGGATGGCCTCCTCGTCGCCGCCCGGCGAGGCGCTCATGCCGGTGACGAGCGGCTCGCGGGCGTCGGCGTGGTAGCGTTCGGCGATGTAGTTGTAGGCGTACTCGCCGGTCGCCCGGTGGCACTCGTCGAAGGTGAGGTGGGTGACGTCCGCAAGCGAGATGCGGCTCCCGACGAGGTCGTTTTCGATCACCTGCGGGGTCGCCATCACGACCGTCGCCTCCTCCCACAGCGCCGCGCGATCCTCGGGACTGACGTCGCCCGTGAAGACGACGATCTCGTCGTCGGGAATCCGCAGCGCCTCGCGGTAGAAGTCGGCGTGTTGCTGGACGAGGGGCTTCGTCGGCGCGAGCATCAGCGACGTCCCGCCGACCTCGTCGAGCCGTCTCGCCGTCACGAGCAGGCTCACCGTCGTCTTCCCGAGCCCCGTCGGCAGGCAGACGAGCGTGTGATCGTTCGCGGCCGTGCCCGCGAGTTTCAACTGGTAGAGTCGGCGCTCCAGGAAATTCGACTCGAGCAGCGGGTGCTCGATCGACGGCGGCTCCTCGTCCGTCGTAGCCATTGACGGCCCTTTGCCGTCCCGCCGAATAAGGGTTCCCGTACCGTGGTGAAAGTGAATCCGGCGCCGTCTCGGGCGTCGACAGTCGGCCGCATCCGCCCAATTGCGAACGATTATCATGACTGGACCGAAACCCACCGGCCGAATGCCAGCATACGCCATCGACTCCCTCGAACCTCGAGAACGCGCCCGGATCATCAAATCTGCCGTCTCGCCCCGACCGATCGCCTGGATCAGCACGACGAGCCCCGACGGCGTCGACAACCTCGCCCCCTTCAGCAGCTACAACTACGTCTCCTCGGACGAACCCGTCGTGCTCTTCAACACGCCCTACGCCGAGGGCGACGACCAGAAGGATACCCCGCGCAACGCCCTCGAGACCGAGGAGTTCGCGGTCAACGTCGTCACCGAACCCTTAGCCGAGCAGATGGACACGACCGCGGCGTCGCTCGAGGCCGACGAAAGCGAGTTCGACTTCGCCGAGGTCGACCGGGCCCCGTGCGAGCGGATCGGCCCGCCGCGAGTTGCCGACGCCGTCGTCACCATGGAGTGTACGCTGTACGACTCGATGCGCATCCGCGACCGGCTGACGATCTTCGGCGACGTCGAGTACGTCCACGTCGCCGACGACGTGCTCACCGACGGCCAGATCGACGCCGCGAAGTTCGACACCGTCGGCCGACTCGGCGGCCCCTACTACACCGTCTCGGATCTCCTCGAGTTCGAACGCCAGTTCTGAGCGGCGGTCGCTCGTCCCGCGTCGGGCCTCGGCCTACGTCGTCGCCTCGAGGAGTGCGTCGACGAGCGTGAAGTAAACGAACACGCCGACCGCGAGGACCGAGACGACGAGCACGAACGGGAGAAAGAATTTGAGTGTCTTTCGAAACGTTACGACCATGCGAACTGAACGTCGCCGAACGTACAAATACCTTCGCTGAATGAACCATAATGTGGACATTCATGTAAAAATGTCTTTCAGCTCTTTGTGTGAGTTGAGTCCTCGACCGCTCGTTGGCGCCGTCGACGCCACGACGGTCAAGGCACTCGAGTCCGTACCTCGAGTATGGCCTTCGAAACCGGCGCCAGCCGCCTGCCGGACCGCGACGGGCTCCTCCGAGCGATCGGCTTCGTCCTGCTCGTCAACGTCGTCGGGAGCGTCCCCGGCGTCCTCTCGAGTCCGGATTCGGCCTGGTTTCGGGCGCTCGAGAAGCCCGCCTTCTACCCCCCGGAAATCGCCTTTCCGGTGGTCTGGACGGCGCTGTTTACGCTGCTAGGCGTCGCGCTCTGGCTCGTCTGGCGAGCGGACGGGCCGGGCCGACGGCTCGCGCTGGGGTTGTTCGTCGTTCAGATGGTATTCAACGTGGCGTGGACGCCGGTTTTCTTTAGCGCCCAGGAACTGTTCGCCGGGCTGGTCGTCATCGTGGCGCTGTGGGGACTGCTCGTCGCGACCATCGTCGCCTTTCGACGTGTTGACCGTCGTGCGGCGGCGTTGCTCGTCCCCTATCTCCTCTGGGTGACGTTCGCGGCCGTGCTCAACGTCGAGCTGTGGCGGCTGAACTAACGCCTCGAGC
>LKMK01000065.1 GCA_001563805.1 Natrialbaceae archaeon B1-Br10_E2g2
CGGCGACGCCTCGTACCCGGCCCCGTCGATCGCGTCGACGACCTGTTCGGATTCGGTTCCGTCGTCGACCGTCACCGTCACGCGACCTGACGTCGGTCGCGTCTCGACGTCGGCGACGCCGTCGACGTCAGCGAGGGCGTTCTCGACCTTCGACGCACAGGACGCACAGTCCATTCCGGGCACCGAGAACGTGCGTTCGGACGCCCCGTCGTCGATCCCGTAGCCGGCCGCGCGGACACGCTCACGTACCTCGCCGTCGGTCGTCCGCGACGGATCGTAAGCGACGACGAGCCGTCCGCTGGTGACGCGCGGCTCGATCGCCTCGATCCCGTCGAGCCGCTCGAGGCTGTTCTCGACCTTGCCGGCACACGAGGGACAGTCCATCTCGGGGACCCGGAGCGTGAGCGTTCGACTACGCTCCGAGGACCTGTCCGCTGACGACTCGCTCATTACCGTCGAGTAGTAACCGGGAGCCCATACGGGTTATTTGGCGTGCGCCAACTCGACGGTCAGCGTGAAACGCTCGAGGAAAGGGCTTCGACGGCGTCGTCGGCGTCCACGAACGCCGTCGCGAGGGCGGCTTCCGCGCGCCGGAGTCGGTACGAGAGCGTCGACCGGGGCACCTCGAGTCGCTCGGCGAGGTCTCCCAGTTCGATTCGCCGCGGCGTCTCGTAGTAGCCGTACTCGACGGCCGCTCGGAGGGCCGCCCGTTGTTCTGTCGGGAGCGACTCGTCGGCGTCGGGATCGGCTTCCGGCCGTTCCGGATCGAGTTCCGTCAGCCGGAGCACCTCGATGCCGGCACACTCGCCGACCTCGTCACCGAGCGCGTCGAAGAAGTCGTGAACCGGCGTCCCGTCGCCGAGGACGATGCGCCAGCGGTAGCGTCGGCCCTCCCGGTAGGTCTCGAACAGCAATCCGTCACCCAGATACTCGAGGGCGACGTGGGGGACGGACGTACAGCGGTCGGTCCGGTCCCAGTAGGTGTAGACGACGAGTTCGTCGCTCGAGCGGTCGAGCACCTGCACCTCACACTCGGCGCCACAGTCGTCCGTGACGAGACAGTCCGCGAAGTAGTCGGCCATCTCGTACGCCTCCTCGAGCGCCTCGAGCGCCGCCGGCGGCCCCGCCGCGTGATCGACCCGCCAGAGGCTGTCCGCGGTGACGTGACACGACAGCGATCGGACCGACGCGTCGGGGTACGCATCGAGGACGTCGGCGACGGGGTTCGCCCCGGGGTCGTACTCGAGGGCGAAGACGAACTCTCTCATGGACGACCGAAGGGGCTGACGAGCCAAATGGTTTCTCCGTCCCGCCCGTTCGTTCGACGATGCCAGTCGCCTCACTGTCCCTCCCCTCGATGACGGTGGTTCCGACCGCCAGCGGGCGGCTTCGTGCTTTCTGGTCGTTCTACCGTCGGTATACGGCGACCGCCGTCCACACGGCCGCGACGGCGGCGCTCGCGATCTTCGGACTGCTCGTCTTCGTCGACCCGCGGTTTGCGGCCGTCGCCATCGGCTGTTACGTCCTCCCACCGCTCGTCTTGTACCTGCTCGGGCGCGAACCAGGGACACCTCCGGAACCCGGCCCCGATAACGCACCGACGGCGAGCGAACGGCCGCTCGAGGCGCCGTCTGCTGGAGTGGGTCCCGAACGACCGACTAGCGACGCCGACTCCGATCGGGACGCTCGCAATACTGATACCGATAGCGACGACGGCGACACTGATTCCGACAGCGACGACGGCGACACCGATTCCGACAGCGACAGCTGATCCACCCGCAACAGCTACTCCACCAGGGCCGTACTGCGCCCTCCACGGCCGCTCTGACCCGATTCTGGTCGGCAGTAACACGCAGGCTGTACTACTTTGCCCGGATACCACGGTAACACCTCACGATGGACGGGATCGACGACACCGACGACACCGACGACGCCGAGATGCGTTCCGTGGCGGTCGGAACGGTCACCGCGCTGTTCGAGGACACGACGTTTCCGGTGACGACCGAGGAACTCCTGGCGGAGTTCGGCGACGCCGAGGTTCGATACCCCCAGGGTTCGGATTCGGTTCGAGTGATCCTCGAGACGTCGGGCCACGAGACCTACGAGTCTCGCAACGAGTTGCGACTCGCGATCATGAACGGCGTGCGTCGGGACGCCGTGGGTCGGCCACACTACAGCGACCGCAGCGACGAGGTCGTCCAGGAACTCGACCGAACACACCTGTCGTTCTGACCGTCCCGCGGTTCCGCGTTCTCGCTGTCGGTTCCACCCGCCGGAGCCGTGACTGACGAGGTACAACGGCAGGCATTTCGGGAGGGGCGCCGATGGGGCGCAGGAGTTTGGGGCGATATCCGGGCGAACCGGGATACGGCCGACGCTCGAGGCGAGCGAGCGTTCGAAACGATGGACTCGTGGTCAGACGATCGAGTGTCGGCGAAGCGGCTAGAAGCCCTTGCCGAGCAGTTCGCGGGCGATGATGTTCTTCTGAATCTCCGTCGTACCCTCGTAGATCTGGGTGATCTTGGCGTCGCGGTAGAACCGCTCGACGGGGAAGTCGTTGACGTAGCCGGCGCCGCCGTGGATCTGGACGGCCTCGTTGGCGACGTCGACGGCGACGCGGGAGGCGTACTCCTTGGCCATCGACGCGAGTTTGGTGATGTCGTTGCCCTGGTCGACGTTCCAGGCGGCCTTGTAGGTGAGGTTGCGCGCGGCTTCGGTCTTCGTGGCCATGTCGGCGAGTTTGTGCTGGATCGCCTGGAACTCGCTGATCGACTGGCCGAACTGCTCGCGGTCCTGGGCGTACTCGAGGGCCTCGCGGGTCGCCCCTTTCGCGATGCCGACGCCCTGTGCGGCGACGGCGGTTCGGGTCTCGTCGAAGAACTGCATCTGTTGCATGAACGCGGCGTCCTGGGTGCCGACGAGGTTCTCCTCGGGGACGCGGACGTCGTCGAAGACGACCTCGGCGGTGTCCGAGGCACGGATGCCGAGTTTGCCCGTGATCTTCTCGGTTTTGACGCCGTCGCGGTCGGTCTCGACGATGATCTGGCTGAAGCCGTTGTAGCGGCCCTCGGCGTCGGGGTTCGTCTTACAGAGGACGACGATGAAGTCGGCGACGGTGCCGTTGGTGATCCACATCTTGGTGCCGTTGAGCACCCACTCGTCGCCGTCTTTCTCCGCCCGCGTCGAGACCGACGAGACGTCCGACCCGGTGTCCGGTTCCGAGATGGCGGCCCCGGAGATGGCCTCGCCCATCGCGACGGGCTCTAAGAAGCGTTCTTTCTGCTCTTCGGTCCCGAAGTTCATGATCGACTCCGTCCCGAACGACGTCGAGACGATCGAGAGTGCGATGCCGGGATCGTAGGCGAACAGCTCTTCGGTGATGATCGCCGTATCGAGGATCGAGTAGCCCGCCCCGCCGTACTCGATCGGGATGTACGAACCGGTCAGGCCCATTTCGGCGGCCTTCCCGACGACGTCGTGGGGATACTTCTCTCCCGTGTCGTACTCCTCGGCGACCGGAACGATCTCGTTTTCGGCGAACCGCCTGACTTCGTCGCGAATTTGTTGTTGCTCGTCGGTGAGTCCGAATTCCATGAGTAGTAGTTCCAATCCCATCGGTAAAGACCTTTGTAACCCGATGTGAACTCAACAGCAGTTTTCTTCTCGAAAGAGGGAAACGTTGAAACCGGTCCCCAACGCATGGTATTCCATGGAGCTAGACGATATCAACACCATAGCAGTTCTGGGCGCGGGTAACATGGGCCACGGCATCGCGGAGGTCGCTGCGATGGCTGGCTACGACGTGAACATGCGGGACATCAACGACGAATTCGTTCAGAACGGCTACGACCAGATCGAGTGGTCGCTGAACAAGCTCGCCGAGAACGACCAGCTGTCCGAGGAGGCCGACACCGTCCTCGAGCGCATCACGCCGCTCGTCGACATGGAGGAAGCCTGTGCCGGCGCCGACGTCGTCATCGAGGCCGTCCCCGAGCAGATGGAGATCAAAAAGGACGTCTACGGCGAACTCGAGGCGGTCGCCCACGACGACGCCATCTTCGCGACCAACACCTCGAGCCTCTCGATCACGGATCTCGCCGAAGTCACCGAACGACCCGAGCGGTTCTGTGGAATGCACTTTTTCAACCCACCGGTCCGGATGCCGCTCGTCGAGGTCATCTCCGGCGCCGAGACCGCCGAGGAGACCCTCGACGTGATCGAAGATCTCGCCGAAGACATCGGGAAGTCGCCCGTGCGCGTCCACAAGGACTCGCCCGGGTTCATCGTCAACCGCATCCTCGTTCCGCTGATGAACGAGGCCGCCTGGCTCGTCAGCGACGACGAGGCGACGATCGCCGAGGTCGACTCGACGACCAAGTACGGCATGGGCCTGCCGATGGGCAGTTTCGAACTCGGCGACCAGGTCGGGAACGACGTCAGCTACCACGTCTTAGAGTACATGCACGAAGTGCTCGGCGATGCCTACGAGCCCGCGCCGCTGCTCGAGGAGAAGGTCGAAAACGAGGAACTCGGCAAGAAGACCGGCAAAGGCTTCTACGACTACGAGGACGGCCCCGGCGCCGAGATCCCGACCGACGAACAGTCCGAGCTCGTCGAGGCGCGACTGCTCGCGACGATGGCCAACGAGGCCGCGAAACTGATCGGCAACGACGTCGCGCCGCCGGCGTCGATCGACGAGGCGACCCAGCTCGGGGCGGGCTTCCCCGACGGCCCCGTCAAGATGGTCGACGACTACGGCCTCGACCAGCTCGTAGAGACGCTCGAGGAGGCGGCCGAGGCGACGGGCCACGAGCGATACGAACCCGCCGACTACCTCGAGAAACGCGCCGCGGAAGGTGGGTTCTACGACCAGGACGACGACGAGGACGGCGTCGACTTCGAGACGATCCGCCTCGAGTACCCGGTCGAGTACGTCGGCCACCTCGTCATCGACCGCCCACACCGGATGAACACCATCAGCGACGAGTTGCTCGCGGAGCTGTCGACCGCGATCGACCGTCTCGAGGACGACGACGAGGTCCGTGCCATCCTGGTGACCGGCGAGGGCGAGAAGGCGTTCTCCGCCGGCGCCGACGTCCAGAGCATGGCCGGCAGCGGCGCCGACCCGATCGAGGGCCAGGAGCTCTCGCGTGCCGGTCAGCAGACGTTCGGCAAGCTCGAGGCCTGCGACCTGCCGGTGGTCGCCGGCATCGACGGCTACTGTCTCGGCGGCGGGATGGAACTGGCGACCTGTGCCGACCTCCGCGTCGCGAGCGAGCGTTCCGAGTTCGGCCAGCCCGAACTCAACCTCGGTCTGATCCCCGGCTGGGGCGGCACCCAGCGACTCGCCAACGTGATCGGCGAGGGCCGTGCCAAAGAGATCATCCTCACCGCCGAACGCTACGACGCGGAGACGATGGAAGACTACGGCTTCGTCAACGACGTCGTCGAGAACGCCGAACTCGAGGACCGCGCGCTCGAGCTGGCGGCCGACCTCGCCGGCGGCCCGCCGATCGCGCTGAAGTTCACCAAACGCGCGATGCTCGCCGGCCGCGACGACACCGACGCCGGCCTCGAGTACGAGGCCTCCGCGTTCGGCCACCTGATGGCGACCGACGACCTCATGGAAGGCATCACGGCGTTCATGGGTGACGGCGAACCGAACTTCGAAGGCAAGTAAGACCGTTCACCGGGGCGGTCGACCCACCCTGTCGGCCGTGGCGGACACGCGACGTTTTTTCACCTGATTCAGTTTTCGAGACCCCGTCGCAACGACCTGCAGGGTCGTCGACCGGCCGGTCCGAACCGGGTCACGGAGACCGTGGCCGGAGACGAGTTCGTGAAACCCCGGCGTCTGCCGACGATTATACGAATAGCTTCCGAGTAAGATGAAGTATTGATTGTCGTGAATGTTCGATTTTGGTCGCGAGTTTTATCACACAGAGGTTCCATTACTGACCCGTGTCTGGTATGGACGAAGGGAACGACGGGGGTCAACAAGCGAGCGACGCGGTGGAGGTTCTCGTCGTCGACGACGAGGCTCGACTCGCGGACCTGTTCGCCGCCTGGCTCCAGACCGAGTGGTCCGTCGAGACGGCCTACGACGGGGAAGAAGCGCTCGAGAAGATGGCAGACTCCGTCGAGGTCGTCCTCCTGGACCGACGGATGCCGGGGCTCTCCGGCGACGAGGTTCTCGAAAGCATACGGGCGGACGGATACGACTGTCGGGTCGTCATGGTTACGGCGGTCGATCCGGACTTCGACATCATCGAGATGGGCTTCGACGATTACCTCGTCAAGCCGGTGTCGAAAGACGAACTCCTCGGGATGGTCTCGGACGTCTCGACCCGAACGCAGTACGAGGCCGACGTCCAGGAGTACTACGCGCTCGTCTCGAAGAAGGCGCTGCTGGAGTCCGAGAAAGCGGACCGCGAACTCGAGCGTAACGAGGAGTACCAGGAGCTCCGTGACCGTGTCGAGACGCTCCAAGCACGCGTCGACGAAACGGTCTCGGGGATGCAATCTCACGACGACTTCGTCGGCGCGTTTCAGGACCTGCAGTCGGGAGACTGACCGCACGCGACCGGCCCCCTCATACCTGCGATCGCACGCGGCGGACGCCGCGAGTGACAGTGTCTTCTCTGCGAGTGGCGGGTCCCTTTCTGTGAGCGGCAGGGCCGGGACGCGACCCGCAGCCGAGGAACCCGTGTACACGCTCAGGGTGCCTGGCCGTAGATCAGGTTCCGCTGGATCTCGTTTGCTCCCTCGTAGATGACGGGGATGCGGGCGTCACGATACGTGCGAGCGATGCGACGATCGTTGAGGACCGACCGGCCGCCGTGGAACTGCATCCCCTGTTCGGTAACGTCGACCGCCGTCTCGGTCGCGTTTGTCTTCGCGAGCGCCGCCCAGTAGCCGGCGTTCTCGCCGGCCGCGACCTTCTCACAGGCCCGCCAGGTGAGCGCTCGAGCGCCTTCGAAGCCGATGAGCATGTCGGCGAGGCCGTGTTGGACCGCCTGGAACTCCGAGATCGTCCGTCCGAACTCCTCGCGGTCGTGTGTGAACGCCCACGTCTCTTCGATGGCCGCGGCGGCGATTCCCAGGCTGTGGCCCGCGACGATGACCCGTCCGTGGTTGAAAAACTCGGCGAGCATCCAGAAGCCCGCGCCCTCGGTCCCGATCAGGTTCTCCTCGGGAATTCGACAGTCCTCGAGCGTGACGTGAGCCTGTTTCGAGGCTCGCATCGCCATCTTCTCGGGGATGTGTTCGGCCTCGTACCCCTCGGTATCCGTGGGGACGATGAACAGCGAGTGGTTGCCGTAGCGGTTGGCCTCGTCGTCGCCCGTCCGGGCGTACAGCGTCACCCAGTCGGCCTCGACGCCGTTGCCGATCCAGTACTTCTCGCCGTTCAGGACGTACTCGTCGCCCTCTTTTTCCGCACGGGTTTGCATCCCCGCGAGGTCGCTGCCGGTTTCGGGCTCCGACACCGCCAGTCCGGAGAGTTGCTCACCCGCCGCGACGGGGCGAACGAACTCCTCACACTGCTCGTCGGAGCCGTACTCGTAGGTCATCTCACAGCCGAAACTCGCGAGCTGGAGCGTCAGCGCGATCCCGGCGTCGGCCCGGTAGAACTCCTCGGTGAGCGCGAGCAACTGCGGGAGGTCGAGCCCACGGCCACCCCACTCCTCGGGGATGTCCTGGGCGACGAGCCCCGCCTCCTGGCCCGCCTCGAGGACCTCGTGGGGGTATGCACCCGACTCGAAGTACGTTTCGGCGTTGGGCCTGATGTTTTCGTCCGCGAACTCGCGGGCCTCCTGTTTGACGGCTCGAGCGTGTTCCGGGACGATGCTGTCGTCGAGTACGTCCATGGGCCATCCACCACCGCCGGGAGGAAAAAACCGGGGTGCGGAATGGGGACGCTCTGAGTGGCCGGTCAGCGCAGCGTCCGGACCAGTTCGTCTTCGGTCGTAGCGGCGTTCGCGTGGTGATCCAGGCGCCAGATGTCCCAGAGGACGTCACAGACGAGGTGGGCGTAGAGGACGACGCCGGTAACGATCGCCAGTGGGACGCTGCCGAGGGCGACGATCGGGACGAACAGGCCGATTACGACGAGGTGGCTCAACAGCCGCGAGAGGACCCCGACGTCGCCTCGCTCGAAGATCCGTCCCTGGTCGGCGACGGCCATTCGCGGGTCGCGAACACACCGCCGGACGGCGTCCCAGCGCCCGGTCTTGAGCCGGGCGATCAGGAAGTGATCCAGGTCGATCAGGACCCCAACTGCGACGCCGTAGACGACGACGGCGAGAATCGGGAGGTCGTAGCCGAAGACGCCGACGGGAGAGAGTACGTAGCCGAGCCCGCTGGCGACGACGAGCGAGACGGCTGCGTGGTGTTTCGAGTAGATAGACGCTCACCCGTTCTCGAGGACGCGGTCGAGTCACTAAACCGTCCCGCCGGTTTTCGCGGCGTGGTGACTGTGCGGACAGTGGCCCGTCAGCCGGCGAACCCGGAAAGGAGCCAGTCACCATCCTCGCCGTCCTCGTCGCCGATACTCGGCGCGCTGACGAGGACGAACGCACTCTCGTCGTCCCCGTTTCGGATCTGTCGGGTCGACTCGGGTGGGATCCAGAGGGCGTCGCCGGCGGCCATCTCGACCGGTTCGTCGTCGATCACGACCGTCGCCGCCCCCTCGATCAACACGTAGACCTCCTCGTGGTCGTTGTCCGTGTGGTCGTGGGGCTTGCTGTTCCAGCCGGGATCACAGCGAGCGATCGTCACGCCGACCTGCTCGGTCTCGAGCGGGTCGGACAGGAAATGCATCGCGCTCGAGACCTGATCGACCTCCGCGTAGTTCACCTTTCGGTAGGTCATACGTGACGATTCGTCGGGATCCCAGTAAAACTAGCCGTTCACGACATGGCTGTCCAACGGTCGATTCGAACGGGGCCGAAACGCCGATCGGGGGTCAGCGTCGGTCGAGCAGCCCTTTCGCGTAGGGCTTGAGGAACGGCCCGAAGATCAGCAGCACGATCAGGACGACCAGTATGAGCGACAGGGGCTGCTCGAGCGGGTTCACGAAGATCAGCCACGACCCGTCGGAAAGCTGGAGCGATCGATCGAGGTTCTGCTCGGCGATGCCGCCGAGGACGACCCCGAGGACGAACGCGATGATCGAGTAGTCGTACTTCTTCATGTAGTACCCGATCACCCCGAGGGCGACGACCGTCCCGACGTCGAGCCAGATCTGGTCGCCGCCGCGCAGCGAGTAGGCGCCGACCAGTGCGAGGACGATGATGATCGGCACGATGTAGTCCGTATCGACCTTCGTGATGATGCTCGCACGCGTGACGAACGCGAGCCCCAACACGAGGATGAGGACGTTCCCGATCAGGAGCGCGATGAACAGGCTGTAGGTCGTCGCGAGTTCGTCGCTGAACAGCGTCGGACCCGGATTGAGTCCGTGCATCACCAGTCCGCCGAGCAACACCGCCGTCGCAGCGCTTCCCGGAATACCGAACGAAAGCGTCGGAATGAGTGAGCCGCCGATGGTCCCGTTGTTCGAGGATTCGGCCGCGATCAGCCCGACCTCGTTCCCCTTCTTGAACGAGTCCGGGTCGTTCGAGGCGCGGACGGCTTCACCGTAGGCGACGAACGTCGAAACCGTCGATCCGGCGCCGGGGATGGCCCCGATGAGCATCCCGATGTAGCCGGACTTGACCAGCGTGACCGGGTGGCTGAGCGTCGATCTGATCCCCGGGACGATACCACCGGAAATCTTCGTATCGCTGCGAGAGATACCGCCTTTCTCGCCGGTGAGCTTGAACATCTCGGCGATCGCGAACAGCCCGATGAGCACCGCGACGAAGTCGATCCCGTCGTGGAGCATGAACCCGAGGTAATCTTCGAACGCGTACCGCGGCGTAACGGTCGTCGTCGACGTCCCGATAGAGGTGATCATCAGCCCGAACATCCCGGCGGTGATGCCCTTCACCATCGAGCCGCGGGCGATGACGGTGATCATCGCCAGCCCGAGCAACGCGATCAGGAAGTACTCAGGTGACTGGAACGCCAGGACCATCTCGACGAGCACCGGCGAGAGCAGGATCAACGTGATGACCGTAAAGAAGCCGGCTATCGACGACGAGGTCGCAGAGATCGCGAGGGCTTTCATCGCCTCACCGTTGCGCGACATCGGATACCCCTCGAACGTCGTCGCTGCCGCCGCGGAGGTGCCCGGCGCGTTGATGAGAATCGCCGCGATGGCGCCCCCGTACATCGCGCCGCTGTAGACGCTCACGAGTAAGATGATCGCGTCACCGCCGTCGAGCGGCACCGTCAGCGGCAACATGATCGCCATCCCGAGCGACGGCCCCAGCCCGGGGAGTGCACCGATGAAGATTCCCAGCAGGATACCACCGATGATCCAGCCGACCGTCGGCCACCCGAAGGCGAGCGTAATCGCCTCGGCGAACGCCTCGAGCGTCATCGTCGATCACCTACCATAGCAGTCCCCCGAGATCGACGAGCGCACCGCTGTCGATGCCAATGCCCAGGACGGCGACGAACCCGTAGGCGGCTCCGAACGCCAGGAGGGCGAGTCCGACGGTGGCGTACCAGGATCGACGCAGGGCGGCGAGATAGCCTGCAACGAACAGCGGCGCTGTCCAGAGCATCCCGATCAGATACGAGACGACGACGAACAGTACCGTGAGAATGCCGATGAACAACGCACCGTGCATCCATATCGGTCCCAGTTCGACGTAGCGGATCTCGCTTTCGACGTTCGGTTCGTCGGTGCGGATCGCTGGCAGCTCCGCTGCGTCGGTCGCTGGCTCGTCAACCGGCGTCTCAGCGTCCACCTCGTCGATGGACGTCGTCTCCTCGAACGCCCCCTCTGTATCCTGAACGAGTTTGCTCAGCGGCCACGGCAGATACGAGCGCAACAACAGCAACGTCGCACCGACGATCGTTGCCCCGGCGGTAAATCGTGGGAACGCAGCGGCCCGGTCGCCGAACGTGAACGACTCGACGAACATGAAGACCGCCGTCCCGAGAAATACCAGGAGCAAAACGTGCTCCATCGTGATTCCTTTTCGTATCGACTGTATGTTCATGACTAGGTATTACCCCCCGTTAGCGAGGGTTTGAAACGGTGAGTCTGTCGGCTTACGACTCGGCTTCTTCGCGGACTGCCTCGAGGTCGACGACCTCCGGAACCGTCTCGAGAACGTCGGCGAGCAGCTGCGACGCCTCGTCGGGACCGCTGTACTCGACGACGTTGCCGGTGTCGTCGGCCCACTCCTGAACTCCCTCGTCTTCGGTCGCCTGCTCGAACGCTTCAGCGATCACGTCGATGTGTTCATTCGGCGTTCCCGACGGCGCCCAGTAGCTAGGCTGGAGCATTGCCAGCGTGTCGATCGGGTCGCCCTCTTCGGCGTAGCCCTGTTCGGCGATCGACTCGAGGTCCGGGAAGACTGCGCTGCCACCGTCGGGGATGCAGGCGATCGGCTCGAGACGTCCTTCTTCGGCGCCAGCCAGTGCACCCGAGTCGGTGCCGATTCCGACGCTGACTTCGTCGGACATGACTGCTTCGGTGACTTCCCCACCGCCGTCGTAGGCGATGTAGTCTCCCCAGGAGAGACCAACGTCGTCACGGAGCGCTCGAGCGACGACGTCGACCATCGTCCCGACACCCTGGCCGGCGATCTGGTCGAACTCGCCGTCGTCGTAGCGGTCGACGAGGTCGCCGAAGTCTTCGATCTCGTAGTCGGTGTTCGCGTAGATGATGTACGGGAACCGACCGACCGTCGCGACGCCCTCTAACTCACCGATCTCGAACGCCGGCTGCTGGACGAGCCACGCGGTCGGGGTCGACGGCGGGTTGAACGCGACGAGCGTGTAGCCGTCGGGGTCCGCCTGGGCGACGTCCTGCGTTCCGTTCAGGCCACCGGCACCCGGCTCGTTCTCGAACTGAATCGACACGTCGAGGTGGTCGTCGGCTGCGGCGGCGACCGTGCGTGCGAAGTCGTCCGTCCCCCCACCTTCCCCGAATGGGATGACGATCGTGATGTTGTCCGTCGGGAATTCGTCGTCCGCTTCCGCGTCCGCTCCGTTGTCGTCATCGTCGCCGAGGCACCCGGCGGCGAGCGATACACCTGCAGTCGCAACTGTTGCGTGCTTCAAAAATCGACGCCTGTTCACTTTTTCCATACCAATTCAAGTTATCGATCACTACAATATATGTCTTCCCAAAGCCGCACGGTTTGGTGATGCGCCGCAAAATCACAAACACTCGTGGACGACATTTCTCACGGGTGTCTACTCCGCGACAGAATACGTGGAAAGAGGACCAATCTACCTTTCGGTCCAAGACACGCACGACCGCACAGACGGCAGCTGGCCGTCCGATACGTGTCGAATGTCCGATGGTTGCTCGCGTCGGCTATTCGCCCTGCGAGATCGGGTCGAAACTGTCGACGGGGTTGACCGAGTAGTCGACGGTCAACACATCCTGAGTCGCACGGATCTTGCCGACGAACGTCGAGATGTCCTCGAGCGACCCCTCGAGGACGAACAGTTCCATACAGTAGTGATCGCCGACGTGACTGTGGAAGTTCGAGGCGACGAGTTCTTCGTGTTCGTGTCGCAGGTGCATCATCCGCTCTTCGACGGTGGTCGTCTCGTAGTCGAAGAGGACGGTGACGATTCCCATCAGTTCGCGGTCCTCGAGCCGGGTGTCTTCGAACTCCCCGAGGAGGTTCCGGGAGGCTTCCCTGACGACTTCGCTGCGACCGGTGTAGCCGTGTTCCTCCGCGAACTGGTCGAGTCGCTCGAGGAGGTCGTCCGGCATCGAAACGCTGACAACTGCCATATAATAACTCCGCCGCCAGAATCTATTAAGGCTTATCATCTATCTGGCTCCGATCGATCTCTCGATGTGAATCGGGCCGTACAAGGTTTGGCAGTTCCGCCCACAGTGAAGGTATGTACCTCCCACATCACACCTGGGAAGAACTCTCGGAGTACCTCTCGAGTGAGTCGCTCGCGGTCGTTCCAGTCGGATCGACCGAACAGCACGGCCCGCATCTCCCGGAGGGGACGGATTACCTCATCGCGGAGGCGCTCGCTCGCAAAGCGACCGACCGAACGGGCTATCTCTGTACCTCGCCGGTTCGGATCGGCGTCAGCCCACACCACAGACAGTTCTCCGGGACGATGTGGGTCGACGCGCCGGTCTTTCGTGACTACGTCGAGAACGTCTCGCGAAACCTTACCGCCCACGGTATCGACCGAATCGTCTACGTCAATGCCCACGGCGGCAACGTCGGCCATCTGCAGGAAGTCGGCCGTCGCCTCCACGAGGACGGCACCGCCTACGCGATCGAGTGGATGTGGGACGAGTCTATCCCCGGCCTGATCGAGGAGGTCTTCGAGACGCCCGGTCCACACGGCGGCCCCAAGGAGACGGCGATGATCATGCACATTGCGAACGAACTCGTCCGCGAGGACCGGCTCGAGGACGCCCGCGACGGGGGCGCCGTCTTCGACTACGAGGCGGAGCTCGTCCACGGCGCTCGAACCTTCTACGACGCGATCGAGAACAGCCCGAACGGCGTCTTCGGCGACCAGACCGACGCCACACCCGAGATCGGCGAGCAGCTGTTCGAGGCCGCGACCGAGCAGCTCGTCTCCCTGCTCGAGTGGCTCGTCGGCGGATCGGTCGACGAGCCACTCGAG
>LKMK01000066.1 GCA_001563805.1 Natrialbaceae archaeon B1-Br10_E2g2
CGTACTCGCGGCTCGAGCGGTTGGTCTCGGGGTGCGAGACGAGCCCGGAGACGGAGTCGAGGGGCCCCGGCGGGAGCGCGTCGGCGTCGGCCTCGACGGGGATCATCGACGAGGCGACCTCGCGACCGTAGACCGCGAGGATGGCGGCCTGGAGGTCGCCCTGGCCCGTCGTGGCGAACACCTCGCGGCCGTCGTGGGTCAGCGAGACGGCCACGTCCGGGTTGGCGAGTGCGTACCGCGTGACGATCCGGTTGACGTGGGCGAACTCCGTCGCCGTCGTCTTGAGGAACTTCCGGCGTGCGGGCGTGTTGTAGAAGAGATCCTCGACCTCGACGACGGTCCCCTCGGGACAGCCCGCCGGCTCGACGCTTCTCACGTCGCCACCCTCGTAGACGAGTTCCGTCCCCGCGCCGCCGGCGTCCCGCGGGCGCGAGCGGATGGTCATCTTCGAAACGGAGCCGATGGTGTGTAAGGCTTCACCACGGAAGCCGAGCGTCCGGACGCCCGACTCCAGGTCCTCGAGGCCCGCGATCTTGCTCGTCGTGTGCTGGCGAACGGCCGCCCGGAGGTCGGCTTCGGACATCCCGTGGCCGTCGTCGGCCACGCGTATCAGCTCGGTGCCGCCCTCATCGACGTCGACCTCGACGCGGGAGGCGTCGGCGTCCAGGCTGTTCTCGAGGAGTTCCTTCACCGCGCTGGCGGGCCGTTCGACCACCTCGCCCGCGGCGATCCGGGCGACGGTGTCCTCGTCTAGCTCGTGGATCTCTGTGTCGTCTGTCATCGGTGGCTGGATTCGCTTCGCGGTTGCGCGTCGACGCCCCCGAACCCGGTCGACGCGACTCGCGGTCACTGTTCGTCTAGGGCGGGCGAATCGGCAAAATCCTTGCGTGTCGTCGTCTCGGCCTGGATGAGCACCGCCGCGGTGATCCAGCACGCTTCCGACGTGCGTTGGATCGCTACTGATTCACGTGTTACCTGTCAGCCGTCACTTTTGACGGCCACTCCGTAGTTCGAACGCCGGATGCGAAACGGGAGGGACGGGTCTTGCAGGCTACTCTGTCCCAGTGGTGGTGAAGTGACCGGTATTCGGTAGGTCCCAAGAGCAGATAGTAAAGGCATAAAAGACTGAACGATACAGTTAGCAGTACTGCCGGACTCAGATGCGGGATACTCCACGGATCAGCTTGGTCGACTACGTGAGTGGTGCCTCGGGGGTCGGAATCGCTCTCGTAGCTGCTGTGCTCGTTCTCGCTGGCGTGGTCTCCCTCGTCGGGCCGAGCTCGCAGCCATCGATACGGCTCCTTCTCTTTCGCAGTCTCTTCGTGATTGGACTGCCGGTGATTCTCCTTCTTCTCGGAGTACTGCTCCAGCGGCGTGACATCCCCGACGTCGTGGGGGTGTGGGCGTTCACTGGCTATCTCAGTACGCTCGTCCTCGCAGCACTGGTTACCGCCGGTGCCCTCGTGATCACCCAACCCAGCGTCCAGACGGCTTCCCCGTGGTACGAGGTGGAAATCATCCTTCGAAACGCCAACGTCGCAGGACTCTTTGGCTTCGTCTCGGGTGCAACCTACGGACAGGTCATCCATACGCGCCGGATACGGGCGGAACTGGAACGGAAGACGGACGCACTCGAGCGCCAGCGTGATAGCCTGGAGTTGCTCAACGACGTCGTCCGCCACGACATCCGAAACGATCTCCAGCTCGTGACGGCGTACGCAACGCTCCTCGAAGATCACGTCGACGACGACGGGAACGCACACCTCGAGACGGTCCAGGAGAGTGCGTCGAACGCGGTCGAGCTTACGACGACTGCGCGCGATCTCGCCGAAGTGATGCTCCAGTCCGAGCGCGAACTCCGGGCAGTCGAGGTGGGGTCGGTCCTCACCGAGCAGCTCGAAGCGGCTCGCGGTTCCTTCCCTGCTGCCGACATCAGTATCGACGGGACGGTACCACAGACGGCCGTCGAGGCTGACGGGTTCGTGGAGTCGGTATTCAAAAATCTGCTGAACAACGCAGTCCGACACAGCGATACGGATCGCCCCGAGGTGACGGTCACAGTCGAGCGAGTCCGGGATCACCTCGAAGTGCGCTTCGCGGATAATGGACCTGGTGTTCCCGATTCACGGAAAGCGGAGATATTCGGGAAAGAACAGAAGGGCCCCGAAAGCGGGGGTACGGGAATCGGCCTCTATCTCGTTCGGTCACTGATGGATGCCTACGACGGTGACGTGTGGGTCGAAGACAATGAGCCGGCAGGAGCCGTCTTCATCGTCAAATTTCCCATCAGCTCATGAATCTCCGGCCTGGGAGAACCGGCCGGCCGGTGGGTAATTCTGCCCCATCGACTGGAATCACCTACCGACTCCAAACTCCAACCCGTGTACGGGACTTTTGATAGCCAACTGTCAATTCGAACGGTGTCTGGCGAATAGAGGGTGCGACCGTTTCAGACTATCGCGTGCAGTTTGGATCACGCGTCCTCGGGGCTGATGATTATAGCACCCGGATACAGCACGTGGATACATCTCACAGCAGCACCGACTGAATAGTTGGATACTGGGATCGTGTTGCACACGGAATTCTTCGTAGCGATCTTCACCTATACGATTTTTGTGTGCTCCCACGTACCAAAGCCATGGATGGGACACCCGACGACCTCGAATTTCTCGTCACGTCGGACCACCGGATCGCCGTCCTAGACACGCTGGCCGCGGGTCCGAATGAGCGTGACGCATTGCGATCCGCAACGGGGGCATCGTCACCAACCATGAGCCGGATCCTCACCGACTTCGAGAATCGCAACTGGGTCGAACGGGAGGGCCGAAGGTACCAGCTGACCGGGCTGGGCGAGTTCGTTGCTGACCGGCTAGAGGAGTTCGTGGACGCGATGACGATCGAGCACCAACTTCGTGACGTCTGGCGGTGGTTGCCACATGAGTTAGATGGGTTCAGCGTCGATCTGTTTACGGATGTAACGGTCACTCACCCGAATGCCGGGCACCCCGATACCTCCACTAAACGTCGTCTCGAGTTGATCACGGAGACGTCTACGTGGCGCGGTGTTGGTGTGGCTATGTTGGGGTTGCGGACGCTGGAGACATCGTTCGATCGGTTCCTCGACCAGCACGATGAGTTCTATTGTGAGTACATTTATCCCCCCGAAGTGTTCGACGAACTCCTGTCGTGGGGAGATACGGAAACGATCATGGAAGCAGCCGACAGCGACAGCTACACCGTCTTGTTGCACGAGGATCTGCCGATGGAAGACCGGTACGAAATATCTCTCTTCGACGATCGCGTGACCATCTGTTGTTACGATCACGAGAAGGGAGGATTGCAGGCGCTCATCGAGACGACCAGTAGCGACATGCGAACGTGGGCGGAGTCGTACTACGAGCAGTTCCGCACAGAAGCGCAGCCGCTCAGGGAGGCATCCGAACGCGGTTCGCTGAGGCCGTTTGAGTAGGTCGAATCACCGTGGGCTGACCGATTAATCTTTCACGGCGTGAAAGATTTCACACGCCGAAGATCCTTCGGTGGAAATCTATAACGATTTTGCAGTCGGACCGTGTCGTATGGGATCTAACACAGAAAACGGTGATCACATCGATGAATTCGAATCGGGATTCCTCGGCGACGTGATCCGCCCCGAGGGTTCCGGTTACGACGACGCTCGAGCCGTCTGGAACGGCATGATCGACAAACGTCCTGACCTGGTCGCACACTGTCAGGACGTCGCTGACGTCATCAGTGCGGTCGAGTTCGCCCGCGAGCAGGACCTGCTCGTTGCCGTCCGCGGTGGGGGACACAACGCCGCTGGTCTCGGAACGTGTGACGACGGGATCGTCATCGACTGTTCCCCGATGAACTGGGTGGACGTCGATTCCGACGCCCGACGCGTTCGCGTCGGCGGCGGTGCCACGTGGCGGGACGTCGATCATGCGACGCAGGCGTTCGGACTCGCAGTTCCTGGTGGGGTCGTGTCCCACACTGGTGTCGCGGGCCTCACCCTCGGCGGCGGCTACGGCCACTTGCGCCGAACGTACGGGCTGACCTGTGACAACCTCGTCTCGGTCGATCTGGTCACCGCCGACGGACGCTACCTGACCGCCAGCGAGGAAGAACACGCGGACCTCTTCTGGGCGGTCCGCGGGGGCGGCGGTGCCTTCGGTATCGTGACTGCCTTCGAGTTCGAGGCACACCCGATCGGGACCGAGCTGGCCACGGTGGAGACGTGGCACCCCATCGAGAACGCGACGGCGGCCTTCGAGGCCTGGCGCGACTTCGTCGAGACCGCGCCGCGAACGGTCAGTGGGGAGGCGATCGTCTGGGGGGTTCCCGAGGACCCTCACTTCCCGGAAGAGCTCCACGGTGAGCCGGTCGCCATCATCACCGCCGTCCACGCTGGCGACTCCGAGGAGGGTGAGGACCTCCTCCGGCCGCTTCGGGAGTTCGGCTCGCCGCTGTTCGACTTCAGTGGACGGACGCAATATCTCGACCTCCAGCAGGGCTTCGACCCGTTCTTCCCGGCCGGTGAGCACCGCTACTACCAGGGGTCGATCTACCTCGATTCGCTGGACGACGAGACCATCACGGAGATCCTCGAACGTGAGCCCTCGAGGCCGGACTCCCGGATACTCTACTACGTGTGGAACCTCGGTGGGGCAATCGCCGACGTTCCGGAACACGCCACGGCATTCAGCGGCCGAGAGCACCCATACCTTCTCGCCATCGACTGCAAGTGGGACGACCCCGAGGCTGACGAGGCGGTCCTCGAGTGGGCGCGGTCCTTCCAGCGGGATATGGACGTCCACTCCCCGGGCGAGAGCTATCGAAACTTCCCTGGATTGGGCGAGGCGGACGACATCGAGCCCGAGCGGTCACCGCAACGCGACGAGACGGCCGACCGGTTAGTCGAGCTGAAGGACAGATACGACCCGGCGAACGTGTTCAGCCGCAATCACGGCGTCAGACCGTCAGAATCGGCGCGAACTGACGGTGGAGCAGGCGATGAGTGAGACCGACACCCATCGGTCGTCCCGGAGGAAACCGGCCCGCCAGGAGAACGCCACCCAGATAAGATACGACGAGTTAGTTCGCGCAGCCGAAGCTCCTGTCAGAGCGTATACGCCAGCAGAAGCCATGGAGCTGGCCGGCAAAGCTGGAATCCTCTTCGTCGATGTTCGCGACGCTGTCGAGCTATCGTGCGAGTGGCGTTCGGTCGGCATTCGCTGCCAAGCGGGCGCGCGAACTGGGGTACGGCCGCGTCGGGCACCTCGATGGTGGGCTCTCGGCGTGGAAGGACGCTGACGGACCGATGCACGTGGTCGACGACCACCGGTGGTAGCCGATGTTCCCTGCACGTCTCGAGACGGAGCGACTCACCCTCGAACGGATTTCTCACGACTCCGTCGACGTCTTCGATCTTCACGAACTCTACAGATAAGCAAGGCGAGTGCCTCGGGGCTTGACCCCGAGGCGGTTCACGCCGATGGAGACGATGTGGAGGAGATGTTCGAGTATTGGGATTCCACGCCCCACGAGACGGTGAAAGAGACGTACGACTACGCAGACGAGGCTGAACGACAGTGGGACCAGGTAACTTACGGTTGGAACGTCCGCTCTCACCGCTCGAGCAACGCGTCGACCCCCTCCTCGACCCCGGCTCGCCCGTCTTCGGAAACCGGAACGAGCGGCGGACGAACGGCAGCGCTCGAAACGAGCCCACGATACTCGAGTGCGGTCTTCGTCGCCGGCGCGAACCCGTACGTGGCGCACGATTCGAACAACGGTTCGATGGCGTCCTGTATCTCCGTCCCGCGCTCGTCGTCGAACGAGTCGTATAGCTCGGTATACTTTGCGGGTGCGACGTTCGAGCCCGCGTTCAGTCCGCCGTCGGCGCCCATCCGGAGTGCGGGGACGAGCAGCGCGTCGTACCCCTGGAGGACGACGAACTCCTCGGGCGTCCGGCGCATCACCGACAGCAGGTACTCGAGGTCGCCGCTCGAGTCCTTGATCCCGATCACGTTCTCGTGGTCGGCGACGGTCTCGAGCGTCTCGAGGGCGATCGAGCCGCCGGTACACGGCGGGATGTTGTACAGCAGGACCGGTAGCGGTGACCGGTCGGCTACCCCCTCGAAGAACTGGCGATTGCCGTCGGGGTCGGTGGGCCCGTGGAAGTACGGCTCCGTGACGACCGCGACGTCGGCGCCGATTTCGGCGGCGTGGTCGGCGTAGTCGACCGCCTCTTCGACCGTCGTCGCGGCCGCACCGGCCAGGACCGGAACCTCGCCGTCTGCGTGCTCGACTACGGCCTCGTGGACCCGACGCCGCTCTGTGGGCTCGAGGCTGGCGAACTCGCCCGTCGTCCCGCAGGGAAAGAGGCCGTCGATACCGTTCTCGAGCAGGTGCTCGACGAGGTTCTCGAGCGCCTGTTCGTCGATGTCGCCTGTCTCCGGGTCGAACGGGGTGACGAGTGGGGTGGTGATCCCCTCGAGTACGTCGCGGAGTGTCATGTGCGGTGATCTCTCTCGTGGTGCAAAACGTCTCTGGTTACCGCTCTACCGTCGGTGACCCCCTCGTCGAGTTTCGAACGTCCGGCCGTTCCGCCGTAATCGGTTGGATCGGCGATAAAACATTCATGACTCTCGAACCGTATTCTCGAGTAGAACGATGAGACGACGACGCGTACTCGCCGGTATCGGCGCGGTCGGTGTGGCATCGCTCGCGGGGTGTATGGAGCTCCTCGAGGAGGGCGTCGAAAGCGAGGCCCAGCCAGCAGCCGTCGACGCCGCCGTCGTGGACGACCACGGGTACGACCGCGTCGGCACTGAGGACTACACGATCGACGAGACCGTCGAGGTCGGCGGCGAGTCGCGCGACGTGACCGTCACCTCGTGGGGGACCACGTACTCGAAGGACGCCGCGGACCTCACACTGCACGACGAGTCCGAGGCGGACCAGTTCGAGGACGAGGTTGCGGACCTCCTCGGTCAGGAGGGGGCCGGCTTCGCGGCGATCTCGACGCCGAGTGAGTCGATCGCCGGCCAGGAACTCAACCCGGTCGGTCGCATGGACGACGCGGAGCTGATCGACGAGTTCAACGACGAGGTCGTCGACGGCGAGGTCCACGGGATCGACCACGCCGACGAACACGAGGTGGCGGTGCTCGGGGAATCGACCACCGCCAACGAGTTCGACGCCATCGCAGAGACCGACGAGGGCGAGGAGTTCCCGATCAGGATCGTCCTCACGGAGGTCGACCACGAGGATGACATCGTCCTCGGCGTTGGCGTTTACCCCGACGGAACCGACGAACTCGAGACCATACTCGAACTGACCGAGCACGTCGACCATCCCGTAGAACCGGACGACTAGCGAATTCTCAGCGCTCGAGGCCGATCACCGACGTACGCGTGACCTCGAGGTCGTCGATTCCAGGAATCGATGCGCGAGGGTCCGGCAGCGTACACTCGGCGACCTCGAACGTGACCCGCTCGTCGCCGTCGCGACAGCGGAGGTAGACCGGGACGATGGGGACCGCGGGCGGGACGCGCTCGGCGAGCGCTAGCACCGGATAGACGAGTTTGTGTTTCGCGAGCGAGGCCCGCGGGCCGGTCTTGGCCTCGAGGATGAACAGCGTGCGCTCGCCGTCGCGGCGCTCGGCGAACAGCGTGTCGATCTCGACCTGGCCGTTTCGGTGGGTGACCGTCTCTGGACAGTCCCTACGGGGACGCAGTTCGAAGGTGAACGTCGAACGCCCCGTCGCGGGCGGCGAGAGCGCCCCCGACCGATCGAGCGAGAGCGCCTCCGCGAGCGCACCCGACGCCAGCCCGAGGTTCACGAGCGACGTCTCGGAACGCGACGGCAACAGGTCGAACGACTCGAGTCGCTCGTCGTCCGCCATCGACAGCCGTTCGGACGGGACGCCGGCAAACGCCGACTCGTCGCACAGAAAGAACTCCTCGACGCCCTCGGGACTCTCGACGAGCAGGAATCCCGTGCCCCGCCCGTCGGGGGCCGACCCCGTCCGGAGCACCATGACGTCCGCCTCCCGGAGTTCGGGCGCGAGCTCTGCGAGCGCGTCCACGGAGATGTACCGGGGCGTCCGGGGGCCAGCCTCGAGGTCGTGGCGAGTGACGTACTCCCGAAAGGACGTCGGTCCGAACACCGACGCTTCCGACGTTGCCAGCGTCTCGAGGGCGGGGCCGAACACCATCTCGAGCGGGAAATTCGCCGCGTGGTACTTGTCGGTTGGCTTCGAACGCGAGGAGTCGAACGGGGTCGCTACTCGAGGCCGAGTCCCTGTGCCATCGAGTTGCCGGCGCGTGGGACGCCCTTGGCGGTGATCGTCTCGCCGTTGATGAAGGAGGCGGCGGGGCTGGCGAGGAACTGGACGACGTCGGCGATCTCTTCGGTGTGACCGATACGGCGGTCGGCCTTCTCCCGGGGCGGCATGTCCTCGCTCTGGATGCCGAGGGTCTCGGCGACGCCGGGCGTCTGGATCAGTCCCGGTGCGACGCAGTTGACCCGGATGCCGTCGTCGGCCCACTCGGTCGCGAGCGTCTCGGTGAGTCGGATAATCGCCGCTTTGGCCGCGCTGTAGTGGCTCTCGCCGGGTGCGGCGTGCTGGCCGTTGACCGACGAGAGGTTGATGATCGACCCACCGTCGCCCTCTCGCATGACCTCGCCGGCGAGTTGTGCACAGTGGACGGTGCTGTTGAGGTTGAGGTCGATGATCGTCTTCCAGCCGTTCTCGGAGATGTCCTCGAAGGGGGCGACGAACTCGCCGCCGGCGTTGTTCACGAGGACGTCGACGTCGCCGAACTCCTCGACCGTCCGATCGACGAACGCCTGGACCTGATCGCGCTCGCGGACGTTACACTCGACCGCCAGCGCGTCGCCGTCAACGTCGGCGTCGGTGATCGCGTCGGCGACCGGCCCCACGCGGTCGATCGACCGGGAACAGATCGCGACGTTCGCCCCGCTGGCGGCGAGCGTCTCTGCGATTGCCTTGCCGATACCCTGGCTGGCGCCCGTGACGATCGCGGTGTCGCCCGCGATGCCGTACTCCGGTTCGTGCATCGTGCTCTCTGTCGTCCCTCTGACGCATAGTCTTACCGATGTAATAGAAAGAACCGAAATCGTTTACAGCTGTTTTGGTGGTGCGGCTCGAGCCCGTTTTTTGCGAGCGCCACCGACCACCACCGGAACCGGGCACCGCGTCGCGTATCGACCCGCCTGGGCCGGACGGGCGTGGAAGCATTTGCCGGTGGCTGCGAGCACGGCGACGGAGGGAGAACCCACGCGATCACCGCGCTCGAGGGTCAGCTACCGACGTCGACCGACGGCTTGCCGTTCCGGATACGCCCGGAACTGTCCACCGTCGGTGGATTGACGTCCCGCCGCTGAGAGAACCGACTGATGACAGATTCGACTCAGACGCAGCGATTCTCGGTTTCGGCGGACGCGGAGAGCGAGACGAAGACGACCGTCTCGACCCGCGGGTTCGAGTTCGTCGTCGACGAACCCCCTGCCCTCGGCGGGACCGACGAGGGCCCGAACCCCGTCGAGTACCTCCTCGGCGCGTGGGCCGGCTGTCTCACCGTCGTCGCCCACACCGTCGCGGACGAGCACGGGATCGACCTCCGGGACGTCAGCGTCGACCTCGAGGGCGACCTCGACCCTGCCGCGTTCCTCGGCCAGAGCGACGAGGTTCGGGCCGGCTACCAGTCGATCGACGTCACCCTCTCCGTCGACACCGACGCAGACGAGGAGACCCTCGAGGCGTGGCTCGCCGAGGTCGAGCGCCGCTGTCCCGTCGGTGACAACATCCAGCACGAGACGCCCGCGACGGTCTCGCTCGAGCACTGACCGCCGTCACGATCCGGGACCGACCGGAGCCCGGCTGCGTCTCGAGCCACCGGTGCTTTTGTCCGCGCGGCCAGTAGCCCCGACCGATGACCGCGAGCTGGGCCGACCTCTTCGAACGGGCCGAGAGCTACGACGTCGACCGCGAGACGCTCCGATCGACTGCCGAGGAGTTGCGCGCGGAGGCTACGGATGGCTGACCGGCCGAATCCCGCGCGCGTCGTCGCGGATGTGGACGTGCTGGTGGCCGACCTCCTCGTCGGCGGCGACGCCCGCGAGGCGCTCGATCACGTCCGCCGTCACTCGTGGGTCGACCTCGTCGCGAGCGACCGGCTGCTCGAGGGAACCGAGCGGCTCGTCGCGACCCTCGCCGACGCCGACCTCGCGGCCGCCCACCGCGAACGCCTCGAGGCCGAGCGCGTGGCGGTGGACCAGCCCGAGGACGACCACCCGGCGCTCGCCTCGGCCTATCGCGGCGGCGCGGCGCACCTGCTGTCGTACGACGACGCGCTCGGCTCGGCGAAAGCCGGCCTCTCCCTGCAGCCACGCGTTGCCGTCAGTATCAGGTCGCCGGACGCCTTCGCGACGCTGTTCGACCCGGAGAGCCTTTACGAGGCCGTCGAGGGCGGTGCGTATCCGGGACCGGATCGGGACCCGCGAGCGTAGCGTCGTCGCAGGCGTGGCACTCGAGGGCCGTACTGCCGGAAAGAACGACTGTGGGAATTCGCCGCGTCGCCGGCGAATTCCCTTCTTTGGTTTCTGTCCGACAGTATCAGTGCTGGTCGACGTACCACTCGGCGAACGTCGCGAGGGCGCGGCCGCGGTGTGAGATGGCGTTCTTTTCGTCGGTGCTCATCTCGGCCATCGTCTGGCCGTTGTACTCGAAGATGGGGTCGTAGCCGAAGCCGCCCTCGCCGCGCGGGGCGACGAGCGTCCCCGCGACCGCCCCCTCGAACGTTTCGACGCGCTCGGCGTCGGCGTAGGCGAGCACCGTCCGGAAGTGTGCCCGTTTGTTCTCTTCGTCTTCGACGAGCCGCCAGAGACGTTCGACGCCGACGGTGTCCTCGACGTACGCCGAGTAGGGTCCCGGAAAGCCCTCGAGTGCGTCGACGAACAGGCCCGCGTCGTCGACCAGCACCGGCTCCGTATCCCCTAGCGCCTCGTAGGCTTCCCGGGCCCCGTGGGCGGCGATCTCCTCGAGCGAATCGCTCTGGATCTCGGTGTAGTCGTACTCGACCTGGTTGACGGCCGTGATCCCCTCGAGGTACGCTTGGGCTTCGCGGGCTTTCCCCTCGTTGCCGGTGACGAACCGAATGAGCATGTGCGAGGCGGCGCACTCCGCGCGAATATAGCCGTCGGTTGGCCGTCGTGACCTGGTCACCCGAATTGTCGTTCCCGCTCGAGTCGCTGGCAGCCGACGACCAGCTGGTCGGGAACGTCGGTCGCGAAGGCGTGTAACGCCTCGAAGATCACAGCTATCTCGTCGAAGCGCGGCCCGCGGGAGGCGACGAACGGGTCCGACTCCCACTCGACGAACCCTCTGTCGGCCAACAACGGCAGATGACTGTGCATGAGTTCCTGCTTGAGACGCTTGGGAGCGACGGGAACGTTCGGGTTCACGGCGCTCTCGGGCAACGGTACGGACTGGTCCGGCTCCCGATCGAGAAGCGACACGACGAGCTGTCGACGCGGTTCGGCGGCGAGGGCCTCGAACACCTGATTCCATCGCTCGAGGACGTCCGTTCCGTTTTCGTATCTCGAAAGCACCATTCGGATTGTAACCCCTGTGTAGTCCTCGTCAGCCGAGCGCCTTTAGCCACCGTTCCGCGGCAGATTTCGCGAACAGGAAACAATAGTTTTGTTAAACATAACCTCTGCTATGGTATGATTTGTGTTCGTTCGACGTGTCTCCATTGCGAGTGTGCCTTCACCTGCAGCGCTCGGGGGTCCGCTCCCTCCCCCGGCCCGACACCCCTCGTGGCGGTTCGCCCATCCGTCGTCGACGTTCGAAGTAGCAATGTCACTCTAGCAACTAACCACCGGCGAACAGGAGATGTCAACGCAGGAGGAAGTAGACCAGGCCATCGCCGCCGTCTCCGATTCCGATGACGAAGACGAAGGGGTCGAACCGACGCGTTCGTTCGTCGAGTCCACACAGCAAGCTGTCGAGGAGGCCATCGGCCGACTGGATCAATCGTCGTCTCGAGACGACGCACGGGAGTCGTCGGACCGAACACACGACGACTGATCGTGCCGAACCGAACACACGACGACTGATCGTCCGGGGCCGAGGACATGTCGACCGTGTATCCGACGGGAGCGTCGCTCCGGTCTGCGTGTACGGCTCCGCCCGAGAAACAGTCCTGCGATCAGCGTCTACTCGTCGTCGTCGACGATGACTTCGACCGGTTCGTCCTCGCGGTCCTCGTCGGCGGCCGACTTGCTCTGTTCCTGGTGCCAGAGCAGCGCCCCGGCGACGAGGACGACGACCCACGACCGCCAGTTCGCGAGGTTCAGACTGTAGCCGACGCCGAACGGCTTCTCGACGAGCATCCCTTCGCCTGGCTGCCAGTACGACGAGAGCATTCGACTCAGACTCGGTCGTTCGAAGTTGTACGGTACGCCGAGAACCTCACCGGAAGTGGGCTTGTCTGCCATGATCGGTGATACGTCCTCCCCTGATAAGAGTATTGTGTGCCCCTCTCGTCCGTCGAGAGTCCCCACCCACGACCGTCGTCCGTGCGTGTGCTCGAGCACCCCCAGTCCCGGAGCGGTCACGGACGACCTCGACGGGCACGCTCGCCCTCGCCAGGCGGCGATACAGCTAACACGGCGCGTGCCGACAGTTCACACATGGAGCGAAACGTCGGCGGACTCGATCGCATCGCTCGTGGCGTCCTCGGAATCTGGCTGGTCGTGGTCGCGGCCGCGGCCTACCGTGACGACAACCCCGAACGCGCCGCAATCGCGGGTATCGCTGGCGCGGGGCTTCTCCAGAACGCCGTGACGTGCTTCTGTGGCGGGAACTACTTGCTCGGAATCGACACGACGACCGACGACGGCTGATCAGCCGTCGCCGAGGTACCGACCGCGCCCCTCGATCTCCCGGAGGCGCTCGAGCACGCGCTCTTCGCCCACCTCGCGGTAGCCCTCGCGGACGGCCCCACGCAGGGGCTCGGGATCGTCCGCCGTCCCGACGAGGCTCTGGTCGAAGACGTGCAGGTCCATCGCGTAGTCCTCGACGTGGTCGGTGTGGTAGCCGAGCCCGAAGTCGATGAGGTAGGTCCGGCCGTCACCCGCTTTGCGGCCGTCGTCGGATCGTGCGTTCGACGCGCCGTGGCCCCGGCCGACCCGGACGTTTCGCGTCGTCGGATCGCCGTGGACGAAGCCGGCCCGGTGGACGCGTGCGAGGTGGCGGCCGACGTCCCGGACGGCGGCCGGGGTGAGTTCGTCTCGAAGGTCCGACTCGCCGACGTACTCGAACTCGAGTCGCGCCTCCAGCGGATCGACGTCCGACAGCACGGGCGTGGGGACGCCCTCGCGACGGGCCAGACTCGTCAGTCGGGCCTCGAGGGTGGTCCGCTCGCGCCGGAGGCGTGCGTCGAGTTCGGGGTGGCGATACGTCTTCTCACGGCGGCGTTTCCGCACGCGGCCGGCCTCGGGCTCTAAGTCGACGACGGCTTCGGCCCCCTGGACCGGCACGTCGTCCTCACCGCCGACCGCTCGCCCGGGATCGTCCTCGCCGTCTCGAGGCGCGTCGTGTCCCGCGCGCCAGGTCACCGGCACCTGGTCGGGTCGGAAGTTCGGGTCGAC
>LKMK01000067.1 GCA_001563805.1 Natrialbaceae archaeon B1-Br10_E2g2
CCGACCGGTACTCAGTCGTCCGCGGTGGCGTCACCGCGGCTCGTGGGATCGGCGCCCGTCGAGGAGGTGACACCGTTGTCGAACAGATGACAGGAGATCGCCAGCTGCTCGGCCTCGTCGGCCGCGAGGAGCGTCGGCTCGAGGCGCTCACACGGCGTCGGGAAAGCATCGGTCGCGAGCGCCGCTGCGCGATCCAGGTCGTCGGCGTCGATCGCCTCGAGGATGGCCGTGAACGCAGACTCGAGTTCGGGGTCGGACAGCGGCGTCGGCAGGTCGAACTCGGCGCGGACGGCTCGATCGAGCGCGGCCCGGTCCAGCTCCGTGTGGTCGGTGACGACGCCCTCGACGGCCTCCGGCGAGAGCACGTCCGGGACGGCCTCGGCCTCGAGGAATCGGTGTCTGAAGCTCCTGATCGATCGCCACTCGCGCTGGTCGACGTCGACGTCCTCCGGCTGGATTACCTTCGGACACCGGGTGTGGAACCGACAGCCCGACGGCGGATCGATCGGCGACGGAACGTCGCCCTCGAGGAGGATCTTTTCGCCCGCCCAGAGCGGGTCGGGCTCTGGAATCGCCGAAAGTAGCGCCTCCGCGTAGGGATGGTTCGGCGGGGCGTACACCTCCTCGGTCGGGCCGACCTCGACGAACTCCCCGAGGTACATCACCGCCACGCGGTCGGAGATGTGCTCGACGACGCTCAGGTCGTGGGCGATGAAGACGTACGAGAGGTCGAACTCGTCCTGGAGATCCGCCAGGAGGTTGAGGATCTGTGCCTGAACGCTGACGTCGAGGGCGCTGACGGGTTCGTCGCAGACGATCACGTCCGGGTCGACCGCGAGCGCCCGGGCGATGCCGATCCGCTGGCGCTGCCCGCCGGAGAACTCGTGCGGGTAGCGATGGGCGTGACTTGGATTCAGCCCGACGATCTCGAGAAGTTCGTAGATCCGCCGTTCGCGCAGTTCGGCGGCCGACCGGCCGACCGTAACCTCGACGGAGACGCCGTCGTCGGTTCGGTCGACGTCGACGGCCAGGTCGGGCTCTCGGACTTCGGCGACGACTCCGTCGGCGGCGTCGAGTCCGTACTCCTCGTCGGCGACGTCGTCGGATCCCGTCCGGACGTCCACGTGGACGGTCGCGACCCCGTCGACGGAGTCGACCACCGTGCCGACGTCGTCCGCGACCGTGACGGTGACCTGGTCGGCCGACAGCCCGTCGGTTCGTACCTGCGCGGCCGTCTCGACGGCCTCGTCGCTCCAGGGCCAGCCGTGAATCTTCAGCGGTTCGCCGATGATGTCCCCGACGGTCATCCGGGGGTTGAGACTCGAGAACGGGTCCTGGAAGATGTACTGGACGTCCGTTCGGACGTCACGGAGTTCGCTGCTCGACAACTCCGTCAGGTTCACGGTTTCGTAGTCGTCGACGGGACCGTCCTCGTCCGCCCCGCGCACGCGTCGTCTAAAGTAGACGTCGCCGTCGGTGGGTTCGATCAGCCGCAGCAGCGTGCGGCCGAGCGTCGTCTTGCCACAGCCGCTCTCGCCGACGACGCCCAGGGTCTCCCCCTCGTAGAGCTCGAGGTCGATTCCGTCGACCGCCTTCACGAGTTCGGACTTGCCCAGGAGGCTGTCGATGAACCCCGACGCCGTGTCGTAGTACTTCGTGAGGTTCTCCGCACGGATGATCGGCTCCTCGTTCGGTCGACGCCGCTCAGACACGGCCATCACCGTCCGTGACGGTCGTCTCGGTGTGCCCGTCCGGTTCGCGAACGGTGACGTCGTAGTCGAGGTCCTGCTCGAGGTCGCCGGAGTGAGCGAGACAGGCCGCCGCCCGCTCGACCCCCGGGTCGTCCGAGACGTCGGCGCCGGTTTCGGGGTCCATCAGCGGTGGGTCACGGCGCGTGCACGCCTCTTCGGCGAACGGACACCGGGGGTGGAAGCTACACCCCGGTGGAAGCTCGACCAGGTCGGGCATCGTTCCGGGAATCGTCTGGAGGCTCTCACGACGGTCGCCGATCCGCGGAATCGCGGACATCAGTCCCACCGTGTAGGGGTGTTTCGGGTCGTAGAACAGCTCCTCGGCCGACGCCGTCTCTACCGGGCTGCCGGCGTACATCACCATCACGCGGTCACACACCTCGGCGATGACGCCCAGGTCGTGCGTGATGAGCTGGATCGCGGTGTCGAACTCGTCGGCGAGCGCCTCGATCTCTTCTAAGATCTTCGCCTCGATCGTGACGTCCAGTGCGGTCGTCGGCTCGTCACAGATCAGCAGATCGGGATCACACGACAGCGCCATGGCGATGATCGCACGCTGTTGCATCCCCCCGGAGAACTCGTGGGGGTAGTCCGAGTACCGCGACTCCGCGGCCGGGATGCCCACCGTGTCGAGCAGTTCGATGGTGCGTTCTTTGGCCTCGGCCTCGCCGTAGTCGAGGTGGTGACGCAGCGCCTCAGAGATCTGCTCGCCGACGGTGTAGACGGGGTTGAGCGCCGTCTGGGCGTCCTGGAACACCATCGCGATCTCGTTGCCCCGGATGCGCCGCATCTCAGCGTCGCTCAGTTCCAGCAGGTCCTGACCCTTAAACAGGATCTGCCCGCTCTCGATGTATCCCGGCCGCTCGATCAGGCGCATGAGCGAGAGCGCCGTGACGCTCTTGCCGGCGCCACTCTCGCCGACGACGCCGAACTTCTCGCCGCGGTCGATGCTGTAGTTCAGCCCGTCGACGGCGGTGACGACCCCCTCTCCCGTGTAGAACTTGACGGTGAGGTCACGAACCTCGAGTACGCTCATTGTCCACCTCGCATCTCGGCGCCGGTCTCCTGGGCGTCCAGTGCGTCGTTGACGCCATCACCGATCATGTTCATCGACATCACGAACAGGAAGATCGCGGCACCCGGGAAGACGGTGATCCACCAGCGGATCTCGCCGCCCGGGCCCGGAATAATCGCGTCACGGCCGCCCTCGAGCATGCTGCCCCACTCGGCCGAGCCCGGCGGCATCCCGAGTCCGAGGAAGCCGAGTGCGGCGACGCCGATGACGACCGTCCCGATGTTGAGCGTCGCCAGGACGATCACCGGTGCGACGGCGTTCGGGGTGACGTGTTTGAGGATCACCGACCGATCTCGCGCTCCGAGAGCCTTCGCCGCCAGCACGTACTCGTTCTCTTTGATCGTCAAGACTTCACCCCGGATGAGTCGGGCGTAGGAGGCCCAGCCGACGACGGCGAACGCGGCCACGAGCTGCCAGTAGCCGCCGCCGAACATGGCGACGATGACCAGCGCGAGCACCAGCATCGGGAACGCGAGGACGACGTCGACCACGCGCATCATGATCTCGTCGACCCAGCCGCCGTAGTAGCCGGAGACGGAGCCGTAGACCATCCCGAAGCTCGCAGCCAGGGCGACGACGACGAACCCGATCGAGATACTGTAACGGCCGCCGTAGAGGACGCGAGAGAAGATATCTCGCCCGGAGCCGTCGGTGCCGAAGGGGTGAGCCCAGGACGGCGCCTCGTTGCGCGACACGTCGACCGTGGGGTCGGCGTAGAGCATGTCTCCCGGGGGATAGGGGGCCAGCGAAAGGGGCTGGACGGCGAACCCGAAGAACTCGACGGGGCGCGCCAATATCGCCAGCAACGACATGAACAGGACGACGACGAGCCCGATCATCGCCGTCCGGTTGCGTACGAACCGTCCGAACACACGTTTCCAGCGGCTCTTCGTCTCCGTGCCGGTCTCCTCGGTCCACCCGGAGAGCGGGTCCCGTTCTGTCACGCGCTCCGGATCGAAACCGGTCACCTGTATCCGGCCGCGTTCGGTCGTTCTCTCAGTCATATCTGATTCGTGGGTCGAGCATCGCGTAGAGGACGTCTGCGACGAGGTTCATGATGACGATGAACAGGCCGATGAACAGCGTGATCGCCATGATCAGGTTGATCTCACGACCGTGGATGGCGTCGACGAACTCCCGGCCGAGTCCCGGCCAGGAGAACACCACTTCGACGACGACCGAGCCCGCGACGATGCCGGCCGTGAGCGTCGCGGCGAGGGTCACCACCGAGATGAGCGAGTTCCGGAGGACGTGTTTGAGGATGATCGTCCGTTCGGGTAGCCCCTTCGCACGGGCGGCGGTGACGTACTCCTTGTTCAGTTCCTCGGCCATCGACGTTCGCATGACGCGCATGATCGCCGCCGCGGAGGCCGTGCCGACCGTGATCCCCGGCAAGACCAGATACCAGAGCATCGCTGGGCTCGCCAGTGACTCCCGTGGCGGCAGGACCGGCCAGCCACCGAGCGTGAGCGGGAAGAGCAGGATCAACATCAGCCCCAGCCAGAAGTTGGGGATCGAGATGCCCGATAGCGCGAGAAACCGGCTGACGGTGTCGCCGAGCTGATCTTTCTTCACGGCGGCGTAGATCCCGGTCGGGATGGCGATGACGAGCGCGAACACCCAGCCGAACAGACCGAGCGCGATGGTCTCTGGAAGCCGGGCGACCAGTACCCCGGCGGCGTCCTGGCTGCTGCCGTAGACCTCGCCGAAGTCGCCCTGGAGCACGCCGGCCATCCAGTCGACGTACTGGACGACCAGAGGGTCGTCGAGGCCGTACCGTGCCCGCAGTTCGGCTTCCTGGGCCGCGTCGACGTTCGGGTTCATCGCCACCATCTGGCTGACCGGATCGCCCGGTGTCAGGTGGACGAGTGCAAACGTCACGATCGACACCCCGAACAGAATCGGCGGTATGAGCAACAGACGTTTGAGGATGAATCGTTGGAGCCCCATCGTTACTTTCAGTCGTGTCGTTAGTATCGAAGCTAATATCCGTCGATCCGGGTCAGACGCTGGATTCGTAGCCGCGATCCTCGATGACTTCTTCGATGAGTTCGATCGCCCGCTCCTCGTCGAACTCGTTGTACTCGCGCAGCTCCTCCACGAGAGCGTCGTAGTCGGCCGATCCCGTCTCACGGGCGAACTCGGGGAGCATCACCCACGCGGGCTGGCCGTAGCCGTTGATGATCTCGTCGACGATCTGTTCGCGGGGGATCAGGTGGTTGACGGCCTGGCGCAGCCGCTCGTCGTCGAACGGCTCGACCTGTACCGGATACTGGAGGAACTGGTAGAGCCCGGTGGTGACCGTGTTGACCACGAAGTCGTCGTCGGCTTCGTAATCGTCGAGGTCGTCCATCGGGACGCCCTCGGTCACGTGGAGTTCGCCGGTTTGTAACGCACCGGATCGGGTCGAGTCCTCCGGAACGATGTCGACGTCGATCTCGTCGATGACCGGCCCGGCCGGGAACTCCTCGGGGCCGTCCCACCACTCCAGGGCGTCCAGCCCGAGGTCCTCGAGCCAGTAGTCGTCGTTCTTCGTGACGACGTAGTACGATTCGTCCTCGAACTCCTCGAACACGTACGGGCCAGTACCGACGGGGTCGGTTCCCTCACGCGGGTCGAGGTCGCCGCCCGGCAACTCGGCTTGCGCGCTCGAGTGGATGTACAGCCCAGGCAGTTCGCGCTCGGCCTCGGCGTCGGGAACCTGTGCGTAGAGGTCGACCGTGTATTCGTCGACCGCGACGGCGTGCAAGAGCGAGTCGAACGTCTGAGCCTCGAGCTGGGAGTTGTAGTAGCGTTCCATCGTGAGGACGACGTTCTCGGCGGTGAACTCCTCGCCGTCGTGGAACTCGATACCCTCGTGGAGGTCGTACCGGATCTGCATGCCGAAGACGCCGTCGTCGATGGCGTCGTCGACGGTTTCGGGGGTCAGCACCCGCACCTCGTCGTCCTCGCCCGGGCTGTCCTCGGGGTGCTGGAGGAGCACCTGCTCGTCCGTCGCGATGGCGCCGTCTTCGACGGGGACGGACTCCATGTAGTCCTCGTAGGCCGATCGGTCGATGTCGTTCACGTCGAGCACCTCCCAGCGCTCTGCGAGCCAGGGGTAGAGGTTGCCCTCGAAGTCCGTCGCGACGAGCTGTTCGAAGAGCAGTTCCTGTGCGAACGTCGACCGGACGTCGAGGCTGTAGGGCGGATCGAACGAGTCGATGTTCGCGTCGAGGCCGTAGTGGAGCGTCCCGCCCTCCTGGAGGTCCGAGAGGTCGGTCTCGCCCGACGTGTTGTTCTCGTCGAGCCACGTCACGACCTCGTCCTGTGGCGAGTGCAGCGCGTAGCTAAGCGAGGTCTCGACGAACGGGGTCGGCTCGAACCCGTGGACGTCGGTCGAGTGGATCCACACGTCCTCCACGAAGTGGATGATCGAGCTCCCGGCGTACTCCTGAACCTCGGGCCAGATCTCGTCGTAGCGTTCCCGCCGGAGGGCATCGTCTTCGACGACGTCCGTGCTGAAACGCGCCTGATCGATCATCTCGTCGAGTTCGTCGTACCCGAGGCCGTTGACGTTACAGCACTGCCCCTGGTTCGCCGTCCCGTGGAGGGCGTCGACGAAGCTCTCCGGGTTGTAGGTTCCCGAGAGCCCGAGGAACGCGACGTACCCGTTCTCCGGATACGCCGGGTCGAAGATTCGGTTCGTGTAATCGTCGGAGGCGTGCGTCTGGACGTCGACCTCGAAGTAGCCCGTGTTCTCCCACAGCTGGGCGATGAGTTGCGTCCACTCGACCCGGTCGGCCTGGTCGGCGTCGACCTCGAAGGTTACCTGGAGCGGGAACGAAACCTCGTCACCGTCGTCGCCGAAACAGCCAGCGATGCTCACTGCACCTGCTGCACCCAGTCCCTGGAGGAGCCGTCGGCGAGGTATCGTCGGCTGTGACTCTTTACCACTGTGCACCATACATAATCGATGTGTTTTTCGACCGTAAATAGGTATGGATCTGGAATATCGCAAAGTTCAACCTGTTCAGGGAACTGGCCCTATCGTATCATCGTCGGCGTCGAGTTGGGAGCTCAGTCGTTGTTTCGCGTGAGAACGCGATTATCACTGAAAGAAATTTACAACGAGGGGCTAATTTCTTCACCCTCCGATTACAGGGGCGAGAAACTATCTTTCCCGGACCGAATTCCGGATCGACCACCTGAGCGGAGGGAGCGGACCGGTGGTCACTCCGGTGGGGCGGCCACCGACCGGTGATCGAAAACGGGGATGTCCGAGCGGAGTTCGTGGTCAGTCGTCGCCAGTCTCGTCGACGATCACGACGTCGCCATCGATGACGTCGACGTTGATCAGCGTCTTGACCTCGTAGCCTGCGTCGTCGACTTTGTTCTCACCGCCGACCTTCTTGATGACCGCGACGGTGTCGACGACCTCGGCGCCGATGCCGTCGAGCGCCTCGAGCACCGCAGCGAGCGTGCCGCCCGTCGAGAGGACGTCGTCGATCACGAGGACGCGTTCGCCCTCGGTGACGTCGTTGATGTACATCTCGTTCTCGGAGTAGCCGGTCTGCTGGGAGATGGCGACCTCGTGTTCGAGGCCGTACTCGCGCTTGCGGATGACCGTCAGCGGGATGTCGGTCATCAGCGAGACGGCCGTCGAGATGTGGATGCCCATCGCCGCCGGCGTGACGATCCGGTCGACGTCCTCGAGTTTCGCCTTGCGGATGATTCGGATGACGATCTCGCGAAGCAGACCGGGGTCCAGTTTCGGCACCCCGTCGCTGATCGGGTGTACGAAGTAGTGATAGCCGTTTTTCTCGACGATCGGCGCCTCGAGAAGCGACTGCTTCAACTGATCCATGTCGCAGGTGGGGTGGTAGCGAAGTAAAAGGTGACGATCCGCTGGACGGCCGTGAGCGTCGCTCCCAGTCCACGACGCACTCGAGACGGCCGTGAGTTGCGCCCTCGAGCGGTTACGGTCAGTCGCTCGCGGTCGATCAGTCGTCGGACCCGTAACTGAGCTCCGGTGGGTCATCGCCCTGGCCAAGGCGCATGTTGCGCTCGTGGTAGATGTGGGCGATCGCCGTCGCGGTGACGGTAACGGCGACGATCCCCGCCCAGGTCAGATCCGAGAGGGCCGTAAACGGGTAGATCTCGAGCCAGAGCGCGGCGACCAGGGCACAGCTGATCGCCCCAAGCGAGAGGTAGAGTTCGCGCCAGGCGAACTCGTGACCGGGGACGATCTCGAGGTAGACGCTGATGTCGTGGGTCCGATCGGTCGATTCGATCACGCCGCGGTCGGCGTCGAACGTGAGGATGCCGACCTCGTCCATCTTCGGCAGATGGGTCTGCTGGAGCGTCGTGTAGACGCGCTTTCGCTGGGCCGGGGTCACCCCGTCGGTCGTCGTCTCGTACTCCCAGGCGGCGACCTGCTGGGCGAGATCGCCGAGTTCGACGGGACCGCCGTCGCCTTTCAGGTAGTGAAGCACGTACCGGCGGCGCTGGTTGCGAAGCACCTCGAAGACGTCGCCCTTCGAAAGGTCGGGGGGGTCGGTCGCACGTACGTCCGCGGTTTCGGTCTCCTGTTGTCGTAACGCCATGCCGATCACCGCGGGCTGGGGGGCATCGTCGTTGCCAGACCCGATCGTTCACCCATTACGTTGGCGCATGAACGCCACCTATATAATTCTCCTGTCGCTCGGCAGAAAGTTACGCTGCCGACGAGTCACCGGTCCGGATCGCCGCGATCGAGGCGGCGATTTCACCGGCGAGTCCGGCTTTCGTGCCCTCGTACCTGGCGGCGTCTTCCGCGTGGACCAGGAGTGCCCGCGTTCGCTCCGCCCCCATCACGTTCGCGTCGTTGGCGACGACGAACGCGAGGTCGGCACGCTCGAGTGTCGTCCTGGCCGCTTCGATCATCGCCGCGTCGTCGCCGGACGTTTCGGTCTTGAAGCCGACGATCGGCAGCTCCGGCTGTGCCTCCCGAACCTCGTCGATGAGCTTCGGCGTCGGCTCGAGTTCGAGCGTCAACTGCTGGCCGGAGCGGATCTTCTCTGGGCTTTCCTCGACGGTGTAGTCGCCGATCGCGGCCGCCGAGACGAGGACGTCGGCGTCGGCACAGGCCTCCCGGGTCGCCTCGAGCATCTCCGCGGCGCTCTCGACCGCACGGACGTCGGCGTACGGGACCTCGGGGCCGTCGTGGACAAGGGTGACGTCAGCGCCGCGGGCGTAGCAAGCTCTCGCGACGGCGCGGCCCATCTTCCCCGACGAGCGGTTCGTCAGCACCCGGACGGGGTCGATCGACTCGCTGGTCGCCCCGCTGGTGACGACGACGTGCTCGCCCGACAGCGGCCGGTCGCCGGTCGCGCGGGCGACGTCAGAGACGATGGCCTCCTCGCTCGCGATCTTGGCTTTCCCCTCCTCGATCCGTGGATCGACGAAGTCGACGCCCCACGCCTCGACGGTCTCGATCGCCTCGAGCACGCCGGGGTGGTCGTACATCGGCTCGTGCATCGCGGGGGCGATCACGACCGGGGTGTCGGCGCCGAGTGCGGTCGTCGCCGTCGTCGTCACGGGGGTGTCGTCGACCGCACCGGCGATCTTGCCGACCGTGTTCGCCGTCGCCGGCGCGATCAGGAGGACGTCGGCCCAGCCATCGTAGCCACAGAGCTCGACGTGTTCGACGCGGCCCGTGATCTCGGTGACGACCTCGTTCTCGGTCGCGAACTCGAGCGCCCAGGGATGGATGATCCCCTGTGCACTGTTGGTGGTCACGGCCCGAACCTCGGCCCCCTGTCGTCGCAACTCGTGGGCCAGTTCGACCGTCTTGACGGCCGCGATCGATCCCGTCACCCCGAGCGCGACGTTGACTCCCTCGAGCATTTGGCTGGTGTTCACACGGGGGCGTGTTAAGGGTAGCGAGCCCTCGCAACGAGCTGTGGCTCGTGACACCACGGTTCATTGTCCAGGAGTCCGTACGCCAGCACGGTGGACACGAGATGGGCGCGTTTGATCCGGTTCCCTGGGAGACAGTCGAGGCGGCGATCGGCCCGCCGGCCGCCGCGGTCACCGACTACGTCGATCGACTCGAGGACGACGTCTACGGCGAGGAGCCTTACGCGGCGGTGAAGGTGATCCACGACGCGCTGGCCGCGAACGACGTCGAACGGAGCGTTCCGGGCCTCGGAGACCCGTTTCTTGTCGCCTACCTCCTCGAGAAGCGAGGCGTGATCGGCCCTCACGAAGAGGGTGAGTACCGATCGCTCGTCGCACGACGGCCGAGCGACGACCGGATCGAGGAGTTGTTCCACGAGCGCGAATACACCCTCTGGTGGATCGCCACGCTGACCGGGGTCCACCCGTCGCTGGTGACCTACTGGTGCTAGGAAGCCGACGTCCCGCTGCTAGAACGCAACTTCGGGGAGGAGTCGATGGCGGCGATCCGGGCCTACCGGGAGTCAGCGGACGGCTGACACGACCGGCCGGGACTCGGGCTCGAGTTGCCGAAAAACCAGTCTGTTCGTGATTGACGCCCTCTGACCGGCGTCCGGTCTTCGAGGGACCCGGACACTACTCTCGGTCGACGCTCGGGTGCATCGTCGGCTGCTCGTCGAGCGGTTCGGCGAAAGCCTCGAGGATCGTCTCTCGAGCCTGTTCGTCGCGGCGTCGTCGCTCCGCGTCGTCGATCTCCTCACAGCCCGGTGGGATCTCGCGGTCGCGGCCGGTGAAGTAGCCTTCGGGGGCGACCCAGTCGTGATAGAAGTTGGCGTCGGAGTCGTGGATGGCCGCGAGGGCGACCTTCGCGCCGTGTCCCGCGGCGACGATCGTCTGGTGGGGTTCGCCCGCGATCCGGCCGGCGGCGTAGACGCCGTCGACGGCCGTCCGTCCCGCCTCGTCGACGTCGACGTGGTACTTGCTCCCGCGCTGGAGTCGCCCGACGTCGAGGTCGGTGAGGTACTCGCTGTCGGGCCAGGAGGCCGCGATCACGCGTCGGGCGGAGAGGGGGTCGCCGCCGTCTGTCTCGAGGACGAACCCCTGTTCGAGGTCGGCTTCGTCGACCGGTTCGACGCTCGTCACCCGGCCGAGTTCGAACGTTGCGCCCGCGGTCCGGGCCTGCTCTCGAGCGAGCTGGAGGTACCGTCTGGCGTCGACGCCGTCCGGGAAGCCAGGGTAGTTCTCGAGGCTGGCGTTTCGGGCGAGGATCGACTCGCCGCCGTCGACTGTTAGGGTGTCGAGTCCCGCTCTCGCGGTGAAGATCGAGGCGGCGAGCCCGGCGACGCCGCCGCCGACGATACAGATATCACGCATGGCTCGCCGTTTCTCGCGACGGCTATCAAAGGTTGCTACCTCGGCCGCGGCGTCTACCGAGATACAGCGAGAGTGCCTCGGGGCTTGACCCCGAGGTACTTGACGGCAGTCGACCGGATGGCAATCCTTACTTTCGCCTGTCGTGTACGGACGGTGTGGACAGAATTCTCCTCAGTACCGTCGCCTATCGCTCGCCCGAGGAGGTCTTTCCGTACGTCTGCTCGTTCAGGGACTACCCGCGATATACGGACCACCTCGAGGAGGTTCGCGTCCACGGCGACGGCGGCGTCGGGTCGGTCTACGACCTTCGGCTCGGCTGGTGGAAGCTCACGTACACCGCCCGCTCGAAGGTGGTCGATATCACCGAACCCGAATCGCTCGAGTGGCGGCTGATCAACGACATCGACGCCCGCGGCGAGTGGCGCGTCGAGGCCGAACCGGAGTCGGCGCCAGCCGACGGGGAGACCGCGAGTCGGATCTACTTCGAGGCGGTGTACGATCCACACTCCGCCGACAAAAACGCCATCTCGCTGCCGCGGTTCGTCTCGCTCGACTGGGTGATCAAGAAGGTCCGGCCACGCCTGCTCAACGAGGCCCAGACCGTCGTCGAGCGCCTCGTCGCCGACATCGAGGGGGGCCACCGCGACGTCGAGTTGACGATTCACGAAGTTCCGTAGCGACGCTGAATTCGGACGGGCTGCCGTGGCGTTTTACCGGCGATCGCTGCCTCGTGCGAGCGACCGCGGGGAACGAACGACAGCATCGGCAGATCGCCTCACGTATCCTCATACAGCAACGGCAGATCGCCTCACGTATGGTAGGTGCCGATCGTCGGCGGAGTCGTGATCACCGGGGCCGTCGCGATCGACGCGTCGATCGTCAAAGTTCGCCTTAGTCATCCAGGTCTTCGAGGACCAGCACCTCGCCGTACATCGTTACATCGTGTCGTTCACAGGTGTAGGCGTCGATGTCGCCGGTCGCCGTGAACGAGAGCGTCTCCTCGCCATCGGCGGTCAGATCCGTCTCGTAGTCCTCGACGAGGTCGCCGTCAGCGTCCCGAAGCCCGAGGTTGTGTTCGGCTCCATCACCGCTCGAGATGGTAATCTCATAGGTCTCGCCGGCCTCGAACACGAGCGACGGATTCTGTTTCCCCTCGATGTGGGCGGGTTCGACGCCGACCCAAGCTTCAGTGCGCCCCTCGAGAACGACCTCGGAGACGTCCGTCCAGTCGTCCGGCTCCGAAAGCGAGAACGTCTCGACCTCGTTGCCATCTTCGGCCGCGTCACGCGTCGCGACGACCTCGATTGTCCCCGTGCCGACGTCGTCGGTCGTGATCGAGCGGGACTCCCCGGACTCCTCGAGTCGGTACTCGTCGGGATCCGACACTTCTGCACCCTCGAGAACGACGACCGTTCCCGATTCCCGATCGGTGAGGGTGAGTTCGACGGCGTCGGGGGCGTCGAACGAGACGTCGACGCTCGCATCTGGACGCGGCTCTTCGGCGTCGTCGTCCGGCTCCGTCTCTACGGTATCGTCTTCCGGGTCCATCTCTTCGGCGTCGTCAGCCGGGTCCGTCTCTTCGGCGTCGTCGTCCGGGTCCATCTCTTCGGCGTCGTCAGCCGGGTCCGTCTCTTCGGCGTCGTCGCCGTCGTCCAGACAGCCTGCGGCGACACTCGAGAGGGCGATACCGGTAGCGGAGAGGACGGTGCGTCGCTCCATGTAAGCGCGACGTTTATTCCTGGTGATAAGTTTTCTGGAGAAATCGCTTGCCAGTACCCGGAAGCGGTTCGAGGGAAACCCACTTGCCGCTCGCCGGTAAATCGCGACCTATGTCCGAGCGACTACCGCCAGGAGGCGGATTCACGTGCGCGTGATCGTCGTCGGCGCGGGAGAGGTGGGGACGAACATCGCCAGTCGACTCGAGGACGATCACGACGTGGTCGTGATCGACCAGGACCGCGAGCGTATCGAGTCGATCACCTACGAGCAGGACGTGCTCGCCCTCGAGGGCGACGGCACGTCGCTCGGGACGCTCGAGGAGGCCGGCCTCGAGCGGGCGGACATGGTGATCGCGAGCACCGACGACGACGAGACCAACGTCGTAATCTGCGGGGCGGCGAAGGCCATCGACGACGCGTTCACGATCGCCCGGGTCAAACGGACGACGCTGTTGCGAACCTGGGAGCGCTCGGACGGCGCCTTCGGCGTCGACTTCATGGTCTGTACCGACCTCCACACCGCGGAGGCGATCGTCGACGTCGCCGGACTGCCGGGTGCCCGCGACGTCGGTAGCTTCGCGAACGGCCTCGTCCGGATGGCCGAGTTCGACGTGCCGCCGACGAGTCCGATCGCCGGCGAGACCGTCGCCGAGGCCGACCGATACGACGCGCTGACCTTCGCGGCGATCCTCCGCGACGACGACGTCGTCGTCCCCGACGGCGAGACGGTGATCCAGCCCCACGACGCCGTCGTCGTCATCGGCTCCGAGGGGAGCGTCCGCGAGTTCGCCGGCTCGCTGACGCCCGCGCCGACGCTCGAGGAAGCCAACG
>LKMK01000068.1 GCA_001563805.1 Natrialbaceae archaeon B1-Br10_E2g2
CTCGAATAGCCACCACACCGACACCCCCAGGGATGGCCGCGGAGACAGGTAAGCACGCTTAAGAGCCGCGACCGAGAGGATTTCGGTATGCAACCGCGCGACCTGTCCGATCACGTCGCCTACGAGGCGGGTCGGGGCATCGAGGAAGTCGCCCGCGAACTCGACCGGGACCCCTCGGAGTTCGTCAAACTCGCCTCGAACGAGAACCCCCACGGCCCCTCGCCGGCGGCGACCGAGGCGATCCGGGAGACCGCCTCGAGCGTCAGTTCCTACCCGAAAGCCGCTCACGCCGACCTGGTCGCGGCGATCGCCGACCGCTGGGCCGTCGAGCCCGCCCAGGTCTGGCTCGCAAACGGCGGCGACGGCGCGATCGACTACCTCCACCGGGCGACCCTCGAGCCCGGTGAGTCGATCCTCGTGCCGACGCCCGGCTTCGCCTACTACGGGATGAGCGCCCGCTTTCACCACGGCGACGTCGCCGAGTACCCCCTCTCGAGGGACGACGACTTCGCCCAGGACGCCGACCGTGTGCTCGAGGCCTACGACGGCGAGCGGATCGTCTGGCTGACGAGCCCGCACAACCCCTCCGGCTCGACGATCCCGCTTTCGGAGATCGAACGGCTGGCCGAGGAGACGGCCGACGAGACGCTGGTCGTCGTCGACGAGGCCTACGGCGAGTTCGCCGACCGCGAGAGCGCGGTCGCCTTGCTCGAGGGCCGCGACGGGTTCGACGCCCGCGACGACGTGGCCGTCCTCCGGACGTTCTCGAAGGCCTACGGCCTGGCCGGGATTCGTCTCGGCTACGCGGTCGTCCCGGAGGCGTGGGCCGACGCCTACACCCGCGTGAACACGCCGTTCGCTGCCAGCGAACTCGCCTGTCGGGCCGGTCTGGCCGCGATCGACGACGACGAACACGTCGACCTGACGGTCGAGACGGCCCGCGAGGCACGCGAGCACATGCGCGAGGCGATCGACGCTCGCGTCTGGCCGAGCGAGGGCAACTTCGTCCTCGCCGACGTCGGCGACGCCACGGCGGTCGCAGAGGCGATGCAACGACGCGGCGTCATCGTCCGCGACTGCTCGAGTTTCGGCCTGCCCGGGTGTATCCGCATCACGTGCGGGACGCAGAGCGAGACGGAACTGGCCGTCGAGACGCTGAACGCGGTCCTCGAGGAGCTCGACCTCGACGGTGCGAGCGCCCAGCGCGAGGTGCCCGACACGTGAGGGTCGCCGTCACCGGCACCCCGGGGACGGGGAAGACGACCGCGACGGAACTGCTCGAGTCCCGACTCGAGGCCGACCCGGACACCGACCTCGAGGTGATCCACCTCAACGAGGTGCTCGAGCGGGAGGGCCTCTACACCGAGGTCGACGCCGAGCGCGAGAGCAAGGTCGCCGACCTCGAGGCGCTCGCCGACTGGCTCGAGGGACGGGACGACGTCGTGATCGACTCCCACCTCGCTCACCACGTCGACGCCGACCGCGTCGCCGTCCTCCGGTGTCGGCCGGCCGACCTCGAGGAGCGGCTGCTCGAGCGCGGCGAGACCGAGGCGAAAGCCAGGGAGAACGCCGAGAGCGAGGCCCTCGACGTGATCCTCGCCGAGGCGGTAGAGGAACACGGCCTCGAGTCGGTCTACGAGATCGATACGACCGACCGCGATCCGGAGGCGGTGGCCGACGCGCTCGAGGCGGTCGTCGCGGGCGAGCGCGAGCCGAGCGCGGGCGAGGTCGACTTCGTGGGGTATCTCGGATGACGCTCGATAAGTTCCGACCGTACGTCTCGCGGTTTCTGGACCCGTTCGTGAAGGGGTTCGACCGCGTCGGGATGAGTCCCGACGGGGTGAGCGTGCTGGCGTTCGGGATGGCCGTCCTCGCCGCTGGTGCGTTCTTCCTCGGCGGCCGTGCCCACCCCGTGTGGTACGTCGTGGCTGCGACGCTGGTCTTCTTGAACGGCTGGCTCGACGTCGTCGACGGCGCGCTCGCTCGCGAGCAGGAGGTCGCCTCCGCGGGTGGGGACCTCCTCGATCACGTCCTCGATCGGTACGCGGACATCGTGGTCATCGGCGGCATCGCCGCGGGGATCGGCGACTACCTCCTCGGCTTTCTCGCGGTCACCGGCGTCGTGATGACCTCCTATCTCGGCACCCAGGCCCAGGCGGTCGGCTTGGACCGTGTCTACGGCGGTCTCGTCGGCCGTGCAGACCGGCTGGCGATCATCGGCGTCGTGGGCTTTCTCGCCTACCCGATTTCGGGAACGTACGGCGGGCTCACACTCGTCGGCTGGCTGCTCGTCTTCCTCGCAGTCGTCGGCCACCTGACGGCGCTCCAGCGATTCTTCTACGCCTGGTCGGCACTCGAGTGATCCGCCGACGCGGGAACCCGCCGCATGGTTTATGGCTCGCCACGATATAGGTCCGGGCATGGTTCAGTGCGAGATGTGTGGCGCCGAGACGTCGTCCCCGAAGACCATCAAAGTCGAAGGTGCGAAACTCGACGTGTGTTCGAACTGCACCGACTTCGGCACCGAGGTCAAACAGCCGACCAGCTCGAGCACCTCGACGAAGTACTCGACGGGGTCGAGCGGGGGTGGTTCCTCGAGTTCGAGCAGCGGTGGGTCGTCGGCCGGGTCGGCAACCGGGTCGACGAGTACCGGCGGCTCGAGTCGGAGCCGAACCGACATGTTCGACGACATGGACGAACTCGCGCCAGACTACGACGACCTCGTTCGAAACGCCCGCGAGGACAAGGGGCTCAGCCAGTCCGACCTCGCGAACGAACTCAACGAGAAGGCGAGTCTCATCCGGAAGATCGAACGCGGTGACACCCTCCCCAGCGACCGGGTCCAGTCGAAACTCGAGCGATTTCTCGACGTCGACCTGAGCGCAGAGGGGGCCTCGGCCGACGACTCCGAGTGGTCCGGTGGCTCCTCCTCGGGGAGCTACACGCTCGGCGACGTCGTCAAACGCAAAGACTGAACGACGACGAGCCGCCCTGCTGGGCCGGCTCCGGGGCCACGCCGCCTGGCCCGTCGCAACCGACCGACGCCGACACGCAAGCTATTTCTGCCGTGCGAAACGCCTCTCCCCTATGTTCATCCTCGTCAACCTGAAGACCTATCCCTGCGATCCGGTCGCGGTGGCCGACGCCGTCGCCGCCGTCGACGAGACGACCGAGGCACGCGTCGCCGTCGCGCCGCAGGCGGCACACCTCGAGCGCGTCGCGGAAACCGGCGCCGAGACGTGGGCCCAGCACGTCGATCCGATCGACTACGGGAGCAACACGGGTCACACGCTGGCCGAAACGGCGGCCGACGCCGGGGCCGTCGGCACGCTCATCAACCACTCCGAACACCGGCTGAAGCTCGCCGACGTCGACGGCTCGGTCCGCGCGGCCGACCGTGCCGGCCTCGAGACGGTCGTCTGTGCCAACAACCCGGCACAGATCGGCGCGGCCGCCGCGCTGGGCCCGGACGCCGTCGCCGTCGAACCGCCGGCGCTGATCGGCACCGGGACGCCGGTCAGCCAGGCCGACCCGGAGGTCGTCGAGGGAGCCGTCGACGCAGCCCAGAACGTCGACGAGGACGTCGCCGTCCTCTGTGGCGCCGGCATCAGCACCGGTGACGACGTCGCGGCCGCTGCCGATCTGGGTTCCGAAGGTGTGCTGCTCGCAAGCGGCGTCGCGAAAGCCGACGACCCGAAGGCGGCGCTCGAGGACCTCGTCGAACCGCTCTAACGGCCCTCGCGACCCCTCCCGGCGTTTTCGAGGAGCCGTGAAGCGGATCAGCGAGTGTCGAGTCCCTCTCGTCCACCGGACGGAGACGGCTGCTCGCCGGCCAGCACGGAATAGGCGACCCCTACCCTTTCCCACCGAGTGACGGCCACGGCTCGAGTCGTCCCCACCGTGGTCGGTCGGCCCGACTGAAAGCCCCGGATAACAAAGCTCGCGCCAGCCTCACCAGTTCACGCGGGGGATTCCCTCGCACCGCTCCGTCCGTTGGACGATCCTCGGCGACAGGCCGTCGCCGGGTTCCTCCTCTCCTGGCTCCAGAGCGCATCGAATCGGGACACAGAAAGGCTTGCGCTCCCGAGAGATGGCCATGAACGCGACAGTGCGATCGGATGGCTGGTCCGGCGTTACCGATCGACGGGTGCTCGCACTCGCCATCGGCGACCTCGTGGCCATCGTCGCTCTCATCATCGTCGGACAGCTCTCACACGACATCGACCCGCTGACCGAGCCGCTGGCGTCGATCGAGTCGATGGCCCCGTTTCTGGTCGGCTGGCTCGTCATTTCGTTGCTCGCGGGTATCTATGCCCGGGAGATTGCCACCTCGGTCGCTCGAGCGGCCCGATCGACGACGGTCGCCTGGATCGCGGCCGCGAACGTGGGACTCATTATCCGCTCAACGCCGCTGTTCGACGGCGGTGCGGACTACCCGTTCAACCTAGTGTTGACCGGGACGGGTCTCGTAGTCTTGCTCGGCTGGCGGATCGCGTACGCGATGGTCGTCGGTCCGGACACCTGACACCGACGCCCTCGAGTGACAGGTGGGTCTCGGATCCGTGTCATACTCCGACCTCACCGGGAACCGAGGCGTGAAGTTCTCCCTGATCGATCGTTCTATATCTGAAACGGCTATTTGGATCCAGAGCTCCGCTCACCAGGCTGCCGTACGGGTATTTCAGCTCGCAGTGGACGTGTCAAGGTTCCCACCGCTTCTAAAACCGCCATACTCTTCATAAAATCCCTGCCCCCATATTATGCATATAACTTATGGAGAATCCGTGCAGATCCACTGCCCAAAGTACGGCTCTAAGATAGATCCTGTATGTGGCAATTATGGGAAACACTTATATCCCTATTGGTCGTACTATTAGATACATTATGACTGGATACTACGACATTGTTCTCGGCCTCATCCCGGTCGCGTTACTTGGAATCAGCGCCGCCCTTACGTTCGTCGGACTCTCGTTGACGACGGCGATTCCGGTCGGCGCGTTCATCGCGATGGTGATCATCGGACACGCAATGTTCGTCAACGCACCCGCGGAAGCGTCCGACGAGACCCAATCGGCACGGCCGCCAATCAACGCCGACTGACAATCCAGTCACTCCGACGTTTTATTTCGTTTCGCGTGGCACGGTTCCTATGACCGAGACCCTGTTTCTCACCAGCTCCGACGTCGCCGGTCTCGCCTCGTCCGCCGAGTACGTCCAGGCTGTCCGCGAGGGCTATCGCCAGCGTGGTGAGGGCGCTCCCGCACAGCCACGATCGGCGTTCTTCCGATCCGACCCGGACGGCATGCTTACCACCTACGGTGCGATCCTTCCGGACACGGGCGCGATGGGCGGCTACCTCTACTCGGCCGGATTCGGTGCGGGCGACGCCTGGTTTATGACGCCGCTGTTCGACGCCGACAGCGGTGAACCGCTCGCGCTCCTCGACGGGGCGAGTATGAACCCGTACAAGACCGGTGCTGCGGGTGCGGTGGCCGTCGACGTCCTCGCCCGAGAGGACAGCGACACCCTCGCCGTCATCGGCAGCGGCCCCCAGGCGAGAGGCCAGCTGCGTGCAGCGACGACCGTCAGGGAGTTCACCGACGTCCGAGTCTTCTCGCCGACCCCGGCCAGCCGCGAGTCCTTCGGCGCCACGTTCGACGACCACCTCGAGGCCGACGTCCGGGCGGTCGACTCGAGCGACGCTGCCGTCTCGGGTGCCGACGTCGTGATCACGGCGACGACGGCCGAGGAGCCGGTGTTCGACGGCGACGCCCTCGAGCCCGGCACCCACGTGACGGCGATGGGACAGTACAGCCCGGACAAACGCGAACTCGACGTGCGAACGATCGAACGAGCGACGTACGTCCCCGACCTGCGCGAGCGTGCGACGTTCGACTCGGGTGAGTTTCTGGCCGCCCTCGAGCTGGGGGCGGTCGAGGAAGACCACGTCCACGCCGAACTGGGCGAGATCGTCGCGGGCAAAGCTCCGGGTCGAACCACCGACGACGAGATTACGGTCTTCGACAGCGGCGGCACGGGGATCGAGACGGTCGCTGCGGCGTACCTGCTCTACGAGAAGGCCCTCGAATCTGGGCTCGGTCACCCGATCGAGTTCGCACCGGCGAGCGAGGCACTGACTGGCGACTGAGCGACCGCACGAGAACATCGAGGCGCTGGCTCTCTCGGCTCCGCCTGTATTAGCTCGCGTCTGATTCCCGATATGGAGATCGCTCGCCGAGTTTGGATACTTTGGCTGGGCCGCGGTTCCGGACGATAACCACGTCGTAGGTGCTCTCGGCTGCGACTTTCGCACCGACGCTACTCACGTTCGTAACGATTCGGCCCGCGTTTTCGCTCCCGATGAACACCATCGAGGCGTCCGCTTGCCGGGCGAAGTTCCGAAGCCGCGTCGCGATCGAGCCCGGGGGTGCACGCCCATCGACGAGGATGTGCTGGAACGTCGCCTCCGGCGCGACGTCGACGACGTGGTGTCGAAGTCGCGACCGTATCGTCCGGAGGTCGAACGACTCGTCGTCGTCGATCCACCCCCGTTCTCGAGCGTATCGATCGTTCTGGTTCGGGACGACGGCGACGGCAGTGACCGGCTCTTCGAGGACCGTACTGAACTCGACTGCGCGGACCAGCGCCGCTTCTGCGATTGCCGTCCCGTCGAACGGCACGACGAACGTCATACTCGACGATTGGGCTATCGCCACAAGTTTCTTTCCAGTCTGACAGTCCCAGGTGGCCGAGCAGGTCACTCCGCCGGCCGGATCTTGAACCCGTACCGGGTGACGCCTTCCTGGGTGTACACCCGGCGAATCGTCGTCTCGACCCGATCGCCGACCCCGAACGACCCGTGGTCGGCACCGGTCCCCATCGCGGGGACGCTGACCGCCTGTTCACCGTCGTCCGTCTCGAGGGCGACGATCGCGGCCGCGTACTCGCCAGACTGGGCCTGTTGCTCGGCGAACTCGGGGGGTGCGCCGCCCTGTGAGATTGTCGTGACGGCCTCGACGGTGCCGGCTCCCGACAGCTCGAGCGGCTCGTACTCGGCCAGCGAATTGCAGTCCCGACAGGCTCCGTCCGGTGGGAACGCGAGCGCGCCGCAGTCTGGACAGCGTCCGGCCTCGAGTCGGTAGCGTTGCGGGAGCGAGCGCCGCCAGGTAGGGATGCTGACGTACGCCCCACCGCCGGCCGGCGGGCCGGTGGTCACGACGCCGCGCTGGCGGAGATACTCGACGTACGAGAGCGTTCCGTCCCCGTCGAGTGCCGTCGCCGACGGTACCTCGCGCTCGAGGTCGACGACGAACGCGTCGGCACCTGCACCGCTCCCGTGGGATACGGCGAGAACGCACTCGTGACCGGCTGCGAGACTCGACGCGAGCGAGACGGGAACGCTCGCGGCGCCCAGGTCGCCGAGTTCGTGGACCGTCGCACCGGCGCGGATCGTCTCGGTGCCGATGCCGGCCGCCCCCGACGCGCGGTAGGGGAGGCTGCCGTTCGGGGCCTGGATCGCCGCCGCGTCGGGCTCGAGGTCGCACTCGAGGTCGGCGACGGCCCCGGCGATCGTCTCCGTGAACGCCTGTCGGTCGTACTGGGTGACGCCAGGTCCCTGCGTTTCCGCGTCGCCGGTGTTTCGAAACCTCGTTCCCGGATACACCGCGGTGTACTCCGCACGGTCGACGATCGGGGCCGGGCCGTCCGACTCGAGGACGAACGCCGCAGCGCCCGCGCCGGCGGCGTGGTCGATCGCGTCGTCCGGATCGCCCCGTGGCGCGTCGGCGGCGACGACGAGGGCGACGGCGCTGTCTCCCTCGAGGGCGTCCACGCCGGCCCACAGCGCCCGAGTCCCGGCGCGCGTACTGCCGGAGAACAGGTGGAAGGTCGCGTCCGATCGGAGGGCGAGCATCGCACCGAGCCTGGCAGTGAGGTCTTCCTCGGCCGTCGGAGGGCACGAGGACGCGACGCCGAGCCAGTCGATGCGTTCGGACTCGAGGTCGGCGGCCTCGAGCGCCCGGCTCGCGGCCTCGTAGGCCATCGTGAGCGGGTCCTCGTCGGCGGCAGGGACTGCCTTCTCGGTAATGCCCGCGGCCTGGAACTGCCCCCAGGCTTCCTCGAACGCCTCGGCTGTAATGCGGAACCGGGGGGCGTATGCACCGACGGCCGTGATCGCGGTCATCGGGCGCTCACCGCCGTTTCCCGCTCGAAAATGTGGACGACGGCAGCGCCACCGCTGCCGCCGACGTTGTGTGTAAGCCCGTAGACGGGGGCGTCGACCTGTCTGTCGCCGGCCGTCCCGGAGAGCTGTTTGAACGCCTCGACGACCTGTCCGGCGCCCGTCGCACCGATCGGGTGGCCTTTCGACTTGAGGCCGCCGGAGGTGTTGACCGGCACCGTGCCGTCGAGTTCGGTCGCCCCCGACTCGATGAACCCGCCAGCTTTGCCTTTCTCGCAGAAGCCGAGGTCCTCGTAGGCCAGCAGTTCGGCGATGGCGAAACAATCGTGAACCTCGGCGACGTCGACCTCGTTCGGTCCGATCCCGGCCATCTCGTAGGCCTGCTCGGCGGCCCGCTGGCTGGCGGGGACGCCTGCGTAGGTGTCGCGCTGGAACAGTCCAACGTCGTCGCTGCCCGCGCCGACGCCGGCGACGCGGATCGGCTCGTCGGTGTACTCGTCGACGACGTCCTCGCTCACGACGAGCGCACAGGCCGCGCCGTCGGAGGTCGGACAGCAGTGATAGAGGGTCAGCGGATCGGCGACGACCGGCGCGGACTGGGCGTCCTCGAGCGAGCACTCGAACCCAAGCTGGGCGTGCGGGTTTTTCGACCCGTTCGCGTGGTTCTTGACGGCGACCCGGGAGAGCTGTTCGCGGGTGGTGCCGTAGGTCTCCATGTGGACGCTGGCCATCTGCGCGTAGACGCCCGAGAACGTCGTCCCCGAGAGTCGCTCCCACTCGGTCTCGCCGGAGACGCCCAGCCAGTACTTCGTCGCGTCCGAACTCGTATCGGACATGACCTCGAAGCCGCCGGCCAGGACGACGTCGGCCATCCCCGACTTGACGGCCTGGACCGCCTGACGGACGGCGAAGCCACTCGCCGCGCAGGCGTTCTCGACCCGCGTGCAAGGGATTCCGTCGAGGCCGACGTGTTCGGTCACCGCCGGCCCCGAGAGCCCGAGCTGTCGCCCCCCGACCCCGAGCGTCCCGACGAACGCCTCGTCGATCTCGGCCGCCTCGAGTCCCTTCGGGACGCTGTTCGTCGCCGCCTCGAACGCCGTCCGGAACAGGGAGCGGTAGCTCTCGTTCGGGAAGGCCCCGTACGCCGTCTGTCCCGCGCCGACGAGATACGCCTCTCGCATATCCTGGATCGGTTCGTCCAGCGACAAATAACTACTGTGAACGGTACCCACGAAACTCGGTCCCACTCTCGAGCGACGACGCCGTCGTAACGGGTTGTCTCTCGAGAAGAGCGATCGTTCGGTGCCAGAAGCACCGTCCCCCGACCGCCGAACTGAAACAGCGCTGACGTTCTCAGCCGGCTGGAATCGGGTCGTGAGTATTTCCTCGCAAGCGGAGAAGCCACCGGTATGCCAGCCGACCGACCGGCGGGATCGGTGCCCGAGGAACCTCCGCTCGAGGCGACGATCGCGGTCGAGCCGGACGCCACAGCCGGCTGTCCGATCGTCAGCGAGACGCCGGAGGCGCTGGCCGTTACGCAGACGCTCTCCTGTGAGGTTGACGGCCGTCGATCCTGTCGCCTCGAGGCGACGGTCGAGGACGGGTCGGCGCGAACGATCCACCTGTCCTCGACGGTCGTCCCCGAATGCGTCTGTCCGGCGATCGCGGCCTCGGGCTGTGTGTTTTCGATCGACTCGGTTTCGGCGGGCGCGATCGTCTTCTCGATTCTCGTCCGCGACCGGGAGACGGTGACCGAGATCGTCGCGGCGATCCGAGACGCCGGTGGGACGGTCCAGCTCCAGGCGATCACCCCGTTTGAGGTCGATACCGGCGTCCGGTTCGACGTCGAGACGAGCGAGATCACGGACAAACAGCGGGAGGCACTCGAACTGGCCGTCGAACTCGGCTACTACGACGATCCGAGACGGGCCGATCTGGGCGAACTCGCCGATCGACTCGAGATCACCCGGTCGGCCGTCTCACAGCGGCTCAACGCCGCCGAAGCAAAGGTCGTTCGGTCGCTCGTCTCGCAGTGAGCGTGAGCGGGGCTCCTGTCGGGTCGAACACCGCTGAAAAATCATCGGTCCGTCTGACGGGTTTCTTCCTCCCGTTCCGCCAGACCGTCTCACTCGTCGATTCGAGCGTGGAGTCCCGCCAGTACGCCCTCGACGATGGTTCCTTCGGCCGCACGCAGTCGCTGGGAGACGGCCGACTTCGAGATCTCGAGTTCGTCGGCGAGCGTCTCGAGGTCGACCGATCGGGGCTGGTCGTAGTAGCCGGCCTCGTACGCCAACTCCAGGGCTTCCCACTGTTTTGGCGTCAGCGATTCGACGTCGACCTGGATCGACGATCCTCGTGTTTCGGGCGCTCCGTCCGGCGCGATACTGACGTCGACCACCTCGTCGACCGCCTCGGCGAGTGCGACGACCGAATCCTCGTCGGATACCGTGACGGTGAGCCGGAACCCCTCGGAGTCGGACGCGTCGCTCACGGAGTCTCCCCCTCGCGACCGTGTCCGGTGGCGGACGACCGGCTCCTGACATCGGTCGGTCGTCCCGTCGAAAGCGATCCCACCACTCCCTCGAGCGTCGCTTCCAGCGGGAACGAGCCGTCACTCATACGTGGTTCTAGTACCCGGGCCCGTATCCGTCTGCTGTGTTATATTTGGGCTCATTGTATGATGGAAGTAAAACTACTATACTCAGATAGTAGCGTACTGTACGTGCTCGACTCAGTATTCTGAATGTTGGATTATCGGATGTCTAAGTTTAATTACTAACTTCCACATGTATTACCGTTCTCCCGAATCGGTTCGCCAGGCGGTCGACCGATCTCGGCTCGAGCAGTCAGTCCTCGTCCCGGACGACCGGTCTCGAGGAGTTCTTGACGACGATGAGGCTGCTCGTGGCCATCGCGATGGCCGCGAACAGCGGGTTGATCAGCCCGAGCGCCGCCAGCGGAATCGCCATCGCGTTGTACAGGAGTGCCCAGCAGACGTTCTCACGGATCCGCCTTCGCGTTCCTGACGCGAGGTCGAAGACGGTCCGGACGTCCTCGAGTCCGTCCGTGACGATCGCGTCCGCCGCGTCCGCCGCTCGAGCGGTGCCGTTGCCGAGGGCGATACCGACGTCGGCGACGGCCAGTGCGGGCGCGTCGTTCGTCCCGTCGCCGACCATCGTCGTCACGCCGCCGGCGGAGAGGCCCCGGACGGTCTCGACTTTCCCGTCCGGGGGCACTCCTGCGAAGACGCGGTCCACTGCGGGATGGTCGCGGAACCGTTCGGTGGCTGCCTCGTCGTCTCCGGTGAGGACGACGACCTCGCGGTCACGGACCCCCTCGAGGACGTCCCGCCACTCGTCTCGCGCCCGGTCGCCGACGATGGCGACCGCTCGAACCACTCCGTCGACGCCGACGACGACGGGGAGCTGTCCACCTTCGAGGGCGTCTTCGATCGTCTCCCGCAGGCCATCCGGAACGGGGCCGGCGTGGCGCTCGACGAGCGCTTCCGTCCCAACGACGATTCGCTCGCCGTCGACGACGCCGCTGACGCCCTCACCCGGGTGGCGCTCGAAGTCGGTCGCCTCGCTGGGGCGGTCGACCTCGAGGGGCGCCGACGCGGGTGCGACGCCGCCGTCGGTCGCGACGGCGTCCGCCCGGCGTGGATCGTCGGTCGCCTCGAGGTCGTCCTCGACGAAGGCGACGAGTGCGGCCGCGGCGGGGTGTTCGGAGAACCGTTCGACCGCCGCGGCTTTCCGGAGCGCGGCCCGGTCGCCCGCCACCTCGAGGACGTCCATCTCGCCCTCGGTGAGCGTCCCCGTCTTGTCGAAGACAACCGTGTCGGCGTCGGGTGCGGACTCGAACAGCGCGGCGTTCGTGACGACGATCCCGCGCTCGAGGCCGTCCCGAAGGCCCGAGGCGACCGCCAGCGGCGTCGCGAGCCCCATCGCACAGGGACAGGAGACGACGAGCACCGTCAGCCCGGTCAGCAGGGCATCCGCCGGCGCGGTCCCCATCCAGAGCCGGTAGGCCGTCACGACCGTCGCGAGCGTGAGCACGAGCGGGACGAAGATCGTCGCGAGTTTGTCCGCGAACCGCTGGACCCCGGGGGAGCCACTCTGAATCTCCCAGAGCAGCGTCGCGATCCGATCGAGCGTGCTCTCGGCCTCGTCGCCGACCTCGAGGACGAGCGCGCTGTCGGTCACGATCGCGCCGCCGACGACGTCGTCGCCGACGGCCTTCGTGACGGGGAGCGATTCGCCGGTGAGCACCGACTCGTCGACGGCCGCGGTTCCCTCGAGGACGGTGGCGTCGATCGGGGCTCGCTCGCCCGGCCGGACGACCACCTCGTCGCCCGGCTCGAGGTCGTCCACCGGGACCGTTTCCGTGCCGTCGTCGGTTCGACGGGTCGCCTCGCGGACTCGAGCGGCCGTCAGATTCGAGAGGAGGTCGGTGGCGCGACGTTTCACCTTCCGCTCGTAGTAGGTCCCGAGCGTGACGACCATGATGACGGCGACGGTGACGTCGTAGTAGAGGTGCGTACTCCCCATCGCGAGCGCGACGGTGCTGTAGGCGTAGGCCGCGACGGCGGCGATCGCGATCAGGAGATCCATGTTCGGCTGCCCGACGCGGAGGCTCACGTACGCTCCCCGTAACACCGGATAGCCGGTGTAAAAGAGGACGACCGTGGTCATGAGCCCGATCATGATCAGCGGATAGTAGACGCCGAAGACGGTCGTCGCGTCGACCTCGAAGATTCCCGTCTCGATGCCGACGTAGCTGGGATAGAGAAAAAACAGGTACCACGGCTTGATCAACAGCGTCATGAGCCCGCCGAGGACCAACCGCTGCATGATCTCGTCGTCGCGACGGCGCTCGTTTCCGTCTTCGTCCGGGAAGCGGGCGCTGTAGCCGTGGCCGGAGACGCGCTCGGGCAACTCCTCGAGGGTCACGACGTCGGGGTCGTAGACGACGCGTGCCGTATCCGTCGCGTAGTTCGCCTCGAGGCCGAGGATGCCGGCCTCGCGCTCGCCGAGCAACCCGAGAAAGCCCTCGCAGGTCGAACAGTGCATCCCGTCGACGGTGAGAAACGCCTCCTCGGCGTCGTCGGGCACCTCGCGGACCGCCGACTGGTTCGCTCGCTCGGCTACGTCGTCGCCGTCGACGCCGTCGATCCCCGCGAGCGCCTCGTGGACCTCGAGACAGCCCCGACAGCAGAAACTGCCCTCGACGCCGTCGGCCGTTACGGGCGTCTCCGGCGTCGGCAGGTCACAGAGTGAGCAGGTAGTCATTCCCTTGCGAAGTGGTTGGATCACTCACCGGTTAGGAGTAGTGTCGAACATATTCCCGTCCGGTGACGGGGGCCGGTCGTGACGGCTGCGGCAGGGTCCGTCGGTCACTCGGAATCGACGCCCTCGACGCGCTCGACGAACCGGTGGAGCTGGTTGCCCTCCTCGTCGCGTAAC
>LKMK01000069.1 GCA_001563805.1 Natrialbaceae archaeon B1-Br10_E2g2
ATCTTCACCCGCGTCGGTGCGAGCGACGACATCGCCGGCGGCCGCTCGACGTTCATGGTCGAGATGGACGAACTCGCGACGATCCTCCGGGAGGCCGACGAGCGCTCGCTGGTCTTACTCGACGAGGTCGGCCGCGGGACCTCGACCGCCGACGGGCTGGCCATCGCACGGGCGATCACCGAACACGTCCACGACGAGATCGGTGCGACGACGCTCTTCGCGACCCACCACCATCCCCTGACCGAGCTCGCCGACGTTCTCGAGGCCGCGTTCACGCTTCACTTCGCGGTCGACCAGGTGGACGGCGAGGTCGTCTTCCACCACGAGATCGAACCCGGCGCCGCGACGGGGTCCTACGGCGTCGAGGTCGCGACGGCCGCCGGGATTCCCGAGGACGTCGTCGACCGATCCCGAGAACTCGCCGCGGAGGCGGCCGACGGGGACTCGAATCGACTCGAGGGCGTAGCCACCTCGACGAACGGCGAGACCGAGAGCGATCTCGAGCCCCGCCCCGAAGGGACGGCCCGACCGGCGAGCGCGGACGGCGGGGACGTGCCTACCGACCTCGCCGCCGAACTCCGTGCGCTCGATCTCGCCCACCTCACGCCGGTCGAGGCGCTGACCGAACTCGATCGGTTGAAGCGGCTGCTCGAGGAGGAGTGACCGTCGTTACTCGACTCGGGGCTCGAGGGAGACGAACTCGAGGTCGTGGTCGTCGAGCAGGCGCGCGGCGCGGTCGGTCACCGACGGCGCGACGAGGACCCCCCGAATGCTCGCGTCGGCGTGGAGGTCCCGCTGGAGCGCGTCGACGTACCGGCGGAGCTGGCCGACGGCGTCGGGGCCGACGCGACGGCGTTTGAGTTCCACGACGACGGGCCGGCCGGCGTCGTCCTCGCCGTAGACGTCGACGGCGCCCGCGGACGTCTCGCGCTCCGTCGCCAGCGGCCGAAAGCCGGGCTCGAGCAGGTCGGGCGTCTCGAGAATACGGTCGCGCAGATCGGCTTCCGTCCCCGAGAGAGTGAGGGCTCCATCGTCCGTCCCGGAGAACGCGGCGACGTGTACCACGTGGTGAAACCGGACGCAGAGCCGTTCCGCGGGCGTCGATCGAACGCTCTCGAGGACGAGCTGGTGCGCGTCGCCGTGGTCACAGAACACGTCCCGGTCACAGCCCGGCGGCTGCCAGTTGATCGGCTGTTGGCCCTCGGAGCCGTGAACCAGCGTCGTGCCGTCGGGTTTGCACATGACGTGACGGTCGCCGGCCTCGAGCCGACTCGAGGCTCGACCGTCGTAGTCGACGGTGCACCGGCCGAAGGCCGTCACGAGCGCCCCCCGATCGAAGCCGTCGGTGATGGCCTCGCGGGCGGCCTCGAGCGAGGGCGACTCGAGAGTCACGGCCTCGGCACGGTCGGTGGGGGTCACTGCCACGGCATAGCCCGCCAGCAGGTAAAAGCGACACGAGTAGGCGGCGAGAGTTGACAGGTGGTGACGTACCGTGATCTGGCGACGCTCGAGGCGGATCGTCGATAGAGCCCTCAAATGACGGGGCCCAGGAGAGATCGATGGAAGAAGATTTATACCTCAAGCTTCCCGCGGGCTAGTGTACGATGTCAGATTTCAAGCAGCGCCGTCGGTTCTTGCAGCTCGCGGGAACGGGCGTCGCAGCGTCCATCGCTGGATGTTCCGATTTCAGCGTGAGTGACGACGGCGATGGAAACGGAGCGGACGGCCACCTCACCGCGCTCGTCGAACCGGATATGGACGAGATGCAGGCACTTCAGGAGGACGCCATGGAAGGCGAGGTCTCCGAGGAAGAAGCCCAGCAGCGGCAGATGGAGCTGTTCGAGAGCGCGATCGAGGACTTCGAAACCCGGGTCGACGCCGAAAGCGACGACGACCTCCGGGTCGAGGAGGGCGACGATGAGTCCGGGCTCTACCTCGTCGACGGCTCCGGTGAGGTCCTGGTCGACGCACTCCGTTCGGGCGACATCTCGGTGCTCGGCGGCGGCTCCCTCTACGAGCAGCTGCTCGAACAACAGCAACAACAACAGCCCGCCCCTGAAGGCGGCGAGGAGATGCCGGAAGGCGAAGAGATCGACGAGGAAGAGCTCGAGGAGATCGAAGAAGAGCTCCAGGAAGGAGCTGAAGAGGAACTCGAGGAAGGCGACGAGTCCGCGGACGACTAATTACGGCCCCTCAACGAGTTATTCCTCCGGGTCGACGCCGAACGGGCTCTCCCGTTCGGTCCAGTTCCAGCCCGGAATCCGTTCCTGAAAGCCGGCCGCGAGCGCCGCCTCGAGGTCGTCGACGCCGGCGTTCTCCTCGGTGTCGCCGTGAACCTGCAGGTCGGCGTAGTGAAAGGTTGCCTCCCCGAGCGTTCGCAGCGGTTGCGTGCCAGCGATCGTGGCGGCCAGTTCCCTGCCGAGGATCTCGTCGACGACGAACCCCGGGTAGTCGCCGTCGACGTCGAGCCCTCGCAGAATTGCGACGAGCGCGGCGACGTTGACCGCGAGGTCACCGTCGGCGAAGACGGCGTCGACTGCCGAGACGTACTGGGCTTCGGTGACGGGATCGACCTCGGTCTCGAAGATGTCCCCCAGGTCCTCGCGAACCCCGTTGATGACCGGGACGATCCTGTCGGCTCGAGCGACGACCCACGCTCGTTCGTCGGCGACGCGTTCGGGTGTCAAATGCATGGTTCAGTGGCCGCTACGGTCCCGACGACCCTTGCTTTTGCGAAGGCTTTTATACCACGCAAAGAATAGCGTCTGGTAAGCGGGTTCTCCCTGGAATTGTCCCGCATCGACCAGGATAACCGACCTGGGAGCGTGTTCGTCACGGCACAGAGAACAGGATGAGTCGGACAGAGACGTACTATACCGTCCGAGTCTGGGGACGTCTCTCTCGACCGTCGTCGATGGAATCGCCCGTCGACGGCCACGGACTTTCCCCTCACAGTTCACACCCCGACGACGGACGCCCGTTCCCGGCGGCGAGTTCACGCAAGCCACATTCGGCGACATATGAGCACTGTAGAGCAGCAACTTGACGATCTGAAAGCAGAGATCACGAGCGAGTTACCGAGTGATATCTCGGTCTCCTCGGTGAAATACGAAGGGCCGGAGCTGGTGGTCTACACCCGCGATCCGAAGAAGTTCGCCCGCCAGGGCGATCTCATTCGGAAACTCGCGAGCAAACTCCGCAAGCGGATCACCGTTCGCCCCGACCCGAGCGTCCTCTCTCACCCCGAAGAGGCCCGCGAGGAGATCACGACGGTCGTTCCGGACGAAGCCGGCATCACGGACCTCGACTTCCACGCCGACACCGGCGAGGTCGTCATCGAGGCCGAAAAGCCCGGGATGGTCATCGGCCGCCACGGCTCGACGCTTCGCGACATCACGAAGAACGTCGGCTGGACGCCCGAGGTCGTCCGAACGCCGCCGATCGAGTCCTCGACCGTCTCGAACGTCCGGAGCTTCCTCAAACAGGAACGCGACGAACGCCGCGACATCTTGGAGAAGGTGGGCCGACAGATCCACCGCGACGAGATGTCCGACGACGAGTACGTCCGCATCACGACGCTCGGGTGCTGTCGGGAGGTCGGACGGGCCGCGTTCATCCTCTCGACGCCCGAAACCCGGATTCTGATCGACTGTGGCGACAAACCGGGCGCCGAAGGCGAGGTTCCGTACCTCCACGCGCCGGAAGCCCTCGGCGCGGGCCCACAGAACATCGACGCCGTCGTCCTCACGCACGCCCACCTCGACCACTCCGCGCTCATCCCGTTGCTGTTCAAGTACGGCTACGACGGGCCGATCTACTGTACCGAGCCGACCCGCGACCTGATGGGCCTGCTGACCCTCGACTACCTCGACGTCGCCGCCAAGGAAGGGCGCACGCCCCCCTACGAGTCCGAGCAGGTCCGCGAGGCGATCAAACACTGCATCCCGCTCGAGTACGGCAACGTGACCGACATCGCCCCCGACGTCAAACTCACCTTCCACAACGCAGGCCACATCCTCGGCTCGGCGGTGACGCACTTTCACATCGGCGACGGCCTCTACAACGTCGCGTTCTCCGGTGACATCCACTACGAGGACACGCGCCTGTTCAACGGTGCCGTCAACGACTTCCCCCGCGTGGAGACGCTCGTCCTCGAGTCGACCTACGGCGGTCGCAACGACTACCAGACCGACCAGAAAGACTCCGAGCGAAAGCTCAAAGAGGTCATCAGAGACACCCACGAGCGCGGCGGCAAAGTCCTCATCCCCGCCTTCGCCGTCGGTCGCTCCCAGGAGATCATGCTGGTCATCGAGGAGGCGATGCGCGAAGGCGACATTCCCTCGATGCCGGTCCACCTGGATGGGATGATCTGGGAGGCGACGGCGATCCACACCACCTACCCCGAGTACCTCCGCGACGATCTGCGCGACCGGATCTTCCACGAGGACGAGAACCCGTTCCTCGCCGAGGAGTTCAACCACATCGACGGCGGCGAGGAGGAACGACAGGACGTCGCCGACGAGGGCCCCTGCATCATCCTCTCGACGTCCGGGATGGTCACGGGCGGTCCCATCATGTCCTGGCTGGGCCACATCGGCCCCGATCCGGACTCGACGCTCGTCTTCGTCGGCTACCAGGCCCAGGGGACGCTGGGACGACGCATCCAGACCGGCTGGGACGAGATCCCCACGAGCGAGGTCGGCCCCGCCAACGGCGGCAACGGCCGCGGCACGCTCTCGCTGAACATGGACGTCGAGACCGTCGACGGCTTCTCCGGTCACGCCGACCGTGCCGGCCTCGAGAACTTCGTCAAGACGATGAACCCCCGCCCCGAGAAGGTCCTCTGTGTCCACGGCGACGAACGCTCCACGCAGGATCTCTCCTCGGCACTCTATCACGACTACAACATGCGGACGTTCGCGCCGAAGAACCTCGAGACGTTCCGTTTCCTCTGACGGAAGAGTTCCGTTCGGTCGCCCTTTTCCTCACCTGAGAGCTGCGTTCGCTCGAACTGTACGCACTGTCGGATAGTTACGCCCCGGACCCCTCCCAGCGGTCTTCGTGGAGGAGTTCGTCGACGTCGATTCGATCGCGCCACCCCGCCTGCTGGAGGACCGGTTCCTCCGGAAAGCCGTCCGCCGGGTAGCCGACGCAGAGATACGCGACGGGCTTGACGTGCGGCGGGATCTCGAGCACCTGCTGGACCTCGGAGGGGTAGAGGACGCTCACCCACCCGACGCCGATCCCTTCGGCTCTCGCAGCCAGCCAGAGGTTCTGGACCGCCAGACAGGTCGAGTAGACGTCGGTCCGTCGCATCGAACTCCGACCGAGAACGTGCGGGGCGCCTCGTGTCGGGTCACAGGTGACACAGATGTTCACGGGCGACTCGCGGATCCCCTCGAGTTTGAGCGCCGAGAACTCGCTCCGTCGTGGCTCTTCGTAGCCCTCGCGGGCGGCCGCGATGGCCCGGTCGGCGATCTCCGCGATCTCGGTTTTCGTTTCGTCGTCGGTGACGACCACGAGATCCCACGGCTGTGAGAAACCGACGCTCGGCGCGTGGTGGGCGGCCTCGAGTATCCGCTCGAGGACGTCCTCCGGGACCGGCTCGTCCGAAAAACGACGGATGTCCCGGCGGGCGTAAATGGCCTTGTAGACACCAGCCAGTTCGTCGTCAGTGAAGGCACCCATTATGTCAACAGATAAATCAGGCTTGCGTATATGTGTCGATCCCGACGACGCGATCACGAGGGCGCGGGCGACCCCGGCCTCGAGAAGGGGCGAGGACGTCAATCCGCCGTCTCGGCCGGATCGACGACCTCGCCCGTCGCGGGATAGACACCGACCTGATCGCACAGATCGCCCATCGGACAGGCGTCGGGATCCTCGAGACACGCCGGCTTGCGCGCCGTGCAGTACTCCCGGCCGAACTGGATCGTCGCCGTGTGCCCGAAGCCGCACTTCGCTGCGGGCACCTCACGCTCTATTACCTCGCGAACCTCCTCGTGGTCGGCCTCGGCCGGCGCGACCCCCAACCGGCGATAGATCCGGTGGACGTGGGTGTCGACCGGAAAGACGCCCGCACGACCGCCGGCAAACAGCAACACGCAGTCAGCCGTCTTCGGACCGACGCCGCGAACCTCGAGGAGCGTCTCGCGGACCGTCCCGGGATCGTCGTCCTTGACGAACGCGTCGAACGCCGCGGCGGAGTCGAAGGTCTCGAGGACCCACTCGGCCGTGTCGATCAGGATTTCCGATTTCTGGTTGTACAGCCCTGCGGAGCTGATCGTCTCTGCGAGCGTGGCCTGGTCGGCCGCGGCGAGCGATTCGGCGAGGTCGCCGTTCGGTGTCTCATAGCGGTCGAGCAACGCGTCGTGAGCCGGCTGACTGGCCGTGTCGCTCGTGTTCTGACTCAGGATGGTCCGGACGAGACAGGTGAACGCGTCCCGTCCGCCGTAGCGCTTTTGCCAGTACAACTGTCCGAGGCGGTCGACGACGCGTTCGGCGCGCGTGTCGGCCGTTGCAGGGTCGAACTCGGCGACGACGCCGCCACCAGTTTCGCCGCCGCTGATGTTGACCGCAGGCTCTGGGTCCTCGCTCATAGCTCGACAGGAGGCCGCTCGAGGAAAGACTCTTTCTCTCGACTGGCCGTTGACACTCCGGTGGACTCACCAACCGATCGGATCGTCGATCTTGCAGGCGAACTTCTCGTTGCAGTCGGGACACACCGCCGACCGATCGTAGCCGTCGGTCAGCGAGCCGATCTTCTTGCGGGTTCGTAACACCGTTCGATCGATCTCTACGTACACCTGTTCCGAACAGTGCGGACACACCACCTTCTGGGACATATGCTGTGGTAGACAGTAGCTTGGGATCACTGTTGTGGCCGATGCGGACTGGCCAGCCCGAGCCAGCAGACAGGGTCGAGAACGCCCGTCAGGCCGTGTCCGAGCGGTCCACTGCGATCACCGAGGGCGTCCTCACGGGCGACTACTCATCGCCAGTCGACTCGACCCGAAGGGTAATCGTCGCCGCCGCCCCGTCGGCCAGCGCCTCCACGAGGTCGCGATCGAATCCCGACGCGGCGACCTCCGCCTCGAGCAGGATCGTCCGGTCGTCGACGTACTCGCTGGTTCGGCCGACCGCGCTTCGCTCGTTCGTAAACTCGAGGGCGGGGTCGCCCCGTCCCGTCACCGCGTCGCGGTGGCCGCCGGCGTCGATCTCGAACGTGATGACCGCCTCGGGGTCACGACAGGCCTCGACGAACTCGGGATCGAAGTCCGCAGGCGCACGGTCGGCCTCGATCGCGAGGATACAGTCGCCCGCGGGAGTGAGGTAGTCGTCGGTCGTCACCTCGAACGTGCTCGCGTGCTCGGCGGCGACGTGCTCGTGGCCTCGAGCGTGGATGACTTCTTCCATGACGGAGGGTACGGTCGCGGTCGGAAAACGGCCGTGGATCGTCGTCGACTGCGTCACGGGATACCGCAGGCCCCCAAACCGCTACGGGAAACTCGAGCGACGGCAGGGAAGACGTCGGGACGGAGCGACGGCAGCGACGGTCGCGAGCACGAGAACACGACCGGAGCGCGATTAGCGCTACCGAACTGCAACTGCTGTATCAGACGATGCTCGCGCCGTCGAACTCCCCGCGGCTGTACTCGACGTCCATCAGGTCCAGAATCGTCGGCGCGATGTCGAACAGGTCGACGTCGCCGATCGAGGCGTCGGGGTGGTCGACGTACAACGCGGTGTCGTCGAAACTGTGCATCCCGTTTCGAGGGCCAGTGTCGAAGACCTCGGAGTCGGCCTTGAAGCCGGACTTCAGGTCGAATCCGTCGTTCGGGATCGCGACGAGATCCGGCGCGATGTCGTCGTGGTCGCCGCGGAACGCGTCTTCCTTGCGGACGACGCGGTCGATGACCTGCCGACCGTCCGGCGCCTCGAGGTCGAGCAGGTCAGCCTCGAGTTCCTCGCGGACGTCGTCGTACTCCTCCTCGGAGACCGATCCGCGGGGCTCGCGACCCTCGAGGTTCAGGTAGAACCGGCCGGGGATGAACGAGTACGCCCGGGTCTCCTCGGCGATGTCGCCCAGCTCCTCGGGATCGTCGGTCTCGAAGGAGAGCCAGCCCTCCTTGCGGAGCCACTCGTTGCAGTGAACCTCGTAGTCCAGGGTCGTGAAGCCGTGGTCGGAGGCGACGACGAGGGTGACGTCGTCGGCGAGGGCGGCACGCAGCCGACCGACGTAGTCGTCGACTTTCCGATAGAAGTCGATGAACTCCTCTCGGTACTCGCCGTCGCGTTCGTAGTCTTCGAACAGGAAGTGGTTGACCCGATCGGTCGTCATGAAGACGCCGAAAAAGAGGTCCCAGTCGTCTGCCTCGACGTAGTGTTCGAACGCCTCGAACCGGGCGTCGAGCGTCGCGTGGGCGTCCTCGATGAACTCGGCTTTGTCGGCTTCGTGGCCGAGTCTCGGGTTCACGTCGATGCGATAGTCGAGCGACTCGAGCGTCTCGCGAACGTCGTCCGGGTAGGCCGCCTTCTCGAGCCCACTCGAGAGAAAGCCCGAGACCATCCGCTGGACGTTTCGCTGGGGTGGGAACGTCACCGGGACGTTCATCACGGTCGCTTGACGGCCGGCTTCCTGGACGCGATCCCAGAGACGGTCCGCCTGGACGTCACGGCCCATCGGGACGTACGTGTCGTAGGTGCCGTTTTCACGGTCCTGGAAGCCGTAGACGCCGGTCTCGCCGGGGTTCACTCCGGTCGTCAGCGACGGCCAGCAGGCGCTCGATTCCGGTGGGACGATGCTCGAGATCTCGCCGGCGGTGCCCTCGTCGGCGATCGCTGCGAAGTTCGGGAACAGCTCTTCGTGTTCCGACAAGAGACTGTACGGCACGCCATCGACGCCGATAAACGCGACCCGGGGGCTGCCGTCACCCCGCAACCGATCGAATAGACCCATGGCCGGTCGTAGTCCGACCGGATACAAGAAGCTTCGTTTCAGGACACTTTGCTGAGAAGGACGAACGTCGCGGTACCGAGCCGAGATGTCGCCGGTCGGCTCGAGTCAATCGCCGGACAGCTCTCACAGTCGGCGGGGGCAAGCGTCGTCGCCTGAAGCGACTCGAGGCGTCGGTGGGCGAGGACTCCGTCGGACGGTCACTCCTCGCGACCGTCGTCCGCCGGCTCGAAGTTGGTCGGAACGACCGTGAGATGGTCGATGCCGACACCCGTCTCGGGAGGGTCGGCGGTCGAATCGACGTCGCGGGGGGTGCGTTTGGACGCTGCCATAACGAGTAGAGCTACGACGGCCCCACCAATAAAATTACTCATGCTCATAATGCATCGGTAGCGTCGAGCGGATAACCACAGGGTATGCAGTCGGCTCGCGGCGTCGCTGTCGAGAAACAGCGGTGGTCGGGCCGGTCCGGTCGACCGGTGACAACGGCCGGCTCGGACCGGACTGCGACGGGGTTACCCGAAGTGCTCCTGGTAGAGGTCCTGCGCGTGCTCGATCGCGTCGTAGGCAGCCTGCTTGTCCTCCCAGCCCAGCGTCTCGACTTCTTTGCCGGCCTCCAAGTTCTTGTACGTCGCGAAGAACTCGTCGATCTCGTCACGCTGTTGCTGTGGGATGTCCTCGAGGTCCTCGATGTGGTCGTAGCGGGGGTCCTCGGTGGGGACGGCGATCACTTTGTCGTCCTGTTCGCCGTCGTCGTCCATCTTCATCAGTGCGACCGGGCGGACCTCGATGACACAGCCGGGGAACGTCTGGTCCTCGACGAGGACGAGCACGTCGAAGGGGTCCTCGTCGTCGTAGTACGACTGCGGGATGAAGCCGTAGTCGCTCGGGTAGTGGACGTTCGAGTGGAGCACGCGGTCCAAGACGACGCCGGGAACGTCCTTGTCGTACTCGTACTTGTTCCGTTCGCCCTTGAGACACTCGACGACGGCGTAGATCTCTTCCGGCGGGTTCGGTCCGGTTTCCAGGTCTTCCCAGAGGTTTACCATGTAGCGGTGATTCCACGGTCGATCAAAAAGTACTTTCCTAATCACGTTTCACTCACAGGTGGCGGCTGCCAGACAGCCGACAGACAACCCCCACACTGCGGCACTCCGGGCACCGCTGCAGGCGGTTAGACGCCGTCTAACCGGCATCAAAACCGAATAGTTGGCAAGTCTTAAATAGTCTGGTGACATTTACAGAAGCATGTCAGAGGCACAATCAATCACCGGCGAACAGAGTATTGCACGCGAACTTACTGCGTTCCAGACCAACATCCTCACCATCCTCGGGAAGGAGCCGATGTACGGGCTGGCGATCAAGCGCGAACTCGAGGACTACTACGGGACGGAAGTCAACCACGGTCGACTCTACCCCAATCTCGACGAACTCGTCAGCCTCGGACTGGTCGAAAAGAGCGAACTCGACAAGCGAACCAACCAGTACTCCCTGACCGACGACGGCTACGAAGCCGTCCTCGACGGGGTCCGCTGGACCCTCTCGAAGGTCGTCACCGGCGACGACCGCGCCGAGGAGATCCGCGAACTGGTCGACGAGAGCTACTGAGAACGGTACTCGGGCGCCGTTTCTCCGGCCGTCTGGTAAACGAGCCTGATCGACTCGTCGATCACGGCCCGCTGGGCAGCTGACGGCCACGCATTTCGAACGAAGTACTCGAGACGAAACTCCGTGAGCTCCGGCCCCGTCAGCGACTCGATCGTCTTCGCGTAGTGATTGCCCAGGAAATCCGCGAGCGCGTCGGCGTTGTCGCCGTGGACGTCACCGTGGGCCGCCCGCACAGCGGCCGCGAGTTCCCGGTTCCGGGCGTCGACGTCGGCCCAGTCGTCGGGATCACCAGTTCCCTCGAGGGGGCGTTCGACGGCCCGGGAGAGGTCCTCGATACGGTCGGTCCTGACGACGCCGTCGTCGTGCCACTCGTCGGGATGGAGGACGAGGGTCGCGTCACCGTCGTCGTCGCGAACCCTGGCGGTGAAATCGTGTTGCTCGAGAAGCGTCGCCCGTCGCTCGAGGTGGGCCTCGGCTTCTGGCTCTTCCGGTGCGGACCGTGCTAACTTCGTCAACCGTTCGGCTTCCTCGATGACCTCGGCCGGGAGTTCGTCGTCGGAACCGTCGGCATCGGATCCACCGTCGGTCGGATCGGTGCCGTCCATCTGATCGCTCATATCGGTCGTGGCTGCCGATACGCTCCGACCGGCTTTCCCGTTGTCGATCGCTGGACGGCGGGGTGTCGTTCACCATCGCCGGCTGCACGGAGGAGCTCGATCAGGACCGATCGAGCGCTTCGTTCGCGAGTTCGTCGGCGTGTTCGTTGACTTCGCGCGGAACGTGCTCGAGGGTCCACTCGTCGAACTCCCGCAGTAGTTCGTGGACGGTAACGCGTTTCTCGCGCAGTTCGGGGTTGTTGGTGTTGTACTCCCCGCGAACCTGTTTGACGACGAGTTCGGAGTCACCGCGGAGGTGGACCACGTCGTATCCGTGGTCCCGGACGGCCTCGAGGGCGGCGATCAGCGCCTCGTACTCGGCCTGGTTGTTCGTCGCCGTCCCGATGCGCTCGCTGCCTTCGGCGACGATCCCATCGCCGGTGACGATCACCCAGCCGATCGCCGCCGGCCCGGGATTCCCGCGGGCCGCGCCGTCGAAGTGGACGTGTGCGCGGCCGCCCCCCTCGCGAAGCAGCGCCTCGAGGTCACGTGGAGTTCCCCCCTGGAGTACGACCTTGTCGTCGTACGCGACGGCCGTCGCGTCGCCGTGACTCGCGCGCCAGCGTTCGTGGTCGGTGTTGCCGGTTTCGACGTCCACACCGGCGTCCTCGAGGCGTTCGCGAGCGGCGTCGACGTCACACTCGATAACGGGCATTCGGTGCTGTGATCGGCCAGTCCTAAATAAAGTCTTTCCGGTTTCAAATCGCAAACCTCGCCTCTGAAGCCCCATATCCGGGGTTATCGGCGGATAACAGTCAACCGGCCAAAATAGTTCCCGAGGATTTATATAGCATGGTGCTACTACTATAAAAGTGCGATGACACGGTCCACCCGCCAGCGGGAGCGAACACGTGAGACGGACGAGACCGAGCAACAGGAGGGGGTACGTGCCTGTCCCGAGTGTGAATCGGAGAATCTCGTCAAGGACTCAGACCGGGGTGAGCTCATCTGTGAAGACTGTGGGCTCGTCGTGGAAGAAGAAAAAATCGATCCGGGCCCTGAGTGGCGGGCGTTCAACCACCAGGAGCGACAGCAGAAGTCCCGCGTCGGTGCACCGACGACCCAGACGATGCACGATAAGGGACTCACGACGACGATCGACTGGAAGGACAAAGACGCCTACGGTCGCTCGATCTCCTCGAAGAAACGCAGCCAGATGCATCGGCTGCGAAAGTGGCAAGAGCGAATCCGAACGAAAGACGCCGGCGAGCGCAACCTGCAGTTCGCACTCAGCGAGATTGACCGTATGGCCTCGGCGCTCGGGGTCCCGCGGTCCGTTCGTGAGGTCGCGTCCGTCATCTATCGACGCGCGCTCAAAGAAGACCTCATTCGCGGTCGGTCGATCGAGGGCGTCGCCACGTCCGCGCTGTACGCTGCCTGCCGGAAGGAAGGCATCCCTCGAAGTCTCGAGGAGATCTCGGAAGTCTCACGCGTCGAACGGAAAGAGATCGGTCGAACGTATCGCTACATCTCGCAGGAACTCGGCCTCGAGATGCGACCCGTCGACCCGAAAAAGTACGTTCCGCGCTTCTGTTCTGAACTCGAACTCTCCGAAGAGGTCCAGACCAAGGCCAACGAAATCATCGAAAAGACGGCCGAGGAAGGACTCCTCTCGGGCAAGTCACCCACCGGCTACGCCGCCGCTGCGATCTACGCCGCGTCGTTACTGTGCAACGAAAAGAAGACCCAGCGAGAGGTCGCTGACGTCGCACAGGTGACCGAGGTGACGATCCGGAACCGCTACCAGGAACAGATCGAAGCGATGGGCATTCACGGCTAATCCGTCCGTTCCCACGTTCATTTTATCGGCCCAGGCGACGAGCACCGACCACTGGGTGTCACCCCCACACGAGCGGCCGTTACGGAGTCGGGTACCGAAGCACGGCTCCCGGTCGGTCACGGTTGGACACCGCGATAGAGAGATAGTATCAACTGCAACGGTCCACGCTGACCGTCGTTTCGTCTGGCGACCAGGTGTGCACTGACGTGCAGTGGCTGGTATGCCAGTGGCGTCGCTCTCGATCGGGTCATCGACGACACCGGTCGGCCGGGACACCGACCGGAGAGGCGACGACCTACGCGAGATCCCGGACTGGTATAAAATGCCCCAGACTGGGTCGATCGAGCCGTCCTCAGGGCAAACGTTGATCGGTGATCGCCCCGCGAAGTGGCGAGTTACTCGTCTTCTTCTTCGTCGTCGTCCATCCCGTCGTCTTCCTCATCGTCCATCTCGTCGTCTTCCTCGTCGTCCATCTCGTCGTCTTCCTCGTCGTCCATCTCGTCATCTTCGTCGTCATCCATTGGATCGTCATCTTCGTCGTCATCCATTGGATCGTCATCTTCGTCGTCATCCATTGGATCGTCATCTTCG
>LKMK01000070.1 GCA_001563805.1 Natrialbaceae archaeon B1-Br10_E2g2
GAGACCCGCCGGTCGACCTCGGTGAGACACAACGCGTGGTCGTCGAGGACTTCTCCGAACACCACACCGGCGAGCGCCACGCCGTCTGCAAGGTCGAGGGCTTCGTCGTCTTCGTCGAGGACATCCCCAGCGGCCTCGCGGAAGGCGACGTGATCCGTGCCGAGGTGCGGTCGTTCAACCGCGGCCACACCTCGGCGAGTGCGACTTACGTGGGTCGCGGGTGATCGCCGCTCACAGGACGACGGTCGTGGGTACCTGCCGTCAGCCGGACAGCGAGACGACCGTCGCACCGACCACGACGACGAGCGCCGACGCACCGACCCGCCAGGTGACCCGCTCGAGGTGTCGCGGCAGGAAGAGCGCGGAGAGGACGACCACGAGCAGCGGCGTCAACTGCAGGAGCGGCATGACGAGGACGACCGGTGCGACCTCGAGCGCCGCGAAGTACGCGAGAAACCCCGCGGTCGTCGAGACGCCGCCGGCGACGTACCACGCGGTCGAGCGGCTCCGGATGCTGATCCGGCGCAGTGACCGCCGCCAGACGAGGTAGCCGACGAAGCCGACCGTCGCGGCGCTCGCCATCACGAGTACGCCCGGGAGGATCCCCGATCCCTCGGCGAGCCCGAGCGAGACGAATATCGGCTCGACACCGATACAGAGGGCGGCGAACAGCGGCAACAGCAGCGTCGCTCCGGTTTCACGAAGCGACCGCGCACCGCTCGAGGCCGCCGTCTCCCAGGAGACGACCGCGAGCCCCGCGACGATCAGGACGATGCCGGCGAAGTGGGTCGCCGTCAGCCGTTCGTCGAGTATGACGACGGCGAAGACCGTCGCGAAGATGACGTTCGAGGCGATCACGGGCGACGTCAGGTTCGCGCCGATCGCTTCGATGCTCCTGAACATGAGGAGCCGAGCGACGAACATTCCCGAGATGCCAGCCGCCGCGAACGACGCGAACGAGACCGGGGTGAACAGGGCGGTGTACGGCGGTTCGTACAGCAAGAACACGGGCGGCGCCACCAGCGCCACGTTGCAAAACAGGACGACGAGCACCGCGTCGGTGACCTCGCCCTGCTCGGTTCCCAGCCGGATGCAGAGAAACTGCCCCGCGAAGCCGACCGAGCCGATCACCGCCAGCATCGCGCCGAGCACCCAGTCCGACACCTCGAGCATACTCGCCGTTTCGCTCGTGGGCTGTTAACGGCTCTGGAAGCGGCGATGGCGCCGTCGCCCTGGAATCGAACCCGCGCCGGCGACCGACAGCCTCTTTCGCCCTCCCCCACCCACTCTCACGTATGACCGACTACTTCGAAGTACACGCTCGCGACGGGGCCGCGCGCGTGGGCGAACTCCGCCTCGAGTCGCCCCGGACGACGCCCGCGCTCGTCGACGATATTCTCGAGGACGCGGGGTCGCTCTGGGCGGCCGACCGCGAGGTTCCCGCAGGCGACGAGTCGACGTTGACCGTGCTCCCCCACCGGGCGTTCCCCGGTGGCACTGCCCCGGAGGTCCAGCGGTCGTTCGCCGTCGACCACCCCGACGTCGACTACCCGAGCGTCGCCGTCGTCTCGAGTGAGTCCGTCGACGATCAGGGGACTGACGCCTACGCCGTCTCCGACGTCCAGTCGGTCGTCGGCCACGGCGCGGCGCTCGTCGAGGCCGTCGTCTCCGTCCGCGAGGCGATCCCAGCTGACACGGCACTCTACTTCTCCGGCGTCGCGACGCCGCGCAACGTCGCCCTGCTTTCTTACGCTGGCGTGGACCTGTTCGACGCGACCGCAGCCGTCGTCAGGGGCACCGAGGGACGCTATCTCACGACCGACGAGGCGTACTTCCTCGAGGATCTCGAAGAACTGCCCTGTTCGTGTCCAGCCTGCCAGCAACCGCGCGAGGAGTTCACCCGGGAGGACTGTGCCGACCACAACCGCAACGCGCTCGCGGCCGAACTGGGTATCGTCCGCCGACGGATTCGCGACGGCCGCCTACGTGATTACCTCGAGGGGCAGGCCCGACAGGATCAGTGGCTCACCGCGGCGATGCGCGAACTGGACTCGCAGTGGGGCTACCTCGCAGAGCGCACGCCGATCCTCCGGGACGCCCAGATCGGGGCCGCGAGCGAGGACACCCTGCGCCGGGTCGAGATCCAGCGCTACGCCGACCGGGTGACGACCCGGTACCGGAACCGATTCAAGAACCCGCTCGTGCTGGTCCCCTGCTCGGCGGCGAAACCCTACAGCGAGTCCCAGAGCCACCGTCAGTTCCACGACGCGATCCAGTGGCGCGGCCACCTCGTCTCGATGACGAGCCCGATCGGCGTCGTCCCACAGGAACTCGAGACCACGTACCCGGCCCAGCACTACGACACCGTCGTGACCGGCCGGTGGTCCCAGGACGAAAGGGAGTTCGTCGCCGCCGTCTTGCGACGGTACCTCGAGCGCAACGCCGACAGCTATCCCTACGTCGTCGCCCACGTCCCCGACGAGGGCTACCGCGACATCGTCGAGCGAGTCGAGCAGTCGTGGGACGGTGAGGCGGACCTCGACGTGACGTACACCGTCCCGGAGGGCGGCCACCCGACCGACGACGAGTCACTCGCGAACCTCGCCGCGGCGCTCTCGGGCGAGCTCAAGTACTCCAAACGCGAACGCGAGCACAACACCGTCCGCGCCATCGCCGACTACCTGCTCGGCGACGGGGCCGGCGACGACCTCTTCGAGGACATCCAGACCACGAGTCGGTACCCGAAGATTCAGGTCCGCGACCGCGAGGACACCCAGTTGGCCACGATGGTCCCCCAGTACGGGACGCTGTCGTTCACGCTCGAGGGTGCAAAGCGGTGGGTCGAGAGCGAGGCCCCGACCAAACGGGTCGAAATCGACGGCTTCGTCCCCCACGGCAGCGTGCTCGCGCCGGGCGTCGTCGACGCCGACGAGGAGATCCGGGTGGGCGACGAGGTCGTCGTCGAGGGCCCGAAGGCCTTCGGCGTCGGCCGCGCCGAGATGTTCGGCCGCGAGATGGTCGAGAGCACCCGCGGCATCGCCTGTGAGATCCGTCACGTCGAAGAAACGTAACGGCAGCGACGACGCAATCACAGCGGTTTCGTACGCAACGGTCACCCCTCAGATCGGGCCCGACGGAGACCGAAACGGCTGTTCGTCCCGTATCCGGACTGGTCCGACGGCGGGATATACTGTCAAATAGTGAATCGTTGTTATCTCCTCTCGTGACGTACGTAAACCGATGACTCCGATACACGCAGTCTCGACAGCCGGTGACGTCCCCGAATACACCCTCGAGCGCGGGTGGCGGACGCTCGCGATCGCCGGCGGGGTCGTCGGCTTGCTCGGCCTCCTCGCGATCGCGTTCCCGCTCGTGACCGGGCTTTCGGTGGCGCTCGCACTCGGCGCAGTACTCCTCGTCAGCGGGATCGTCCACGGCGCCCACGCGTTCACCGCCCAGGGCTGGGACGGGCGTCTCTGGCAGGCCGCACTCGCCGTCGTCTCGGTCGTCGCCGGGCTCTTCCTGCTTCTGAACCCCGTCGTCGCCCTCGTAAGCCTCACGCTCCTGGTGATCGCGTACCTGGTGGTCGACGCCGTCGCCGAACTCTGGATGGCGGTACGGATGGCCGACCAGCCTGGACGAGCATCGATCGCCGCCAGCGGCGTGCTCTCGCTCGTCCTCGCCGGACTCCTCTGGGCCGGCTTCCCGGCCGACGCGGCCTGGGCGATCGGCCTCCTCGTTGGCATCAGCCTCCTGATGACCGGCCTCTCGATGGCAGTTGTCGCGATCAGCGGCCGAAAGGCCGAGGACGTAACGCCGCCTGCGACCGAACCTCGCCAGGCGTAGTTCGCGAGTGGCTCGTCGTCGATTTTCCCGACCCTACTCCCCGAGCACCGAATCGAAGAACTTCCGTTCGGCCGTCCGGAGGTGCTGGTTCAACGTCGCGGGCGCGATCCCGAGTCGCTCCGCGATCTCTTCGCCCGTGCTCCCGCGGGGCCAGTCGAAGTAGCCCGCGTAGTACGCCGTCTCGAGTGCGGCCCGCTGTTTCTCGGTGAGTTCGTCCTCGAGCACCGACCGTGGCCCCACCTCCGTGCGATCGCTGCGGTCGGTCGTCCGCTGGGCGAGGTGGGTGACGCCGTCGCGTTCGTCCTGGATGAGTTCGATCATCTGGCGGGTGTCCCGTCCACGGGAGAGTTCGACGACGAACCGGAACTCCCCGTCGGCGATCGTCGCCGACTCGACGCGTCCGCCGTGGGTGGCGACCGTCTCGAACAGCGAGACGGCCATCGGAGCGACGAGTTCGAACTCGAGTGCCCCGCGTCTGGCGGCGAGTATGCGGACCTCGGAGACGCTCTCGGTTCGCTCGACGGCGTCGACGAACGCGTCCCTCGAGACGTCGTGGGCCGACCCGTACGCGAGCAGCGCCTCGTCACCGCTGACGAGCTGGTCGATCTCGATCGAACAGGCCTCTGTCGCCGAGAGCTCGACCAGCGGTTCGGCCAGCTCCTCGAGCCGGAACTCGAGTTCGACGACGGTGTCACTGACGAGGGCGTCCTTGCGCTCGATCGCCGTAATCGCGTGGGCGATAACGTCGCCGATACGAGCGAGGACGGGGATCTCGGGCTCCGTGAACGCCCGCGGTTGACCCGAGTAGACGTTGAGGACCCCGTAAACGAGATCCTCGTGGGTGATCGGGATCGCGACCGACGATCGGTAGTCCCGTTCGATAGCCTGCTGGCGCCAGGGTTCGAACGCGGGATCGGTGTGGATGTCGGTCATAACCTGTACGTTCCCGGTTCGAATCGCCCGACCGGACGGCCCCTGTCCGGTCGGATCGTCCGCGTCAGCGCTCACCTCGATCGCCTCGAGGTAGTCCTCGCCGACGCCCGCGGCGACTTTCGGAACGACCTGGTCGCTGCCAGGGTTGACCTCGCCGATCCAGGCGAACCGGTAGGCGTCGGACTCGACGAGCCTGTCACAGACCCGTTGTTCGAGTTCGGACCGGGTCTCGGTCGTGATCACCGCGTGAGTGACGTCGTGGCCGATCCGGTTGAGCCGGTTGAACGCCTCGAGTTGCTCTCGCTGGCGTCTCCGAATGCGTTCCTGGCGGGCGCGTTCGATCGCGTGGTAGATGGTCCGGACGAGCAACTCGCTCGTCACCTCGTCTTTGACCAGGAAGTCCTGGGCTCCCCGCTGGATCGCGTCGACCCCGACGCGCTGGTCACGGACGCCAGTCAGGACGACGACCGGCACGTCACCGCTCTCGGTACCGATCCGCTCGAGCGTCTCCAGTCCCGTGCTGTCGGGTAAGTTCAGATCGAGCAACACCACGTCCACGGACCCGGAACGAAGCCGCTCGAGGCCGGCTTCGAGGCGGCTCTCGCGGGCGACCTCGGGCGTTCGGCCCTCTCGCTCGTCAGCGCTGACCCGCTGGGCGAGTTCGGCCGTATCGCGAAGCATCTCCTCGATCAGCCTGGCGTCGCCGGGGTTGTCCTCGACCAGGAGGATGCGAAGGAGTTCCGCAGCCTCGGTAGCGGTCGCATCGTCGGAGTCGGGTTCGCTCATCACCGATCACGCTCCGGTGGGAGTCGCACGACGGAGAACCAGAACTTCTCGAAGGCGCGAACGGTCTCGATGAACTCGTCGGGATCGACCGGCTTCGTGAGGTAGGCGTTCGCGTGCAGGTCGTAGGACCTGGCGACGTCCTCTTCGGCCCGGGAACTCGTCAGGACGATCACCGGGATCGATCGTAACTCGGGGTCGGCTTTGAGCTCCTCGAGGACCGCCTCGCCGTCGGTCCGGGGGAGGTTGAGATCCAGCAGGATGAGATCCGGCCGCGGTGCGTCGGCGTACTCGCCGCGACGGTGGAGAAAGTCGAGCGCTTTGGCCCCGTCGGGGACGACGTGAAGGTCGTTCTCGATCCGTCCCTCCTCGAACGCCTCCCTCGTTAGCCTGACGTCGCCAGGGTTGTCCTCGACCAGCAGCAGCTGTGCGGATGTAGGGTGAGCGTCACTCATCGATCACACGGGCAGGCTCGAGTTCGTCGGCCTCGGCGTCCCCGGCGACGCCGCGACCGTGGTCGACCAGCGAGACGGTGCGAGCCGGGTGGTCGGGACCGATTCGACCGCCCACCCGGAAACGTCGGTGTGCCACTGTTGCCCATCGTTCGCCGTGAAGACGGATATACGTGGGGGACCGTCGAACCGTCGACGAACGGCAAGCTGCTCGACTCGACGTGGATTGCTCGCTCGCGATCCCGGGACCCGACCGTTTCGCCGAAGCTTCCCAGAGGGACATGGTGGAGTGACACAGCTAAGAGGACTCGTGGTGATAAACGTACTGTCGAAGTACACGGTTAGTGATACGTATACGCCGCGAGCAGTGGCAGCGACCGTCGACCGGTCACGCTTCGACCGTCCTCGTCCCCCAGGGTGTACGAGGTCGTAGCCGCCGAAAAACCGTCCCTCCGCTAACTGGCTGACGGAGTCGCACGACGACAAAGCGCGTGAAAACAGGGCTCGTATTAGCCACAACAACTTAGTTTACATAAGTAGAATAACCTGTGCCAGGGGGATGGCATGAGCGACAGACACAGGTGGAACGCGGACGAGCTGCTTCGACTGCTTTCTGAGTGTCGACACCGACAGACGCTCCGGTATCTTCGAGCGAACGACCTCGCGTCAGTTACCGAACTCGCAGCGGCCATCGACGACCACTGTCGACACGGCCAGGGACTCCCTGCCGAGGTCTCACAGCTCCAGCACAACGTGTTACCGAAACTCGAGGAACAGGGCCTTCTCGAGTACGACCGGCGCAGCAACGCCGTTCGCGACCGCACGCCGGAACTCGTCGGCGACGTCCTCGAGTGGATCGGGACGCTGGAAGACCGACTCGAGTCGTGACGGCCGCTGAGCCAGACGCGGGCCCCGGCTGGCGCGTAACTGCGAGTCGCGTCCTGCCAGAAAAATATCTAATGTGACAATTAGCCCGACAGATCGTGACAATGGTCTAAGCAATCTCTTCGCCGTCCGGATAATACCAGCCCCGTAATTTCAGATTGTAATTATATCAGCCAGAAGTGATTTACCTGCCTGAGGGCATCAACAGCGTACGTCCGGAACAACGGACGCCTCTCTGTATATGCGTACACAACACACAGCTGAAGACCGCGGTCAGGTGGGGATCGGCACGCTCATCGTGTTCATCGCGATGGTGCTGGTTGCTGCGATTGCCGCAGGCGTACTGATCAACACGGCCGGCTTCCTGCAGACGCAGGCCGAAGCCACCGGTGAAGAGAGCACGGCACAGGTTTCCGACAACGTTCAGGTCGTCTCGACGATCGGTGAGACGGGGCTGAACGACCACATCAACGTGACTGAAGGTCCTGACGACGACAGCATCTATCGCGTCGGGATGACCGTCCAGAAAGCCCCCGGTGCAGGGGATATCGATCTCAACACGACGACGATCGAGTATCTCGGTGACGAGGCGGCTACGCTGACGCACTACGACGCCGACGACTTCGACGAGAACGGAACGCCTATCGACGTGAGCGCGTCCGGTGGATCGGACGACGTCTTCTTTACCAGATCCGTCCAGGGTGACCACGACAACGTGCTCCTCGAGAGCCAGGACCGAATCGAGGTCGTGATCTACCTCGGAGATGCCGAAGGCGATATCACCGAAGACGACGGTGAACTCAACCAGCCGGCACCCCTCTCCGAAGGTGACAGCGCGCAACTGACGATCTCGACGGCCTCCGGCAGTCAGACCGTCGAAGTGCTGAACGCCCCCGACATCATCAACGACGACACGGTCGTCTCGCTCTAGCGGGCGACCCGACGAGAACAGCACACCCCCTACGACTATTCTGCCGTTTCACTCCCGTGGAACGCCGTTTCGAGACGACCCGGAGCAGCGCGAGGACCTCGAGCCCGCGCCATCGGTCGGACACTCGACCGAGATCAGTCGACGAACGTCGAGAGCCGGACCGTCCGGCCGTCCCGCAGGTACCGGCGGATCCGCCTGCGGTCCCAGCCGAGCGCCGAGACGACCTCCTCGCAGGCGCTGACCAGCAGGGTCGCGTAGAAGTCGGCGTCGTAGTCGGTCGGTTCCTCGAGCGCCAGGCGGACGCGCTCGGCGCTGCGAGCGTCGTCGTCGACGACCACGTAACGGACCGACTGGCCGGGGTGGCGGTCGATCCCCAGCCGGTCGTAGCGCTCGAGCGCGGCGACGGTCCGGGTGCGCTGGCGGTACGCCTCGAGGGACTTCGAGACGCGGGTGGTGATCTCGAGCGTCGTGGGATCGACGTCGCCACTCCGGAGCGTGGCGAGGCGGCGGCCGAGCGCGTCGCAGACGGCGGCCGGGTCGCGCTCGCGGTCGAGGGTCTCGACGAACACCCGCTGGCTCTCGGCGACGAACTCGGGCGTGTTCCGGCGGCGGAGTGCGACGCCGCGGAACGTGTAGTCGCCGTCCTCGCGCTTGCCGAAGTACGTCGTGAGCGCGCCGGCCGGCGCCTGGTTCGACCCGTCGCGGTCGGAGCGCGAGGCCGAGTCGCGCAGGGGGACGAAACAGCACCACTCGTAACTCCCGTCGTGCTCGAGCGGGATCCCGACCGCGTCGGAGATCGCGTCGGTCACGGCCGACAGCGGCTCCGGCTTACAGCCCTCGCGCGGGGTCACCCAGAAGCTGTCGACGATGCCGTGGACGATTCGCCAGCCAGCGTCCTCGAGGCGCCGTTTCGTCTCGACGGCGATCTCGCGGGCGTAGGCGTTGATCGCCTCGTGGCACTCGATCCGCCCGTACTTGGCGTTGCGGTAGCCCTGGTAGCCGAACGAGGAGACGAGCACCCACTTGATCGCGCCCGACTCCCCGCGAAGCTGGCTGGCCTCGTCCGTCGGCGGCGCTTCGGCGAGCTGTCGCTTGCGCTCGGCTCGATCGTCGAGCAGGGGCTCGAGGACGTCGGGGAGAAACCCCGCCTCGTCGCAGATGCGGTAGCCGAGCTCCGGGACCCGACTGTACGCCGCCTCGTCGACGGCGTCGGTGTCGGGATCGCGTCGACGGCCGTCTTCGCCCTCGAGACAGCGACAGTCGACCGTCTCCGGGCTGACGTTGTGCTCGCAGATGATCCGTGGGTACAGCGAGGCGAAGTCGACCTCGTGGACGTCCTCGTGGAAGCCGACCTCGGGGGCGAACGTGAACCCGCCCCTGTCGGCCGCGTGGAGCGTCCGGACGTCCGTAAACCGCTCGGGCTCCCACTTGTTCCACGGGGCGAGTACGCCACGCTCCCGGCGGGCCATCCGGATCTGGCGCGACGTGAGGAGCGTTCCGATGCTCCCCCAGGCGGCCTCCTGGAGCGGTCGTCCCGTCTTCGAGACCATGTACTCGAGGCCCGCGAGCCCCGACTGGTGCCAGAGGAAGCTGTTCGAGGTGTCGACGATCGCCCGCCCCGGCACCCGGTAGCGCGCCGGCGAGTGCCCGACCTGCCCGTAGCTCTCGTAGGTGTTCTCGCCGGCCAGTTGCGTGACCCCGGGCAGGCGGCCGAGGTGGAACCCCTCGAGCCCCAGCGTCGACGCCCGACGCTCGAGCAACGGAACCAGATCGGCGTTGCTCACCACGAGCACGTCCGGATCGCGCCGCTCGAGTCGTCGCTGCAGCGTCTCGAGGACGGCGGTCGCGTCGCCGGCGGCGATGGCGTCACCCTCGAGAGTCAGCGCCGAGACGTCGCCGTTCGACAGCGCGGGCTCCTCGAGGGCGAGTCGTAGCGTTCGCAGCTCGCGGGTGGGCGTCGGGTCGATCCCCCGGTCGAGACAGTACCGAAAGCCCGGCGCGAGGTCCACGTCGAACAGCCGGAACGTCCCTGGTGGCTCAGTCCCGCGTTCGTGGACGCCGCGGATCTCGCGAGCGAGCGTCCGAACCTCACCCATGCGCTCGAGGTCGACCCGGAGGACGCGACTCGGATCGTCGACGTGGGCCGCGTGGAGATCCGTCGCCCACCGTTCGTCCCGCGTGGCGACGACTTTCGGATCGGACTCGAGCCGGGAGCGCAACGTCGCGAGCGACTCGTTGGGTCCCGCGACGAAGATCGACGGCGTGTAGTCGTCGACGTGGACGGGGGTTGCGCCCTCGTCGGTCAGGTGCCACTCGCGGACCCGGCCGTCCTCGAACTCGAAGGTGTACGGGCTCACGGATCCCCCTCCGACCCGGTTTGTGGCGACTCCCCGCTCGCGTCGGGGGACTCGAGTTCCGCCCGGAGCCGCCGCAGTTCGACCTCGTGGGCGAGCAACAGCGACAGCAGGAACGCCCGTTCGGGCTCGGGCGGGTTCGCGTAGCCCGCGGCGTCGGCGAAGGTGCGAGCGCGGTCGAACAGCCGGTCGAAATCCGCCTGATACTCCCGGCGCAGCGCCGTCCCCATCGGCTCCCACTCGGCCTCGAGCGCCCGGATAGCGTCCCGGTAGGTGGGGTTCGTTCGGCCCATCAGGCGGTCACCTCGAGCAGCCCACGGTCGTGCGCGCCGACGACGGGGTCGACCGCCTCGACGGCGCCACAGCACTCGACCCAGTAGGGGATCGTCGTCTGCCAGTAGCGGCCGTGCCAGTAGCCCTCCACGACCGCGCCCGTCTCACCCTCGAGCCGGAGCCCCTCTCGCGTCCGGACGCACTCGATCGACGTCTCGGCGTAGTCGCCGATCGTCGCTGCGTCCTCCTCGCGAGCGGCCGTAACGAGGACCGGACAGCCGAGGGCGGATCCGAGTTCCGACAGCGTCTCGAGGGTCGCCGCCCGCAGGTCCTCCCGTTCCCACTCGGCCAGATCGGCGTCGCGATAGAGGGACGCGACGTTCGGCGCGACGACCAGGGTGGTCGCTTCGTCGACCCGCCCGACGACCGCCCGGACCAGCGAGTGGTGCTGGTAGGCCGTAAACGCCCGTGCGACGTTGAGTCCCTCGAGCACGCGCTGGCTCGCGGCACAGTCGTAGAGGACGTGCGTCGAGGCCGTATTGTGGGCGTCGATCCAGTAGCTCGAGCCCCCGTCGGTGTCGGCCAGGCGCCGGCAGACCAGCCGGTGAACGGCGGTCGACCGCGGCGACGGTACCTCGAGCAGCGTCAGTCCCGGCTCCAGTTCGAGATCGAATCCGTGCATACGTGAGGGCTCGAGGGACGGGGCGATAAGCAACGGCGTGTGGTTTCCGATATTTCCGATAACCGCGTTGCTCCAGTTACCGGCAAGCTACAGCCCTCACGAACCGATCGACACCGTTTCCGAAAGAGACGCGCTGAGGACGTGGCCGGTGGCGCGGGCGTTCGGCGAGCCGGTGACGGGTGACAGCCTCCTGAGAACCACACCGGCGAGAAGTGACGGCAAGCCGAGTCCGCGTCGCCCTACGAATCGACACTCGCGTCGCCCTACGAATCGACGGCCGCATCGTCCGGTCGAGCGTCCTCGTCGACCACCCGGTAGGTCCGCCCCCGTCGCTCGCCGACGGCCTCGATCAAGTCGTAGTGGACCATCTTCGTCAGGTAGTTGCGCAGCGTCCGCTCGGTCTTCGGCGCTCCGACCCGGCGTTCGTACTCCCGATAGAGGTCGCTCGGTTCGATCTCGCCGGCCTCGGCGATCACGTCGTACAGCACGCGCTGGTGTTCGATGAGTCCCTCGAGCGTCTTCCGGCGGATGGCCGTCCTGGCGTCCGGAATCGCAGCCGCGAGGGCGTCGTCGGTGATCGCGTCGACGCCGCGTCGCTGCGCGCGGCGGGCCGCCGACCGGAGGATACCGATCCCGACGCGAGCGTCACCCGAGGCGGCGTCGGCAATCTGGAGCAACTGGTCGTCGGTGACGGCATCCGGCTCGAGTGCCTTCGTCGCCCGGCGCTCGAGGATCGCGGCGAGTTCCTCGGTTCCGTACCGATCGAAGCGGACGCGAGTGCTGGCTCGCAGCCGGGAGCGGACCCGGTCGTCGAGGCTCGCGAAGAGTTCGTCCTCGCGGTTGGCGATCAGGACGAGCGAGACGTGTCCCAGCCGGTGGAGGTCGTACAGCGCGGCCGTCTCCTCTAGCTGGTCGACCTCGTCTAAGATCGCGACGATCTGCCGATCGGTCGCGTCGGCCAGCCGACCGAACAGCTCGTCTTTCGGCGTCGAGCGGTGGACATCCCTCGTCCGGTCGATCGCCTCGAGAAGGGTGTAAAGTACCCGAAATCGGGTGTACTCCTGCCAGCAGTTGACGTAGGCGACCCGGACGTCCGGCTCCTGTTCGCGAAGCTGGCCCAGCGTGTAGCGGGCGATGCAGGTCTTGCCGACCCCCGTCGGGCCGAACAGGAACGACGGCTCCGCCCGCTGGTCGTAGAGCAACGGCTCGAGGGTTTCAGAGAGGAGGTTCACCTCGTCGTGGCGGTGGACCACCTCGCTGGGGACGAAGTCCTCGCGGAAGACGCGGCCGTCGACGATCACGTCCACCCGTTTCTCGTCGATCGGCTTAAACGACGGTGGGTGGGTTCCGATAGTTCCGAAACTCGATGTACCTCCCAGCGGGGCCCCCAAGCGTTCTATGTGTTGGCGTGGTTTCGAGACCGATGGACGAAGAGCACCCCGATACGGACGACGAGATGACGGATGCAGACGAAGCACAAACCGACGCGGACGAAGAGACGACCGACGAGAAACAAAAACAGACCGATGCAGACGACGCAGTGACGACGATCAGTGCCGGCCGCAACTTCGAGCAAGCGTACCGCCTCGACGCAGCCGAAGTCGGTGCGTTCCTGATCGAACTGGGCGAACAGCTCCGCGACGGGGACGAACTGACGCTCAGCGACGACGAGTGGGAACTGCCGTTCGCGTTCGGCGAACCGATCGAGCTAGAGATCGACTACGACGGTGTCGGCGAACCGGAACTGGAGATCGAACTCGAGCTTCCCGGTCGAACCGACGAACGCGCACCCGCCGTTAGTTGATCGGGCCTTCCTCGAGAGGGGGGCGCATCGATCGTCCGAGTTCGACCCCACGGGTGGATCGGTTACCCACGACGACACCCCTGCTGGGAGCTGCGCTCGAACGGACTGTTCTGTATAGCATAATTTGGTTTATTTTGACGTATGGGAGGCGATCGGGGTTCCCAGCAGCGATACCAGCCGCTCCATCGGGCGCGAAACTGGCGCCCGCGCTCGAGAACGACGGGGCCTCGAAGCGTGCGGGTCCGACGAGAGATCCGTGAGTCGGTCGGGATTCCAGACCCCGTACTACTGGAAAACGCGATCGACTTCGACGGTCCGTCGTCGACGATACGAAGAGTTCGGCCGGCGAACTCGGATGTCGACTCGAGCACCCGCGTCGATTCGACGACCCCGCTCACCCGTGAACGGACTGGTCTGTCACAGCCCGACCACGCGTCGTCACCGTCGGTCGGCCGGCGGGTGTCGAATCGAGGACACCCGATCACCACCCGAGACCCCTGGGGTTCGAGCCGCCGAAACCCACTTCGTCCAGAGTCAATCGTGGTCAGATCGAAACCCCTGCGCTCGAGTCGGGCAGAAGCCACTACACGATGCGTGCGATCAGAATCGGTGACCGGCTCGAGCGGTCTGTCCTGGTAGC
>LKMK01000071.1 GCA_001563805.1 Natrialbaceae archaeon B1-Br10_E2g2
GTAGAAGTGTCAGAGCGTGATACGAGCAAGACGTGTTGCGTCTGCGGTAGGAAAGACGAGAGTCAGCGTGTTGAACGGGGTCTATACGTGTGCGACGAACACGATGATGCGTTCAACGCTGATGTGAATGGGGCGGAGAACATCCGTCTTGACATCAACGGAAGTAACTCCGAGTCTTCGGCCAGTTTGGACGGGGATAGGAGTACCGGCTGGTTGGCACAGCCCGGAGTTTACCTATATGACTTGCCACGCGGATTCTTACCGCGTGACCAAGTGGTAGACTGCAAACCGTAATATCCCAACGCTCGGGAATCCTCGCCCTTCAGGGCGGGGAGGATGTCAAATCCCCAGCTAGAGCCCGTTTCGAGCGACCAACTTCGTGAGCGACAGCGTTTCGATTCCGGGGCCGACCGACGGCCGCGTACGCAGTCGCTCGAGAGCGGCCGACACCCGTCGGGGGCGGGCCTCGAGGAGACGGTGGCGAGAATGAGCACGGCTCGCAGTACGGGTCACTGGTCGTGGGGGAACGAAGCCTTACGCCGGCAGGTCGACGGGATCAGAGACGAGCGGATCAGTGAACCGAGATTTCGTAGTACTCAGTGAACTTCACGAGGTCGCAGCCCTGAAAACCGTCGAGGACCGCGGGGTCGACGACAGTCCTGTTCGCATCGGCGAGTGCGGGGACGCTCGCTTTGGCCGAATCGCCGAGTTCGTCGTAGTGACAGACACGCGACTCCGGCGGGACGTCGTCGACTGGCTCGAGCGTGACTTCTTTTACCATGCCTATAGTTACCAAGCTGGTGCTAAGCAATATTCAATCTTTTCCCTCATATAATTCAGTCGCGTTTTCTCCAACCGGGCTATTTCGGACCCAATTCGGACGACCGTCCAATAAACTCGACAACAGCTTGTTCGTTTGTTCCGTGAACATCCTCCGTCTGGCTCCGCCCGAGTAAACCGACAACGGACGGTGTGTTCCGAACCGCCGTTGGCACCCACGAATCACCCCGACGTCCCAGGGCCTGGCGGATCGAAGCCGGATCGGACGGCGACGGAACCGGCCAGGGCTGCTCGAGGCGGGGAAGCCTTGAGCCTGTGACCACAAGGGGACTCATGAGCCAGAATCGCGTGGTTCAAGGTCGCATGGTCACTGCCGACTCCCTCGCCGCCCTCATCGAGGGCGAGTCCGTCATGGAAGCCGAGGCGATAGAAGACGCCGAGCGGGCGTGTCCGGACTGCGGCGGCGACGTCCTGACGGTCGGCTACATGCCGTCGGTGACCGCGTTCGTCACCGGCTGGAAGTGCCAGGACTGCGACTGGAGCGAGACCGACCGGGACTGACCGACGACCGGGAGCCCCCTAGTCACGGTCGTGGCCCGGCCGGTCACCAGACGACCCACTCGAGGCCGAGCACGACCGCGGCGAGAAAGACGTGTTCGCCGTCGACGACGAACCCGTAGAACAGCGGTCCGCGATCCGGGCTGGCGAACGGGATGTACGCGGCCACGTAGCCGTTCATCGCGAGCACGACGAGGAACGTGACGGGGACGACGTCGACGGCGACGAGCCCCACGACGGCCGCGGCGATCAGCACGTTCGCGGCCTGCGAGACGACCCGAGTCCGTCGCGGACCGACGACGCTCGGCACCGTCGCGATGCCTTCCGCGCGGTCGCCCTCGATGTCCTTGACGTCGAAGACCACCGCCGCGACCGTGATCATCGCCGCGACGTAGCCGGCCAGAAAGAGGATCTCGGCGCTCCAGAGCACGCCGTAGTAGTAGCCGACGCCGAGCGGGAGGAGCCCCCAGGCAGCGCCGACGAAGGCGTTTTTCACGAGGAAGACGCGTTTGATGCCGACTACAGAGTAGAGGACGGCCGCGACGAGGGGCAACAGCAGGTAGACGGCCCCCGGGACTCCGGCGACGATCGCGAGGCCGATCGCCAGCAGGTAGAGGCCGACGCCGAGGGCGAGCCACCCGCGGCCGTAGCGCTTCGTAAACGCCGCTCGCCGCGGAACGTTCCGTTCGTCTTCCGCGAGGTCGGTGATTCGGTTGCTCGTGTAGACGAACATCGTCGCCGCGAAGACGACGAACAGTGGGAAGAACTCGAGCGGGAGTCCCGCGAGGACGAGCGTCGTCACGGCGACGCTCACCGTCGCCATCGAGATGAAGAGGTTGCTGTGAACCAGCAGTCGAAGGCCGCGCGCGAGACTCGAGAGAGGGCCGTCCGCGTCCCGACGCGTCATCGGGACCGTCACCGAAGGCCGTCCTCCCGGGATTCGAGCGAGGTGGTCGGGTCGGCGGTCGAATCGGTCCGGACGGACACCCGCGAGAGGTCACGCCGGGAGTTCCCACACGGACCCGGGCCTCGACGTCGACCGATCGGCCGACCGAAGCAACCGAATCCGGCATCCTCGAGGGCTGTGCGATGTGCCATCCGCGATACCGTCGCTAGCGGTCGAACCGACTTGGGCGTTGTGGACACCCGGCAGCCGCTGGCGCCGAACGACCTGCCGACAACGGTTGGTATAAAGTAGCGACGACCCTGACGGACGATATGGGACGGATCGAGCTGACCAGTAGCCAACACCGAATATTGACAGTTCTCATCAATCGTTATCAGGCAGTAGACTCGCCGATTCCGGCGAAAGAGATCGCGACCGAGATCGACCGCGAGCCACGCACGGTTCGAAACCAGATGTCGAGTCTCAACGATCTCGGCCTCGTCGAGGGCATTCCGGGCCCCTCCGGGGGGTACAAGCCGACGGACGCCGCGTTCGACATCCTGGACCGCGAAAACGTCGAGGACCCCGAGACGGCGGTGCTGGCGCGTGAGTTCGATCGCGTCGACGCGATCGTCGACGAGATCAGTTTCCCGAACGTCCACCACCCGACGACCTGTCGGGCGCGAATCCGGTTTCAGCAGTCTGTCCAGGAGTTCCACGAGGGCGACGCGATCGCCATCGGTGCGATGCCGAACTCGGAACTGCTTCTCGCCGGTGAGATCGAGGCGATCGAGACGACTCGCAACCAGATCATCCTGAACGTCGTACGCATCGAAGCCTGACGGGGACGGCTCCGGGCGAGAGAGACGAGGTAGAAATCGACGTCGATCACCACGCTTCTCGAACGGCTGGCTGCTCGAGCAGCGCTTCGGTCGCCACGAGGGTGGAGCTATCGTAACAACTGCAACGATTTCCACACTGATCGCCGAACCGTCTGGCGATCAGGTGTGCAATGACTTGCAGTGGCTACGATACATCGGTGATGAAGCGGTTCTCGACGTCCCGAACGGGACCAACCTGAGAGCCGGCTGTCGGATCGGGTAGCGAGCGGAAACTGGCAGGATTTAAGCAAGGTCGGAACGGCCGTTCGAATGGCTATGAAACTGCACGAGTACCAGGCGAAGGGTGTCTTCGCCGACGCCGGGATCCCGACGCCGGACTCACAACTGGCGTCCGACGTCGACGGCGCCGTCGCCGCGGCCGAGGAGATCGGGTATCCAGTAGCGATCAAAGCGCAGGTACAGGTCGGCGGCCGAGGGAAGGCCGGCGGAATCAAACTCGTCGACGACGCGGACGAGGCCCGCGAGGCGGCGGACGCGATTCTCGGGATGGACCTCAAGGGTTACCACGTCGGCAGCGTGCTCGTCGAGGGGGCCGTCGACTTCACCGACGAACTCTACGTCGGGATCACGATGGACCGCGGCGAGGGCAAGCCGGTCGCGATGGTCTCGACCAAAGGCGGCGTCGACATCGAAGAGGTCGCCGAGGAAGACCCCGACGCGATCGCCAAAGAGCACATCGACCCATCGTTCGGCATGCACCCCTACCAGGCTCGCAAGGCCGTCTACGACGCGGGTGTCGACGAGTCGGTCGCACGTGACGTCTCGAGCGTTCTCACGACGCTCTATCAGCTCTGGGACGACCGGGACGGCGCCGACGCCGAGATCAATCCGCTGATGGTCACGGCGGACGACGAGGTCATCGCGGCCGACGCCGTGATGAACATCGACGAGGACGCGCTGTTCCGCCAGCCCGAACTCGCCGAGATGGAAGCCGAAGCCGCGAGCACCGGTGACGAACTCGAGCAGAAAGCCGACGAGTACGGCTTCGACTACGTTCGCCTCGAGGGGAACACGGGGATCATCGGCAACGGTGCCGGCCTCGTCATGACGACGCTGGACCTCGTCGACTACTACGGCGGCGAGCCAGCGAACTTCCTCGACGTCGGTGGCGGTGCGAAAGCCGACCGAATCGCGAACGCGCTCGATATGGTGTTCTCCGACGACAACGTCGAGAGCGTCGTCTTCAACATCTTCGGCGGGATCACCCGCGGTGACGAGGTCGCCAAAGGGATCAACGAAGCGCTCGAGCAGTTCGACGAGATTCCCAAGCCGGTCGTCGTCCGACTGGCCGGCACCAACTGGGAGGAAGGCATGGAGATTCTGAACGAAGACCTCGTGACGGTCGAACAGACCCTCGAGGATGCGGTCCAGCGTGCCGTCGAGTACGCTGCGGAGGTGAGCGAATAATGAGCGTTCTAGTCGACGACGACACGCGCGTCGTGGTACAGGGCATCACCGGCGGGGAAGGCAAGTTCCACGCCGAGCAGATGATGGAGTACGGCACCAACGTGGTCGCTGGCGCGGTCCCCGGCAAGGGTGGCCAGGAAGCCGCCGGCGTCCCCGTCTACGACACCGTCCAGCAGGCCGTCGACGCGGAAGACGCCGACACGTCGGTCATCTTCGTCCCGCCGGCGTTCGCCGGCGACGCCATCTTCGAGGCGCTCGACGCGGACCTCGACCTCGCCGTCGCCATCACGGAGGGCATCCCGACCCAGGACATGGCTCGAGTCAACAAGCGTCTCTCCGAGACGGACACCCGACTCATCGGCCCCAACTGTCCCGGCCTCATCACCCCCGGCGAGGCGAAACTCGGCATCCTCCCAGGGAATATCTTCTCGGAGGGGAACGTCGGCCTCGTCTCCCGCTCGGGGACGCTGACCTACCAGGTCGTCGACAACCTCACCAACCGCGGCATCGGCCAGACCACCGCGATCGGTATCGGTGGCGACCCCATCATCGGCACGAGCTTCATCGACGCGCTCGAGCTGTTCGAGAACGACGACGAGACCGACGCCATCGTCATGTGCGGTGAGATCGGTGGCGAGGACGAAGAGCAGGCCGCCGCGTACATCGACGAACACGTCGACACGCCCGTCGCTGGCTTCATCGCCGGCCGCACGGCCCCGCCGGGCAAGCGCATGGGCCACGCCGGCGCGATCGTCTCCGGCTCCGGGACGGGGACCGCAGAGAGCAAGATTTCGGCGCTGAACGACGCCGGCGTCCCCGTCGGCGACACGCCCGAAGAGGTCGCCGACCACATCGAAGCGTTCCTCGGGTAACGCCCGGCTACGACGGGCTGGGCAGCATCGCCCCGTTCGCATCGACCGTGTATCGGCTCGCACACGTGATCGGACGCCGATCGATCCAGGCCCGATCAGCCACAAACGATTCGTAATCCCGTTCGCATTCTCCAGTATGTACGACACCGTGTTGGCACCGACCGACGGTTCGGACGGCTCGGCGGCGGCTCTGGAACACGCACTCGATCTGGCGAGTACCTACGACGCGACGTTACACACCCAGTACGTCGTCGAGTCCTCGCCCGCGTTCGCCGCCGACCTCGACGAGACGACCGAGGAGGAGGTCTACGGCTCGCTGTACGACGCCGGCCGCCGCGCCGTCGAGGAGGTCACAGCCCGCGCCGACGACGCCGGCGTCGCCGACGTCGAAACGAGCGTCGACCGCGGCGTCCCACACGAGGAGATCCTCGCGTACGTCGACGACCACGACGTCGACCTGGTCGTGATGGCGACCGCCGGCAGAACCGGCAACTCTCGAGAACTCATCGGCAGCGTCGCCGAGCGCGTCGTCCGCGCCTCGCCGGTTCCCGTCGTCACCGTCAACGTTCACGACGAGTGACCGACAGCCGGCACGCGCAGGGTATCGGGCTCCTTCGTAGCCCACGTCGATAGACTATGCCCGCGTGGCTCGAGTGCGACCAGTGTGGACACGATCACGAGATCCCCGACCGGTCGTTCGAGTCCGGGGTCGGCACGAGGTGCCCGGAGTGTGGCGGCCGCTCGTACACCGTTCGTCACGAGGGACTCGAGTCGCACCCGGATGGATGACTCTCCTCAGCGCGGGCTATTGGTCAGCCGAGAGAACGGGAAACTCGATCAGAAGGGGTTAAGCGCCGCAAGGAGCCGTCGGATCAGCCCGCGGGAGTCGTCGTCCTCGGTCGCGTCTGCAGGCTCGTCGACGGGTGCTTCGTCCTCGTCGGTTTCTGCGGGTTTGTCGCCAGTCTCGAGGTGAGCAGACTCGTCGGTTGCTGGTTCCTCCGGCTCGATGACTGCTGACTCGTCGTCGTCGTCCGCCACGGATGGGGAGTCGTCCGCCTCGAGCTCGTCCGTCTCGCCGTCCGCAACGTCGTCCGGTTCGGCGTGGTCGGCGTCAGTCTCCTCGGCGTGATCGGCGTCAGTCTCCTCGGCGTGATCGGCGTCGACATCCTCAGTGCTCGAGGCGTCTTCGGTCTCCTCGACGCTCGAGGTGTCTTCGGTCCCTTCGAGGTCGTCGCCGACCGCGTCGTCGGACTCGAGAGCCGTCTCCGCCTCGGTGGTGTCCGCTGGCTCGGTTGCATCTTCGTCCTCGAGCGATTCCGAGTCGCTGTCGTCGACGTCTGCGGCGGCCTCTCCCGACTCGTCGTCGGGGTCGATCCAGAGGAACTCCTCCTCTTTTGTCCGGCCGGTGAGCAACAGATCAGTCAGTTCCTCCTCGTCAGCGAGGAGGTCCTCGTCGATCGGCTCCGGATCCGGCTCCGGTTCGTCGGCGCTCGCGATGATGTCCTCGGGGCTCTCGTCCTCGAGGAGGTCCACTGAATCGTCGTCCTCGAGGTCGGCTTTCAGCTGCCCGAAGACGGACGCGGCCGTCTGATCCTCGACGTCCTCTCGGTCGTCCGCGGTCGCGTCGCCCGGGTCCGCATCCGACACTGCGGCGTCGTCGTCCCCCGCCTCTCGATCGACCCCCGACTCGAGGAACTCGTCCTCGATCTCCCCGAACAGTTCCTCGGCGCTCGAGCCGACGTCGAATCCGCCCTCGCCCGGTTTGTTGTCGATCGTACTGTCGGTCATAGACTCGTTCACTACTAGTGGATTATCACAGCTAATTAAGTTTTGGAATTTTTTCAGTCACGATCGCCAAGAGAGCTACCCTATTAGGCTAACGGCCGTCACCACCCGGACTCCGCGTTCCGGGTGGACGGATGTCCAGTCGTCTGCGGCTCCGTTCGACGGTCGGACGCTATCGCCGGGACCGACGGCGTCCCGAGGTCGACGAGTGGGACGCAAACTCGAGAGGTCAACCGCCGTCGGTCCACGCTTCGATAGCGGGCGTTTCGGTCTATGGCCCGCCACCGACCGCGTGGGGCTGGCGACGCCATCCGGGGAGTGGGTCCAGAGACGTCACGATGACGACAGCCGGTCACGACAAAACACTTACCTGTTCCGGGGAAAGCAGGCTGCATGCGCCGCTCGACTCGACGGCTCCTGCTCGCGACCGCTGGCGGACTCGCTCTCGCTGGTTGCCTCGACGATCCGTCCGACACGACGGCCGACGACGACCGATCGAACGACAGTGACGCAGGCGACCCCGACGACTCCGAGGATCCAGAAGACGACCGCTCCCTACCGTCCGTGGGGACGTTCCCTGACGACTGTCCCGAGTACGACAGCGTCGACCTGATCGTCGCGTACGACGAGATCGATCCCGAGGAGACCGCGATCTACCTCGAGCCCTCGGCGGAGACGATCGCGGAGGGTGACTCGGTCACGTTCGAGCTCCAAAACGAGTCCGACCGTCGCTTCGCTCACAACCAGTATCAGTGGCTCCTTCACAAACGTATGGGTGGCGACTGGTACTACATCGCACCATCCGAGTGGCCGGAGCCACTGCACGAGCTTCCGCCCGGCGAGCGCTACAGCTGGGATCTTTCGGTCGACAACGAGGATATCGAAGGCGGCCGATCGGTCAGCGATCCGCAAGAAGAAGGACGCGATCCGATCCGCGGCCTCGGCGGCGGCGAGTACGCCTTCGGCACCCGCGGCTGGTTCGAGGACGACTCTCACGAGGACGCGATCGGCTTCTGTGCCCGGTTTACCCTCGAGGCCGACGCTCTAAAGCTGACGCCGACGGACGAGATCGACGACACCTGGTGGGAAGACGACGTCCTCGTCGCGCGATCCACGCGCGGCGACCCCGACAGCGACTCGAGCCGACTTGGGGCGTACGAACTCGAGCGAACCGACGACGAAGCCGATGCCGAGCCGACGATCACCGAGACGGTGCTCCGGAACGACCGACGCCGGGACGCGATCGCGCTCGCTCGCGAGTACGACGCAGACCGGGTGCGACTCGAGGAGTATGACTCGACGACGCCGATCTTCGGCAGCCGCGAGGACGGCACCTACGAGTACGAGGGCCGGACGTACGAGATCTCGACGCGGGAACTCGAGGACGGCGACTGACGGTCGTCGAGAGTTCGGCTACCGTTCGACGCGAGCGGCCCCTGCCGCCGAAGCTTTTTCACCGTCGTCAGTGATTCACACACCGCTATGTCGGAGTCACCACCGAACGTACAGCTACCGACGCCGGCGGAAATTCGGGAGTACGCGAACCGCCACCACATCGACTTGCGCGACGAGGAGGTCGCGGACTTCGAGGCCGCCATCGCGGAGACGCTCGCGGGCTACGAACGGCTGGACGAACTGCCGGACTACCGCCCTCGAGTCGAGTACACCGACCGCGATCCGGGCTACCGACCGGACGCGCCGGAAGATCCGCTAAACGCGTTCGTCACCAAGTGTGAGGTTCGGGGCGCGGACGACGGCCCGCTCGCGGGCTACGAAATTGGCCTGAAGGACAACGTCAACCTCGCAGGCGTCGAGCTGACGCTCGGCTCGAAGCTGTTCGAGGGGTACGTGCCGTCGACGGACGCGACGATCGTCACCCGACTCCTGGACGCCGGCGCGACGATCACCGGGAAGCTGAACATGGAGGACATGGCCTTTTCGGGAAGCGGCGAACTCTCGGCGACCGGTCCGGTGTTGAACCCCGTCGACTCCGACCACGTCGCGGGGGGCTCCTCGTCGGGGTCGGGTGCCGCCGTCGGCAACGGCGACGTAGACGTCGCCATCGGCGGCGACCAGGGCGGTTCGATCCGCATCCCGGCCGCCTGGAGCGGCATCGTCGGCCACAAACCCACCCACGGGCTGGTCCCCTACACGGGGATCGCGGGACTGGGCCGGTCGTTCGATCACGCCGGCCCCATGTGTTCGTCCGTCGAGGACTGCGCCCGCGTCCTCGAGGTGGTCGCCGGCGAGGACGGCCTCGATCCACGACAGGGCGCCGTTCCGACCGACGACTACCTCGAGGCGCTCTCGACGGACCCGTCCGAGGTGACAGTCGGCGTCGTCGAGGAGGGATTCGACCACGCGGAGAGCGAGCCGGGTGTCGACGAGACCGTCCACGACGCTCTTGCCGACTTCGAGGCTGCTGGCGCGACCGTTCGGGAGGTCTCGATTCCGATGCACGCAGACGGACTCGCGATCTGGAACGCCATCGCCATCGAAGGGACGGCCGCGACGGTCGCCGGCGAGTGTGTCGGCCACTTCGGCACGGGCTTCTACGACACCCAGCTGGCCGACGCCTTCGGACGTGCGCGACGCGCCCACGCGGACGACTACGTCACGACGCTGAAACTCACGCTCGTCCTCGGCGAGTATCTGTCCGACGAGTATCGCGGTCGCTACTACGCGAAAGCCCAGAACCTCGGCCGGAAACTCGCCGAGATGTACGACGACGCGCTCGCCGACGTCGACGTGCTGGCGATGCCGACGACGCCCCAGACGGCCCACGAGGTCGACGACCGGCTCACCCGCCTCGAGGCGATCGACCGCGCGCTGAACATGCTGTCGAACACGTCACCGTTCGACGTGACTGGCCATCCGGCCATCTCGGTACCCGCCGGTCGCTCCGACGGGTTGCCGGTCGGACTCATGCTGGTCGGCGAGCGCTTCGACGACGCGACGGTGCTCTCGAGTGCGCACGCGTTCGAGCAGTCTACTGACGTCGATGTCGCGGATTCGTAGTCGAACCCGAACAGGTCTCCGAAGGAGCCATCAAGAGTGTGGGGAGCTTTGAGTTTGATGGCTGCCTCTCGCATGCAGCTCTTTGAACCGGTCGATCAGCTGTCCTCGGCGTGTGAGTGCCCCGCTCGTCACACCAGTGTAGCCCCGTCTTTCACACCAGTGTGACACCGTGGAACTCGAGGAGAGTGACGCTCGACGGCGACGCTCGGTTGCTACTGGTAGAATCGGCCCGGAGTCGAGCACGAATCGGTCGCCGGCCGGTCTGACACAATTTGTGAGTATCCACAACGATTATAGCCCCGTCAACCGCCAATTTAGGCGTGGTTTACGAAACAGGAAACGAGACGATCGACGACGCACTCGAGCGAGTGTTCGCCGGCGAGCGGCTCGATCGGACCGACGGGCTGGCGCTTATGGCTCAACCGGTCGGACCGCTCGCGGAAGCCGGCGCTGCCGTCCGCGACCGCTTCGGCGACGGGACGGTCGACGCCTGCTCGATCGTCAACGCGAAGGCTGGCAACTGCGCCGAAGACTGTGGCTTCTGTGCCCAGTCGGTCCACTTCGACACCGGCATCGACACCTACGAGTTCGTCGGCCCGGAGCGGGTGCTCGAGGCCGCCAGACGGGCCGAACGCGACGGCGCCCAGCGGTTCGGGATCGTCGTCGCCGAGAAGGGTGTCTCGAAAGAACACCGGCCCGAGGAGTGGGCCGAGGTCCTCGAGTCGATCCGACTGGTCCGCGAGGAGTGTAGCCTCGAGATCGACGCCTCGCTCGGCATCCTCACGGACGAAGAGGCCGAGATCCTCGCGGCGGAGGGGATCAACCACTACAATCACAACATCGAAACCTCGCCGCGATACTTCCCCGAGGTCGTCGACACCCACCGCTTCGAGGATCGCGTGAAGACCCTCGAGGTCGCGAAGGAAGCCGGCATGGACCTCTGTGCCGGCGTCATCCTCGGGATGGGCGAGACGCCGACCGATCGGGTCGAGGCCGCGGTCGCCTTACAGGAGATCGGCATCTCCTCGCTCCCGGTCAACGTCCTCAACCCGATCGAGGGGACGCCGCTGGCCGAGCAGGGTGTCGAGATCACGACCGAAGAGATTCTCAAGACGGTCGCCGTCTACAAACTGCTCCACCCCGACTCGCGAGTGCGACTCACCGGCGGGCGCGAGGCCGCCCTCGACTCCGACGAACAGCACCTGCCGCTCGAGGCCGGCGCCGACGGGCTCCTCACGGGCGATTACCTCACCACCGCGGGCCAGTCGCCCGCCGAGGACCTCGAGATCGTCGAGCGCGCGGGCCTCGAGCCCAACCGTTCGATAAACCAGTTCGATCCCGAGACGGTCAGGGAACGCCACGCCGAGGCCGACGAGTCGGCGACCGAGACGGCAGGGACGTCGTCCTCGGCCCAGCGGAGCTAACGGCGTGGTCTCGACCGATACAGCGTCGACCGCGCCGGTTCGCGACCGCCAGCGACGAACCGTGACAGTCAAATCGTGACGACGACACCCTTCAGGCGAATGGAAGACCGTGGGTTCGACCTGGAGGGTCGGCTCGCCTCCCTCGAGGAGGCCGACCTGAAACGGACGCTCGCTCCCGTCGACCGAGTTGCCGAACGGGGTTACTTCGCCCAGCCGACGGGAAGCGAACTACCGGTCCTCGACGGCGAGGAGACGCTGGTGTTCGCCTCGAACAATTACCTCGGACTGACCGACGACGAGCGCGTCGAGAACGCCGCGAGACAGGCTGCGACGACTGTCGGGACCGGCGCGGGCGCGAGTCGGCTCGTGACGGGCGATACGATGGTCCACCGCGACCTCGAGCGACAGCTTGCGGAGACGAAAGGCACCGAGCGCGCGCTCGCGTTCGCCTCGGGGTACGCTGCGAACGTCGGGACGATCGCGGCGCTCGACCCCGACGTGGTCTTCTCGGACGAACTAAATCACGCGAGTATCGTCGACGGCTGTCGGCTCGCCGGCTGTGAGACGGTCGTCTACGACCACTGTGACCCGGCGAGTCTCGAGGCCGCACTCGAGCGACGGGCCGAACGCACCGAGGGGGCGACCACGGAATCCTGGCTCGTCGTCACCGACACCATCTTCGGCACGGACGGAGCCGTCGCCCCGCTGTCGGCGATCTGTGCGCTCGCCGACCAGTACGGCGCGTGGGTGATGGTCGACGAGGCCCACGCGACCGGCCTCTATGCCAACGGCGGCGGCATCGTCCAGGCCGAAGGGCTCGAGGATCGGGTCCACGTCCAGCTCGGGACGCTCTCGACGGCCCTCGCGAGTCAGGGCGGTTACGTCGCCGGCAGCGAGGCGCTGATCGAGTGTCTGGTCAACGACGCCCGCCCGTTCGTCTTCTCGACCGGGCTCGCACCCACGGCGGCCGCGGCGGCGAGCGAGGCGTTACACCTCGCACGACACACGGACGCCCGCGAACGGCTCTGGGATAACGTCAGCCACCTCAGAGACGGCCTCGAGGCGATGGGCTACGACGTGCTCGGCGACTCGCAGATCCTTCCGGTCCTCGTCGGCGATCGGCAGGACGCACTCGTCCTCGTCGACGGATTGCGCGAACGAGGCGTCATCGCGGCGGTGATTCGGCCTCCTGCGGTCCCCGACGGCGCCTGCCGACTGCGGGTCACGCCGATGGCGACCCACGACCACGGCGACGTCGTGGCCTGCCTCGAGGCGTTTCAGGCTGCGGGTCAGGAGGTCGGCTTGCTGTGACCGACGTCGAGATGTAACCGATCACAACGACGTCCTACGTCCTGGGGCCGGCGCGGCGGCCGTCGTGCCTTCGTCGGACTGTTGGACCAGTTCCGGCGCGACCGCGATTCGTCCCGCGGTCGAACCGTCGATCGGTCCGACGCTCCGTCTCAGACGCGGGCCTCCGCGGCCATTCCTCGAGCCCGGAACTGAGCTTCGCGGAGGGGTCGTCCTCGCGAGCGTCGCGTCCCTCGAACCGGGATCAAAAGAAGTCGGTCAACCCGGACTGGTTCTCGTCCGCCTCGGTCTCCCGGGGCTCGTCCCCGTCCGCCCCCTCACCCGTGTCGCTCGAGGCCGCGAGCGTGACCTGATCGCCGGCTTCCTCGGCGTCGTCCGTGTCGGCGTCGTCGGCCTCCGTTTCGGCCTCGTGCGAGTCCTCGGGCTGGAAGAACGCCGAGCCCGAGTGTTCGACGGTCTGTTCCTCGAGGAGGGCCTCGGCGTCCTCGACGATCGACTGGACCTTGTTGGTGTCTTTGCCGCTGCCGGTGACGAACGAGAGCTCCTTCGCGTCGAGGTCGTAGGTCGCGGCCGTCCGGACCGTGAGGTCGCGGTTCGTACAGTGGTGGGTCATCGCGGAGAGAAACGGCAGGA